>JBOGUF010000026.1:0-10045 GCA_050696075.1 Thermomicrobiales bacterium
GGTCCGCCCCGACGACGATTGGTCTCTTTAGCCGAGGCGGTCGAGGCGCTCGCGGTACTCGTCGGTCGAGATTTCGCCGCGGGCGTAGCGCTCGGCGAGGATGTCGCGGCCGCGGTCGATGCCGGAACGCTCGCGCGGGCCGCCACGCCGCCAGAAGACGAACCAGAGCAGGGCGAGGATGCCGATCCACAGGGCGAAAAAGATCAGCGGTCCTCCGATCCACCATCCACCATCTCCGCGCCAACCGTCGCCCGCGCGGGCGAGGGTGAGGGCGATGTCGTTGAGTTGAGCCATTGGAATCCTCCTCGTCGCATCCGAAGTCCGAAGTCCGAAGTCGGCTCTTGGGTCAACCTGTGATCGTGCGACGGCGATCTCGGCTCGAAGCACGGTCCAACCGTGCACTACCCAGATTAGGCAGGCGTGCTCAACAGACTGATGGGGGGAACTCAACAATTGCTCAACTGGCGGTAACGACTTTCTCGAACCGGCCGTTTCGGATGGCATGGGGTGGATGAGTCGACAATAATGACGGGGGAGGCATCGAGCAATGGAGCAACAAACCACGGTGCTGGTAGTGGACGACGAGGAGGACATCGTCACCTTGATGCGCGACTTCCTCGAAGCCGAGGGGTACACGGTCGAGACCGCAATCGATGGTCCAACTGCCCTCGCCGCGCTCCAGAACACCCCGGTCGACTGCGTCCTGCTCGACGTGATGATGCCGGGGCAGTCCGGTTTCGAGGTGCTACGCAAGATTCGCGCGCGAGGCGACGTGCCGGTCCTCTTCCTCAGCGCCCGGCAGGAGGACAGCGACAAAATTCGGGGCTTGGGTCTCGGCGCCGACGACTACGTCGTCAAGTCCGCGACGCCCGCCGAGGTGGTGGCGCGGATCAAGGCGGTGCTGCGGCGCGTGCGCCGCGGCGAAGCGCCACCACCGGCTCTGCTCGACTTCGACCGGTTGGTGATCGACGTCCGCGCCCGCGACGTGCGAGTCGCCGGGGAACCGGTCACGCTCACCGCCCGCGAGTTCGACCTCTTGCAACTGCTGGCCGAGCACCCGCGCCAGGTTTTCACCCGCGATCAGCTCTTCGAGCGATTGTGGGGTCCCTACGGCGACCGCCACACGTTGACGGTTCACGTCGGCCGCCTGCGCGAGAAGATCGAGGAGGACCCGGCCCACCCGCGCTACATCACGACCGTCTGGGGGGTGGGATACCGGTTTGAAGGGGAACGCCGGCGATGAGCGCACGGCTGCCGCTCAAGACATTGCCGCTGCGACGGTGGCTGGCGCTGGCGTTGGTGACCACGTTCATCGTGCCGGTCATCGCGACCGGCGCGCTGGTCGCCCATTTCCTGACGTCATCGGAATTCACGATCGACGACGCCGCCCAACAGCTGCGGGAGGATGCGCCGCGGTGGTCCGACACGGCCTGGCAAACCGCGACGGCCACCGAGCTCGCCGCCGAGGACATCGACTTCGTGCTGATGGAGAATGGACGCGAGATCTATCGCAGCACGCCGGAACCGCTGGCGGCAACAAGTGGTGAGGAACGTGTCCGACTGGTACGGACCCTGGAGATAGCGGCGAGCGAACCGCGACGCACCGCCTATATCTACGGCGAACAGGGCAGCGGCGAGGGCGGACCGCCGGGAGATCCGCCGTTCTGGTTGGTGCCGATCGTCGGATTGACCGCGCTCTTGGTCACACTTGGTTCGATCGCGTGGTTTCTCGGCCGGATGGTAGTCAAGCCGCTGGCCGCGACGAGCGCGGCGGCGCGGCAAGTGGCGACAGGCGATCTGGAGGTCGCGCTGCCCTCGTCGCGGGTGCGCGAGGTGGCCGAGGTCAAGACCGCTTTCGAGGCGATGAGCGCCGGCCTCCGCGCCTCTCTCCAGCATGAAGCCGAACTCGAGCAGGAGCGCCGCCTCTTCATCGGCGCTGTTGTCCACGACCTGCGGACGCCGCTCTTTTCCCTGCGCGGTTACCTCGAAGGGCTCGCGCGGGGTGTTGCCGATACGCCGGAAAAACGCGCTCGCTACGTCGCCGTCGCCCAAGAGAAAGCGGCAGCGCTCGAACGACTCATCACCGATCTCTTCGACTACACGAGGATGGAGTACCTGGATCAAGCGCACAACCCCGAACCGATGGACCTGGCCGCGCTCTTGCACCGCCTGGTCGATGGCTTGCAGCCCCAGGCGACAACGAAAGAGGTCCGACTCACGCTCGACAGGCCACCGGAAGGATGCACCGTCGACGGCGACGCCCATCTCTTGACGCGGGCGGTCGAGAATCTGCTCGACAATGCCTTGCGCTTCACACCGGCCGGCGGCAACGTGCGCGTCGAGTGCCGAACCGAGGCGACCGGGGTCCGGTTCTCGGTCGCGGACAGCGGGCCGGGCATCCCGACCGACGACCTGCCGCACCTCTTTACCCCGCTCTTTCGCGGCGAAACCTCGCGCAATCGCCGCACGGGCGGGGCAGGACTCGGCCTGACGACGGCGCGCAACATCATCCGCGCCCACGGCGGCGAGCTAACCGCCCGCAACCACTTCGACGGCGGGGCCGTCTTCACCGGCACGTTGCCGCGCACCGAGTCGCTCCATCCGCCGACAAATGGGATGGAGCGTCTGGTCAGCGACGAGGAGGGGGCGACAGTACCTTCGTAGGGATGGGCAGCGTTACCGCCACGACGCCAAATCAGTACTCCTTGCTCTCCACCGCCTCGACGATACGCGTTTGCGGGCTGCCCATCAGGGCCGGCGCAGCTTGCGGCGATCGCCACACGTCGCGCAGCGCGGCGAGAAAGGCGTCGGCCTCGCTTGAGCTGTCGAAGTCGAGGTCGATCATGATGTAGTTCGGGTCGTCGACCGGGCGGAGGATCCGGTAGCTACGCACGCCCGACTGCTCCCGGCCAGCCGGGTCGCTGTCGAAGGCCGCCTTCCAGGAGTCGAAGTCGCGGATTGGGTGTTCGATCCGCAGGACGTGCATCTCGGTTCTCCGTTCACTACGTGTTGCCGAGTCGAGTATCACCTTCTGAGCGCTCGCCGCATACCCTAAATGGGCGGCGCTGGGCGGCGCTGTAGCCGGGTCGGAGGAGCGGCTACTCGACGATGCTGTAGAACTCGCGGCTGCCGGACTCGACCAGCGGCATCATCCGATCGAACCACTCGCCCTTCCACGGGCGGGCCATCGACTCGCGGAACGACCCCTCCCAGGCGGCGAAGCTCTCGACCTCGACCTCGGTGACGACGGTGAAGAAGGGGCCGGAGGCGTCGGTGAGGATGCGGAAGCGCGGCGCCGTCCCGCCCTCCTCTTGCATACGCGTGTTGAACTCCTGGAAGAGGGCGACCAGCTCGTCGCCGCGGCCGTACTTGGCCTGGAAGATCTGACGCGCGACCAACATCGAGGACCTCCTTCGGTAAGGATCAGCCAGCGATCAGCCATGGCCGGCGA
Source organism: Thermomicrobiales bacterium (assembly GCA_050696075.1). GTDB lineage: Bacteria > Chloroflexota > Chloroflexia > Thermomicrobiales > UBA6265 > JBOGUF01. Next base: position 3,452 of record JBOGUF010000026.1, read on the forward strand.
TGACCGCCGCGTAGCAGGTTGCCGGGTGGCGAAGTCCGCTTCCCCTCCGCGATTATAGGCGGATTGATCGGCCCGTCATCACGTCGGGTCACCCGAGCAACTCGGCTCCGTGTGCTTTGGCGATGGCCGCGACCCGCTCCCAGTCTGGCTCCTCCTCGGGCGGCGGGGGAAGAGTGCGGCTGCCGGCGGGCTCGCTCATCGCGATGACCAGATCCTCGAAGCCGCCGGGGGTCATGATGAACAGCATCCGGCAGCCGGCGCGAGCTGGTTGGCAAGGTGTTCTTTGCCCACTACGAGCCGCGCCTGCGCGACAACGAGCGGTGGGCAATCGTGGGTCGACCGCTTCGCGGCGGGCCGCTGGATCAGCGCGGGAACGCCTGAAACGCGCCTTCGTCATTCCAGGCGCTAGCCCGGCGACTCGGCGGGCGACGTGTGGTCGTGGATGTGCGCCTGCTTGTCGTGGTCGGCGTCCTCGTCCTCGCGGCTGTAGTCGTGGCTGTGCGTGAGCTCGGCGTGGTTGTGCTCGTGCGTGTGCCAGTAGGACCGGTGCTCGAAGTCGTCGCCCAGTCCGCCCTTATGGTGATGCGAGATGTGCCAATGGTCATGTGTGTGAGTGATGGCGGGATGGGTATGCTCGGGCTCCTTGCCCTCGCCTTCGGTTCGTTGCGTGGTCATTTCGTTCCTCCCCTGTAACGAAAGTCATCTAGCCCGTCGCGACCGGAGTGGCCGCTGGAATCGCGCCCGTGGCGTTGCTCACGTTCGGGATGAGGTTGACCGTAATCCGGACCTCATCGTCGCCGATGCCGAAGATCCCTTCCTCATCCTCGTCAAAGGTCGCCACGCCGGCTAGGTCGGATCCACCGACCGGGCGCAGGGCGACGACGACCTGGCCGTCCTCTTCGACCCCGCCCAAGTCACCACAGGCGACGATTGTGCCGAACGCCTCCGCGCTGGCGTGGCCCGCGATCACGTGCGGTGTATCAAAGAGGTCGTCGAAGGTCGTGCCAATCGTCTCCTCGGTTGAGAGCACCGGATTGATGGGCGCCGTGCCGCGCAAGTCATCGTCGTCGTCGTCGTCGTCACCGTCGTCATCGTCGGCGGCGGCGCCGATTGGCACGGCGGCGCCGAGATCGAAGAGCGGCTGAGCGACCGGCGCCGCGCAGGTCCCCTCATGGATCGCCACCGGCAATTCGTCGCCAAATATCACGACCGGTGTCGCCTGTTGTGCGCGGGCCGACGCTCCGCCCACCACCGTCAAACTGAGCACCAAGACAAATGCGGCCGCGGTCGCGATCCATCGCGTCAAGCTGTTCGACTTCATGGGTCCCTCACTTCCTTTCCCTCCGCGTCGAGATGCCACTCGTCCACGATTCGCCGGTCAGCAGACGCGCCTCCTCCTTTCTTGCTCCCTTGTCGTCTCAGGCGGCGTCGGTCAGGCTCGGTTCCGCCGCCCCCGGCGTTCGCTCCTCGTCTGGCGTCGGCGCGGTGGGGCGCTCGCCGGCCTGCCGCAGGAGCGTCCGTACCTCCTCGTCCGAAGTCGGCGTAAAGTCGTCGTACCAGAGGCCGACGGCGTGGAACGGTTCCGGCGTCTCGGCGCAGACCGTCTCGTCGGCCACGTCCGAGAATGCGCCGCGGACGGGAACCGCGGCCACCGGCACGGCGACGACGATCCGCACCGGGTCGAGTTTGCGGAGCGCCTCGGCCGCCGCGCGCATCGTCGATCCGGTGGCGAGACCGTCGTCGACCAAGATCGCGATCTTGCCGCCGACGTCAGGCGCCGCTTGGGTGCCGCGATAGAGGCGCTCTCGTCGTTCCAATTCGTACCGCGCCAGCGACGTCACCGCCTCGATCGCCGCGGCCGGGATTTGCCAATCGCGAATGACGTCCTCATTGAGGACCCGTGTGCCGCCGGAGGCAATCGCTCCCATCGCCAACTCTTCGTGCCCCGGTACGCCGAGCTTGCGCACGAGAAAGAGGTCGAGCGGGGCGCCAAGCTCCCCGGCAACCTCGAAGGCGACTGGCACGCCACCGCGCGGCAAGCCAAGCACGATGACGTCGTGCTGACCGCGATACGCCACCAGCTTCGCCGCCAACTGGCGCCCGGCATCGCGACGGTCCTGGAATGGAAGCGGCATAAAGTTCTCCCGTTCGGCGTTCGGCGTTCGGCGTTCGGCGGGAAGTTACGTCGAGCGCCGAACTTGTTCCGCAAACAGCGTTCCCACAACTGCTACGCGGCAAAGCCAGATGCGAAAGCGGCGGTACGGACTCTGCGACGAATGGAGGGTGGGCCGTTCGCGACGCGACCTGAGCGCGGCCCAGGGGACCAGGGTAAAGGAGTACAAGATGAAAAGGCTGATCCCGTTCCGTTTGCATCGTGAAGAGGAGAGGCGTACCCGCGTGGGCACAGCCTGGCGCCGATTCTGGAAAGTCGGCGCGGTGGGTGCGGCCGGAGCCGGGCTGATGTACGTACTCGATCCGGTCATGGGTCGGCGCCGGCGTTCGCGGGCGCGAGACCGCTCGGCCGGCGCGGTTCGCCACTCGTGGCGGCGGATGGAGCGCGCCGGGCGACGGGGCATCGCCGGGGGCTACGGCGTCTATCGCAAGGCGCTCTTCGCCTGGCGTCCCGCCGAACCGGCGGCGAACGACCAGATGCTGACCGACCGCGTCCTCAGCATCGTCTACCGCGACCGGGAGATTCCCCACGGCCACCTGAACATCAACGTCGAAGAGGGAGTCGTCGTCCTGCGTGGTCAATTCGATCAGCCCGAGGATATCCGCCGCGTCGAAAACGACGTGCGCAAGGTACCGGGCGTCAAGGGAATCCAGAGCTATCTGCACCTGCCGGAAACCCCCGCCCCGAACAAGCAGGACGCGCGCCTGGCGTAGCGATTGTCCGCGCCCCGTCAATCCGAGGTGACGAGGAAAATTGCTCGTCGGCCATGTGAGACGAGATTCCGCCTGACGTCGGAATGACGAAGGGTGACTCCCCTTGCCCTTCTTGCCCTTCTTGCCCTCTTGCCGTCCTTGCCGCCCTCGCCGCTCTCGCCGTCCTCGCCGCCCTCGTCCCCCTGCTATCATTCCTTCCGCGTTGCCAGAGGAACCGGGCGGGGCAGACCGGCGCCGGCACGGTGCTCCGGTGGTTGCCTGTTTGCCAGCCGGCATTCGGCATCTGCCTTCGTTCACACAACCCGGAGAGGACCCGCATGGTCACCGACGTCGTTCAGCAGCGCCAGCCCGGCGCCCCCGTTTCCTTCCCCGACGAGCACGGTCGCTACGGTCGGTTCGGCGGCACCTATGCGCCGGAAACGCTGATGCCGGCGATCGAGGAACTGAAGCAGGCCTATTTCGCCGCCCGGAGCGACGCCTCGTTCCAGGCCGAGATCGACTGGCTTGCCCGGCACTACGTCGGTCGTCCCACCCCGCTCTACTACGCGGCGAACCTGAGCGAACACGCCGGCGGCGCTCGGATCTTTCTGAAACGGGAGGATCTGGCGCACACCGGCGCCCACAAGATCAACAACGCGTTGGGACAGGCGCTGCTCGCCAAGCGAATGGGCAAGCAGCGGATCATCGCCGAGACCGGGGCCGGCCAGCACGGCGTCGCCGCCGCCACCGCCTGCGCTTTGCTCGGTCTCGACTGCATCGTCTACATGGGCGAAATCGACATCGTCCGCCAGTCGCTGAACGTCTTTCGCATGAAGCTGCTGGGGGCGGAGGTTATTCCCGTGACCTCCGGCTCGAAGACGCTCAAGGACGCGATCAACGAGGCGATCCGCGATTGGGTGACGAACGTCGAATCGACCTTTTACCTCTTCGGCACCGCCGCCGGGATGCACCCCTACCCGATGATGGTGCGCGACTTCCAGACGGTGATCGGCCGCGAGGCGCGCACCCAGATGCTGGAGCAGACCGGCAAGCTGCCCAACGCCGTCCTCGCCTGCGTCGGCGGCGGCTCGAACGCGATCGGCATCTTCCACCCCTTCGCCAACGATCCGGGTGTCGAACTAATCGGCGTCGAGGCGGCGGGGCATGGCATCGAGTCAGGCGCGCACGCGGCGACGCTCGTGGCCGGCCGTGAGGGCGTGCTCCACGGCTCCCGCTCCTACGTCTTGCAGGACGCCGACGGCCAGGTGATCGAGACGCATTCGATCTCGGCCGGGCTCGACTACCCCGGCGTCGGCCCGGAGCACGCCTATCTCCACGATTCGGGCCGCGCCCGCTACGTTGGCATCACCGACGACGAGGCGCTGGAGGGCTTCCAGATCTTGTGCAAGACGGAGGGGATCATCCCCGCGCTCGAATCGAGCCATGCGGTCGCCTATGCCGTCCGCCTTGCCGCCGACCACCCCAAAGACGAGTCGATCCTGGTCAACCTCTCCGGTCGCGGCGACAAGGACATGCACACGGTCGCCGACGCCCTGGGGGTGACGCTGTAATGGGGGTCAGGAGTCGGGAGTCAGGGGTCAGGGACCAACTCCCATCACCCATCACCCATCACCCATCACCCACGAGCGGTATCGCCGCTGCCTTCGCTCGCGCCAAAGCGGAGGGGCGCATCGCTCTGCTGCCGTTCGTGACCGGCGGCTATCCGACGATGGCGCAATGCGAGCGGTTGATTCCGGCGCTGGTCGAGGGCGGGGCCGACGTGATCGAGATCGGCATCCCCTTCTCCGACCCGCTAGCCGACGGCGCGACAGTCCAGCGCACCAGCCAGGTTGCGCTCGCCAACGGCACGACGCTGGCCGACTGTTTCGCCCTCGTCCGGCGGGTTCGAGCGGCCGGCATCTCGGCGCCGCTCGTTTTCATGGGCTACACGAACCCGTTCTACCAGTACGGGATCGAGCGACTGGCGAACGACGCGGCCGGGGCCGGGGTGGACGGCTTCATCGTGCCCGATCTGCCGGTCGAGGAGAGCGACGAGTGGGTCGAGGCGTTCCAACGGCATGGTCGCGACCTGATCTTCCTCGTCGCCCCGACCAGCACGGACGCTCGCATCGCGGAGGTCGCCAAGCGGGCCAGCGGTTTCGTCTACTGCGTCTCCCTCACCGGCGTCACCGGTGCTCGTGACACCCTGGCCGAAGGCCTTGCCGCCTACATGGCACGGGTGCGCGCCCAGACCGACTTGCCACTCGCCATTGGCTTCGGCATCTCCCGCCCGGAGCACGTGGCCGAGATCCGCCCCTTCACCGACGGCGTGCTCGTCGCCAGCGCACTAATCAATCGCCTCGATACGTTGGCGGAGGACGAGCAACCGGCAGCGGCGCGAGATTTCCTGCATTGGCTGGTTGGAGAAGATTAGGTTGCGTTTGCCAACCGTCATGCTGAGGCATCGCGGCATCGCCGCGCGCAGCGCGGCTCCGGCACGACCGACGCGGCTTCGCCGGGGGTTGCCCTTCGGTTCCTCAGGGCGTGCTTCGGCTTCGCCTCAGCATGACGGAGCTGGTCAATCGCCGCCTAGGGACACGGGACCGGTTGTCGCAATCACGCCGAATGTCGAATCACCGACCCCCGAACCCCCGAACGACCTTACCCGTGTATCATTGCCGCACAGGGACACCAGCGCGGGCAACGACGCCCGGCCCATCGCGCGATGGCGCGAACCGCGGGTCGCGTTGGCCCGCGGCTGCATGTTGAGGACCAGGGATCAGGGAAGGAACGAAGGACACGCACCCATGACGACCGAATCCGGCCGCCCGCTCGTCTGCCGCGGTGTCCGCGGGGCGACCACGGCCACCGCGAACACGGCCGAAGACATCATCGAGGCAACCCACGAACTAATGACCGTGGTCATCCACCTCAACGACTTGCAGCCCGAGGACATCGCCAGCGTCATCTTCACGACGACGCCGGACCTGACCGCCACCTTCCCCGCCCTCGCCGCTCGGCAGCTCGGCTGGAACGAGGTCCCGCTGATTTGCTCGCACGAGATGGCGGTTCCCGGCGCCCTGCGTCACGCCATCCGCGTCCTGATCCACGTCAACACGACCCGCGCCGCCTCGGAAATCCGCCACGTCTACCTCAAAGACGCCGTTCAATTGCGCCCCGAGTGGGGTATCGCCGACGACGACCTCGGCCAGATCCTCGGCCGCCAAACCGTGGCCGCCACCAACTAACGCCTAGCCCCTATCGCCTGACGCCTACCGACTCGGAGGAATGCGATGATCGTCGTCATGGAAACCGGCGCCCCGAAGGAGCAGATCGACGGGGTCGTCGCGCGCGTCAAGGACATCGGTCTCAGCGGTCATCTGATCGAAGGGGAGGAGCGGACGATTGTCGGTGTCGTCGGCCTGCCCTTGCCACCGACGCTCGACGAGATGCTCGAAGTGCTGCCCGGCGTCAAACAGGTCGTCCGCATCACGACCAAATACAAGCTCGCCGGTTGGAACTTCCACCCCCAGAAGACGATCTTTCGCGTCCGTGACGCCCTGATCGGCGGCGACGAATTGACGATTATTGCCGGTCCCTGTTCGGTCGAGAGCGAGGAGCAGACGCTGGACACCGCCCGCGCGGTGCGGGCCGCCGGGGCGACGATCCTGCGCGGCGGCGCCTATAAGCCGCGCACCTCCCCCTACGAGTTCCGCGGGCTCGGCCAGC
>JBOGUF010000027.1:0-12570 GCA_050696075.1 Thermomicrobiales bacterium
GCCTTCGGGCGGGGTGGGGATTGAAACGACTGGTCAGAAATGGCCCTCGACGACTTCTCGGCGTTGCACTCTGCCTTCGGGCGGGGTGGGGATTGAAACGACTGGTCAGAAATGGCCCTCGACGACTTCTCGGCGTTGCACTCTGCCTTCGGGCGGGGTGGGGATTGAATCAAGAGCCGGACGAACGTCACCGTGGGGTCAGGAGAGATTGAAGGTGCGAGCCAGCGCCACGGTCCAACGATCGTACAATCGAGTGGACGTGGCGAAAGCGACGAGACGGAGCTCGGGAGGCGGTGACTATGGGGAAGCTCACGATCACCAAGGTTGAGCCGGTGTTTGTGGATCGCTACTTGTTCGTCAAGGTGCACACCGATGGGGGTCTTACCGGGATCGGCGAGTCGGGCGCCTGGGGGTTCCTCGAGGCCTCGGCCCAGGTGATGGCGACGTACGAACGCTACCTGCTCGGCCAAGACCCGCTCCAGATCGAGCACCACTGGCAGTACCTCTACCGCTGGAACGCCTTTCGCGGCGCGGCCATCATGGGCGCGTTGTCGGCGATCGACATTGCGCTGTGGGATATCGCCGGGCAGTCCTTCGGGGTGCCGTGTTACCAGTTGCTAGGGGGGCCGACGCGGCAGAAGGCGCGGGTGTATGGGCATGTCTTTGGGCGGACGCGGGAGGAGTTGGTGGCGGGGTGCGTCGCCGCAAAGGAAGCAGGGTTTACGGCGGTCGGGCACCTGACACCGTTTACCGATGACTCGCGCGAGCAACCTTACTTCCAGACGCACGCGGCCAAGATCGGCGCGGCGATCGAGACGGTGCGTCAGTATCGGGAGGCGGTGGGGGACGAGGTCGATTTGTGCATCGAGATCCATCGGCAGCTCACGCCGGCCGAGGCGGTGGTGCTGGCGCGGGGGATCGAACCCTACCATCCCTTCTTCTTCGAGGACCCGATCCTGCCGGACAATTTTGATGCGATGGGGCTGGTGGCGAACCAGATTCATGTCCCGATCGCGACCGGGGAGCGCCTGCACACGATCTTCGAGTTCCAGATGCTGCTGGCGCGGGGGGCGGTGCAGTACGTGCGGCCGGACGTCTGCATGGTCGGCGGGCTGACCGGGGCGAAGAAGATCGCGGCCTTGGCCGAGGCGCACTATGTCGGGGTGGTGCCGCACAACCCGCTCGGGCCGGTCAGCACGGCGGCCTGCCTACAACTGGCGGCCTGCATCCCGAACTTTACCCTGCAGGAGTACCCGCTCGGCGAGGACCGGCCACCGAAAAGCGAGATGGTCATAGAACCGCTTCGACGCGAGGGCGGCTTTTTGATCATCCCCGACAAACCGGGCATCGGCATCGAACTGGCCGAGGACGCGGCCGAGCGCTATCCCTTCCGGCCGCTGAACGTGGTCACCCGGCTCCACGTCGACGGCTCGGTCGTCGACCAGTAGCCGGCTCCCGCGGACGTCTGACATTGCATCCTGGCCGTGGTCAGCGCAGGTGCAGCTCCTCGGGCACGACGGTGAACTCGGCGCCGCAGCGCGGACAGCGCGCCGTCACCTGGGTGATGGCTCCCCGTGTGCCCCGCACGACGCGCCGCACCGAGGCGTGCGCGCCGTCGTTGGGGCAGGAGGCGTACATCGGGTGGTGGAAGCCGCTCTCGGGGTCGGGAACGGTGAGCCGCCCCTCCGCCAACGCTCCGCGCACCGCCGCGGCCTCGCCGGCGGTCTTCTGCTCCGGCATGTGCTCCACGGTTGAGACCTCCTTCGCGCATGCACGCTCGTCTCCTGCTTACCCCGGGCTGCTATCCCGCGTGCAGCAGGACTCGTGCCATGCGCTGGCCCACCATACACCGCCAGTTCGTCCGTTAAGGGGAAATGAGCGTCGTCAGGTCGTGAGCCGGGCGATATCCCAGCTCGGCTGATATCCCAGCTCGGCTTCGGCTTTGGCGATGACGTAGACGCGGTCGATAGTGTTCGGCAGGGACCACCCCCGCGCGGTAAACGCCGCCTCGGCCCACGGCACGCGTCGTCGAATCATGGCCGGGGCATCAGAGAGCAGCTCTGACGTGTCGTCCGGCGTGAAAGGCGCGCGGGCGGCGACGTTGTAGACGCCGGTCGGTTGGTCCGGGTGTTCGAGGGCGAGGTGGTGGGCGGTCGCCGCGTCGCGCACGTCGAGGCCGCGATAGAGGCGATAGGCGGCAACGAGCGCCGGATCCTCGGCAAAGAATCGGCCGGTGCGGAGCGAGATGGTGGAGAGGCGGTCATCCGCGGCGAACTCAGCGCAGGCAACCTCGGCGGCGAGCTTGGTCTCGTCGTAGACGTCGCGGGGGCGCGGCGCCAACTCCTCCGTCACCCAGATGGCGCGGTCGGTCGGCACCAGCGCGTGGCCGTAGATCGAGGTCGTGCTGGTGTAGACGAAGCGGTGCGCTCCATGGTCGGCCGCGAGATCGAGGAGGCGACGGGTCGCGGCGACGTTGACCTCCTCAAAGCGGTCCCGCGATACCCGGCCGACGTGCGGCGCGTGCAGAGAGGCGGTGTGGATCACAGCGTCGATTGGAGCGTGCAGATGAAAGACACGTTCGAGCAGCGCGCGGTCTTCGATCGCGCCGACGTGCCGCGTCGTCGGCGCCGGCGCCAGATCGAGACCGATCGCCTCGTGACGGTCGCGCAGCATGGCGACGATGGTTGAGCCGAGTTGGCCGGAACTGCCGGTGACGAGCACGCGCACCTGATCCGATTCCCTCCGTCTTGTTCTTAGCGTGTAATACGACTGTGGTCCTATCGCATTTGTGAGAGGGTCGATAGATGTTCGTGCAACAAGTCCGCACGTCGGGCAATAGCCTGGTCGTCACGATTCCCAAGGACGTGGTCGACCTTCATGGTCTCGTGGAGGGGGATCATGTGCGACTACAGATCGAGCGGATGGAACTCCGGCCGGCATTGGCTCCTGATCTCCAAAAGGCGCTCGACCGCTCATGGAAATGGGTGCAGCCGGGCCTAGACTATCTGAAAGATCGCTGAGATGACGAGGTGGATCAATCTGCCGGAGCTCACCGCCCTGCAAGGGATCATCATGCGCCGCCTGGGGTGGACGCCATCTCCACCGCGCGACCAGGTCCGTCTTGATTCCGCCGTGATGCGCCCCCGCATGGCCGCCCACTACGAAGATGCCGATCTGATTCGGCAGGCGGCGCTGTTCGGCCTTGGCATCTCCCCAGCACAGGCGTTCGTCGACGGCAACAAGCGCACCGGGTTTGCCGCGATCAAGATCTTCCCTGAATCGAATGGGCAACCGCTCACGGTCGATCCGCTGAAGGTCGCGCGCGAACTGGAACGCGTCGCCGAGGCGGAGGATCGGGAAGCCGCGGCCGCGGCGTTCGAGTCCTGGCCGCGGCAGGCGATTGCGTCCCAGCAATGACGATCATCCGTCGTCACGCCAGAGCGGGTTGGTGAGCGCGAGGACGTTGCCGGCCGCATCGACGATCTGGGCACGCACGTACTCCGCCCGCGGTGGGAAGGGGAGCGGCCACGTCCAGTCGACGACCCGGATCGGGTAGGCGCCAATGCAGCCGGCGTCCGAATAGAGCAGCGCCGCCTGCCCGGCGGCCTGCCCGGCCCGCAAGCGTATCCCCTTCTCGGTGCGCGTCAGATAGAGTTGCGGCCCGGCCGGCGACGCCGAGATGAAGCACCGCCCCCGGCGCAGGCCGTCGAGAATCGCGGCGGCAGTCGGCTCTCCTTCAACCTTCACCCAGACCGTCGGCTGGCCGAGGCGTGGGCGCGGCAGCGGCCCCGTCGCCTCACCCTTCAGGAAGTGCGTGTCGCTGCCGCCGAGGGCAACGACCCGCCGCCCGCGCCGCAAATGCGCCTCCCAATGGGCCAGACAGGCGCTGTTGAGAAATTGCCACGGCCCGTTCCAGACCTCGACCGCGTGGTAGCCGAGGTCGACGCCGTACTCCCAGGGCGGACCAAACGGCCGCGGGTGGTTGACGCTGACAAACCCGCCGGCGGCAGCCGCCGTCGCCATCTCCCGCGCCACCGCCTCGCCGTCCGGCAGCCGGAAGTCGAACCAGCGATTCGCGCCCCAGACGTTCCAATGTCCCCCATAGGTCGTCACCTCGATGCCGGGGATGAGGATCGGCAGGCCCAACGTATCCGGCGCAACCGGCAGGTTGGCCGCGTTGTGGTCCGTCACGCCGAGAAAATCGAGTCCCGCCGCCCGCGCCGCGGCCAACATTTCGATCAACCAGGAGTCGCCGTCCGACGCCAGCGTGTGACAGTGGAGGTCGCCGCGCGGCCAGCCGGGTTCGAGCGAGGGCGGCAGGGACGGCGAGGACGGCAAGGACGGCAAGCGGGGTGGGCGTTCGGTGGGCGGGAGGTCGGGGTTGAACCAGAGCTCGACGCGGTAGTCGAGGCCGTGCGGGCCGACTTTGTAGGGTCCGAGCAGCACCTGCCACGTCCCGGTCTCGATGGCGCCGGGGCGGTAGGGCGGCGTTGCCCAATCCTGCGCAATCGTGAACGCCAGCTTGTTGCTGCCGCTCCAGCCGCGGAAGCCGGGGCTGCCGGATTCGGATCCGCGCTCGTCGAAGAGTCCGAGGTCGAGCGTATTGCCCCCGCGAAGTTGCGGGTCGGACGGGATGCGGTCGCTGTAGTCGTAGCGGATGTGAAGTTGGCGGACGCCGGTCGGGACCGCGAACGGCAGGTGACGGTAGCGTCGCTCCTCGGCCAGCTCGAAGCGGCCGGTGAGAACGAGGTCGGCAGGCGTCGGCAGCGGCGGTACATCCATTGGGCTCCCCTACCCATGCGCGACGGCGGAAGGTTCACCGGCAATCCGGCGTTCAGGATACCGCCAATCGGCGCCCGGCACGACGCCCGCACGCGGCGTTGACCGTCCGTTAAGCGTTGACAGATAGCAAGCCACCGCCTAGACTCGCCCAAGATTCAGCGAACCGAGCGCGTCTGACACCATCGTCCAGGCTCCCCGTGCGAGCCTGTGGTTCCCAAGGCCGCGAGCCACCGACGGTGCATTGTGAGTGAACGACCGATCCTTGAGATCAAGGATCTCCAGGTCCATTTCCCGACCCCGCGCGGGCCGGTCAAGGCGGTCGACGGCGTCACCTTGACGTTGCATCCGAGCGAGCGCCTCGGCCTGATCGGCGAATCGGGCTCAGGCAAGTCGACAATCGCCCTGGCCGTGATGCGGTTGATCAAGCCGCCCGGTCAAATCGTGGGCGGCCAGATCCTGCTCGACGGAACCGACCTGCTGCGCCTCTCCGAAGACGAGATGCGCCGTACCCGGCTCTCCGAGGTCGCCCTGGTGACGCAAGGGGCGATGAACTCGCTCAACCCGGTGATTCGGATTCGGCCCCAGTTGGTCGACGCCATGGAGGCGCACGGCGTCAATCTCTCGAAACGCGGCTTCGACGATCGTTTGGGCGACACCCTGCGGTCGGTCGGTCTGCGGCCGGAGGTGGCGGATCTCTTTCCGCACCAACTCAGCGGCGGCATGAAGCAACGGGTCTGCATCGCGACCGCTATCAGCCTGCGACCAAAGGTGATCGTCGCCGACGAGCCGACCAGCGCCCTCGACGTCGTGGTCCAGCGCCAGGTGATGCTGACGCTGCGTAAGGTGCAAAAGGACCTGGGGGCCGCCATTATCCTGATCGGACACGACATGGGGCTGATGGCCCAATTCGCCGACCGGGTGGCGGTGATGCGCGCCGGCCAGTTGGTCGAGGTCAACGGGGTGCGGGAGATATTCGCCCGTCCCGCGCATCCCTATACCCGGCTGCTCATGGACAGTCTGCCGTCCCTCGACCGCAAGGACGCCAATTTCGCAATGGCCGGCGCGGTCGCCGGGGGAATGGCCAGCGACGGGGGCGACGCATGAGCGAGTTGCCCGGCCCCAACGGCAAAAGCGCGGCAAGCCCGCTGATCGAGTTGCGGAACGTCACCAAGGTCTTCGGCGGCGGGGTTCTGCGTAAGCACCAGACGGTGGCGCTGCGCGACTTCTCGCTCGCCATCGACGGCGCGAAGCCGACCATCATCGCCATCGTCGGCGAGAGCGGCAGCGGCAAGAGCACGATGGCCCGCCTGTTGCTCGGTCTGGAAACGCCGACCGCGGGCACGGTGCTCTACAAGGGGAGCAACCTGCACCGTTGCTCGCGGGAGGAGCGGCGCGCGTTCCGGCGCGACCTGCAAGCCATTTTCCAGGACCCGTTCGAGGTCTACAACTCCTTCTACAAGGTCGACCACGTGCTGACCACGCCGGTCGCCAAGTTCGGGCTGGCCAAGTCGCGGGAGGAAGGGCGCCAGCTCATCGAGCAGGCGCTGCGGGCGGTCGGCCTGCGCCCCGAAGACACCCTGGGCCGCTACCCGCACCAATTGAGCGGCGGCCAGCGCCAGCGGACGATGGTCGCCCGCACGCTGCTGTTGCGCCCGAAGGTGATCGTCGCCGACGAGCCGGTCTCGATGGTCGATGCCTCGCTGCGGGTCACGGTGCTCGGCAATTTGCTCCAGCTCAAGCAACAGTTCGGCATCTCGTTGATCTACATCACCCACGACCTGGCCACCGCCTACCAGATCAGCGACCACATCATTGTCTTGAATGGGGGATCGGTGGTGGAAGAGGGTGATCCCGAACAAGTCGTGAAGCATCCCGAACACCCATACACCAAGTTGCTGATCGATTCGATCCCCCAGCCGGACCCGGACCGTCCGTGGGGCGACGACATCCCTGAGGGCGACAACATGCCGGACGATGTCGCGAGTCGTACGTCGTGAGAACGAGTTGCCGAGTGCCGAGGCTGAGCGCCACGTCGTCGTTTCGCTAACGGCTAACGGCTCACGGCTCACGGCTTCAAAAGGCAAGAAAGGAGGCGACGCACGGGTACAGAACGGAACGCGACCCATGCAGCCAACCAGGTAGCTTATCGAGGAGGAAACGCATGAAAGCGAAGCAACTCTGGTCGATCTTCGTGATCGCGGGCCTGCTCGCGACCGCGGCGCTCGCCCCAAGCGGGGCGGCGCAGTCGGACGACGAGCGGGCGGAAACCTTCAAAATTGCCATTCCGGGCCGCATCGCCGACCCGACCAACCTGAACATCTACGCCCCTGGCGTCAGCCGGTCGGACACCGGTCTGCACCAGATGATCTACGAGTACTTCTTCTACTACAACCTGCAGACCGGCGAGTACGTGCCCTGGCTGGCCGAAAGCCAAGAGTACGGCGCCGACAACGCCACGTTGACGGTGAACCTGCGCGACGGCGTAACCTGGAGCGACGGCGAAGCCTTCACCGCCGACGACGTCGTCTTCACCTACGACCTCCTGCGGGACAACCCGGGCATGACCTGGGCGGCGGAGGCCAATCAGCGGGTGACGTCGGTCGAGAAGGTCGACGATCTAACCGTGACCTTCAACCTGGCCGAGGCCAACCCGCGCTTCCACCTCAACCGCGAAGCCTTCCCGGCGGTTGGCATCTGGGGCGGCATCACGATCCTGCCGCAGCACGTCTGGGAGGGGCAGGACCCGCTGACCTTCAAGAGCACGGACCCGATCGGGACCGGCCCGTACCGGCTCGCGGACGCCAACCAGACGGCGATGACCTACGAGCGCCGCGACGACTGGTGGGGCACGACCGTCTTCGAGGCGACGCCGGGGCCGCGGCTGGTCCAGTTCGTCCACGTCGGCCCGGAGACGAACGTCGCCCTGGCGATGACGTCGAACGAGGTGGATGTCTCGAGCATCGGCATCCTCTCGGCCGGCTCCTTCCTGGAAGTCTCCAGCCGCAATCCCGCGGTCGGCGCTTGGTCGGCGGAGGCGCCGTACGCCTGGTCGGACCCCTGCCCGCGGGCGCTGATGGTCCAGAACGCCAACGCGCCGCTCGATCAACCGGCGGTCCGCTGGGCGCTCTCCTCCCTGATCGACCGGCAGGTGATCGTCGACCTCTCCTATGAGGGCACGACCGTGCCGGCATGGGGCATCTGGCCCGAGTACGACGCGAACCAGCCGTTCTTCGACGCCATTGGCGACCTGCGCGAGCAGTATCCGGTCGAAGCCTACGATCCGGCGAAGGCCGACGAGATGTTCGCCGAGGCCGGCGTCTCGCCCGGTGACCTGAACCTCACCTATCTGGTCAACGCCGACTCCGCCGAGGAGACGAAGGTCGCCCAGGTCGTGGCCGACCAACTCAACGCGGCCGGCGTCAACGTCGAGATCCAGCCGCTGAGCGGCGCCCCGCTCTCCGACGCCATCCTGCGCGGCGAGTACGATCTGAAGCTGAACGCCTTCTGCCCCGGTTACATCGTCGAGAACCTGGAACTGTTCCACAGCAAGTTCTTCGTCCCGCTGGGCGAGAATGCGCCGTGGTTCGAGCGGAACTCCTTCCGCTACCAGAACCCGGAACTCGACGCCATCGTGGATGAGATGTTCACGGTAGCACCCGACGACACGGCGGCGCTGACGGCGCTCTACGCCGACGCCATGGCGATCTGGATGGCGGACCTGCCGGTCCTGCCGATCACCCAGGCGCCCGCGTTGGTGCCGTTCAACTCCACCTACTGGCAGGGGTGGCCATCGGCCGAGGACCCCTGGAACATGCCGGTCAGCTGGTGGGCAACCTTCAATCTGGTCATCACCGGCTATCCCGATCCGGCGACCGGTGAATGGGTCGGCGGTCTGACGCCCGCCACGTAGGCGGTAGGGCTGAGGCGTTAGGCGTTAGGGGCTACGTCGTTCCCCTAACGCCTAACGCCTAACGCCTAACTGGGAGAGATCGCGTGTCCCTGAACTACCTCGCCGAGCGGGTGGTCATCCTGATCGCTACCGTCGTCATCTCGGTGACGGCCGTCTTCTTCCTGCCGCGCCTAGTGCCAGGCGATCCCCTCGGGGCCATCTACATCCAGTTGGCCTCGGTGGGCGGGAGCATGGGCGGCGAGGCGCAGGTCGAGGCATTTCGGGAGCGCTTTGGACTGGATAGGAGCTTGATTGCGCAATACTTCTCCTATCTGCGCGAGGTTGCCCAAGGGAACCTGGGGTATTCGATTTCGAGCTTTCCCACCCGCGTCACCACCCTGCTGGGCAACGCCGTCCCTTGGACGGTCGGCCTGCTCAGCGTGACGACGGTGATCAGTTGGCTGCTGGGCTCGTTCTTGGGCGCCGTCGTGGGGTGGTCCGGAGGACGCTCGCGCGCCCTCAAAGGATTCGTTCCGGTCGCTCTGCTCCTCTACACCACCCCCTATTACATCCTGGCCATCATCCTGGTCTACATGTTGGCCTTCTATTGGCCGATTTTCCCGATTTCGGGCGCCTACCCGGCGGGGGCGGACCCGTCGTTCTCGCTGGCGTTCATCGGCGACGTCATCCGGCACGGGACGCTGCCGGCCCTGAGCATCATCCTTGTTTCGCTGGGCTGGTGGTTCCTCAGCATGCGCAGCTTGATCATCTCGGAGCAAGGTCAGGACTACATCCTCTGGGCGGAGGCGAAAGGGTTGCCCCGGCGGCGCATCTTCTGGGCCTATGCCGTGCGCAACGCCCTGTTGCCGCAAACCACAGGACTGGCCCTTGGGTTGGGCCACATCGTCGGTGGGGCGCTGATCACGGAGGTGATCTTCGCCTACCCTGGCTTGGGCTATCTCATTTACAACTCGATCAAGGGGTCTGACTACCCCGTCATCCAGGGAAGCATCCTGCTGCTGATCGTCTCCGTGGCCGTCGCCAACTTCATCCTCGACCTGGCCAACCCGCTCATCGATCCGCGTATCCGCTCGGGCGGCGGGGGGTCTTGACCATGGCTGGCGTACCGATCGACGAACTCATCCGCCCGTCGATTCCCGGCGAAGAGCTCTTCCATCCGGCGGAGGCGGGGCGCCGGCGTTTTTGGACCATCCTCCTGGGCAACCGCAAGTTCGTGGTCGGGATGGTCATTTTCCTCGCCCTCGGTTTGCTGGCACTGGCGGGAGGCCTCTTCGTCGACGCGGAGGATCGACGGACCGGCGCCTTCCCCGCGCGGCAAGCGCCGAGCAGCGAGGCAATCCTGGGCACGACCACGCTCGGCCAGAGCGTTGCGGTCCAATGGACGCAGGCCGTGCCCAACTCGATGCTCGTCGGGTTGATCGCGGCCACGATCGGCACGGTGATCGGTGCCGTCGTCGGCCTCATCAGCGGCTACTTCGGCGGTAAGGTCGACGCCGCGCTGCGGGTCCTGATCGATGTCTTCCTCTCCATTCCGTCGCTCCTCTTCCTGATCCTGATCGCCTCGCTCTTGCGGGGTGTCGGCGTGCCGACGATGGCGCTGATCATCGGGCTCTTTGCCTGGTCCTGGCCGGCCCGCGCCGTGCGCTCGCAAGCCTTGAGCCTAAAGGAGCGGCCCTTCGTCAACGTGGCGCGCCTCAACGGCATGTCGCAGATCGAGATCGTCGGCCGCGAATTGCTGCCCCACATGCTGACCTGGCTGGGCGCCAACTTCCTCAACGCCTTCATCGCCGCCATTCTGGCCGAGTCCGGCCTCTCCATCCTCGGCCTGGGTCCGCAGCGCGACATGACGCTGGGGATGATGATCTACTGGTCGCTCAGCTTCGGGGCGATCCTGCAGAACTTCTGGTGGTGGTGGCTGACCCCGGTGCTGACCCTGATGGCGCTCTTCCTGGCCCTCTACCTGGTCCACTTGGGCTTGGATGAGGTCGGCAACCCCCGGCTGCGCAAGCACGCCTGAACCGGTAAGACCCAACAGTCGTCCTACAACGGAGGAACGGATCAGGCGAGCAATCGCCGGCCCGGCCGCGCAATCTGGACCGGGTCATCGAGTCGCTGGGCCTTGTCGGCGAGGGCCGCGCCGCTCAGGTTGTGAGCACCGTTCTCGCCGATCGCCAGCTCAAGCTTGTCCGCGTGGGCATCGCCCTCCTGGTCGAGCACTTTCCGGACGAACCGCAACGCTTCTTCTTCGGACGCGAAACGGCCAAGGAAAAAATGCGCCTCGATGTCCCACAGTTCGTAGTTCATGTCCTGTCTCCGGTGCTCGGCTGGCTGGCGAACTCGATGTTCAGGAAGAAGTCGGCCACCAGATAGCGTTTGAGCACATCTTTGTCACCAAACAGATCAAAATGGCCCGCATCTTCATCCCCTGGGACCGGTTTCCAAGAGATCCCGACGCCTTCGGGAATGTCATACCGAACGACCAGATCCCCAAGCTTGCCTCGCATCCTCATTGCCAAGCGTTTCGCGGCATCCGGTGTGTCGTACGCCGAGTATCCGTGATACCAAGACCGATGCCGATTAGCCGGTACATACGGCGGGGGCGGCGCTCCCTTTCTTCATTCGCTTGCCGTCGTATAGTCCCGATCCGTAGGCGGAAACGCCGTCGCGACCCGGTAAAACGTCCGCGTACGCGGCTGGTTCAATGTCGGCAATCCGCGGCTGCAGACGCACGCCGGAACCGGCGAGCCCGAAGCATCATTCTTCGGCGAAGATCTCGGCAACAGAGAGCCGGAAGCCGGGGAGGACGTCTTCGCCGTCGAGTTCATCGCCTTCGTGAAGTTCGATGGCCGGGTGGCCCAGACGGTAGACGGTGACGATGCGGCGGGACGAGTCGACCCACCAGACGAGGGGAACGCCGGCGCGCTGGTAGAGGGCCAGCTTCTGGGCGATCTCGCCGGGGCGGTCGGAAGGGGAACGGACCTCGACGGCCAGGTCAGGCGGGACTGGGGAGTAGCCTTGTGGCCGGACGTGGCCGGGAAGTCGATCCCAACGGACGAAGGCAACGTCGGGGACGAGGACCGTGTATGGGTCGTGACTGAGAATATAGGCGCCGTCGGCGGTCGTGAGCACACCGAGTTTGGATGACCGCACAATTGGAAGTAAGAGCGCGAAGATCACGCCCGCGAGTCCACTCGCCTCTACGCCCGAACCAGGCACCTTCCGTAGCTCCCCTTCCCACAGTTCCCACGGTTGGTCGGTCGGCATCTGCCAGAGATCTTCGGCTGTGTAGAGTTTGGTTGTTGCCGACATGGTGGTTCTCCTGCGGCCGTGGCGTCGGGGTTGTTGGCACGTGCCGCGACGACACCAGCATCCTACCACGTCGCTCTATAGCGAAATTGATCCCCGCTGCCGAAATCGGCAGCGGAGATCTGGCGTTGTGATGGATGGGTCCGACGGTCAACCGAGGGTCGGGGAGACCCAAAGGACATAGCCTTGCTCCCATTCGGGTCCGGCTTGCGGGTCGACTGGCCCGATGATCCGACGTTGCGTGCCTCGTTCGTTCGGCAGTCCGGTTCCCACGATACTCGTGATATAGTCCAGCCTCACGCTGACCTCGCTGCTCGGGTACTCTGCCAGAGTCATTGGCAGCGCACCGTCGCCGTTTACCCGCACGCGCACGCCGTCAGGCAGCGGTTCCGCCGGGCGGGTCAGCGCAACGTCCCCATCGTAGAACACCGCGCTCTTGAGCAGTAGCTTGATCGTGGAGAGCGGATTGACGACTGTCCGCGCGCGGCCGGCCGGATAGGAGATCGTGTCGCCCCGTCCCAGCTCGACCGTTGTGCCAGCTTGGACATACTCGATGAAGCGGCGAACGGGAT
>JBOGUF010000028.1:0-6282 GCA_050696075.1 Thermomicrobiales bacterium
GACCGGGCCGGCGCCACTTCCGGTGCCGCGACACCGTCATGCCGATCGCCGCCACCCCGTCATGCCGATCGCGGAGAGGCACCTCACCCGCGGGACGAACACCAGGAGAGCTTCCTCGAGACCTCGAGAGACGGAGTGAAGACAAGGCCAGTCGAAACCCTATCCGAGCGAATCAAGCTCTGGTAGCCCTCGTTCTCGCGAGCGCGACTCAGCGGCGGTCGCGACGCCACGCACCCAGAACGACACGATCGGCGTCACCACGACAAGCACCACGGTCAGCGCCAAAAGACCACCCTGGGTCAACGGCACAAGGCCGCCGCTGCTCGCATGAAAGGTCGGGCCTCTCCCCATCATCCACAACAGGATGAACTGGACACCGAGCGCAATTGGTGGAATAAGCAGGCGTGTCGGCCGAGGCAGCGACCACGCAAGCCCAGTCGCCGCGGCCGCCACCAATGCGGACGCGCCGAGCGCCTGTAGCGCACTCACTTCGGTCATGGCCGCACGAATCCCAATCGTTGTCGGGACCACCAAGGCCATCGGCATGAGCAGCAATCCGGCCTCTTCAGGAATCTCATAGGACGAAAAGGCAAGTGCGAACGCGGTCAATGTCAAGAGCAATGCCACGGCGACCGTCGCCGACACGAGTGGCATCGCGGAGCCCCACTCAGTGCCGGTGTAAGGCTGCCTCGCCAGCGTGACCTGGATCGCCGCCAACGGCACTCCAATCGACGTCGCAATCAAACAAACGATCCACGACCGCCTAAGCGCCGCTGGTTCTTCCCGCCGAGTTGCGGCAAAGCCGACGAGCTGCACGAACAGAAGCAGAAACAGCGCCGTCGGGATTGTTCCCTGTTCGCTTGCCAGGAACCCAAGCTGGGAGAGGACAAGCGATACCACTCCCGTCACCGCTTGCGGTACCGCAATCGCCCACACCCGGCGGGACAGTATATCCGGCGCGGTTCGACGGATCGGAGCTGGGCGAATTGGCGGCCGAGAAGTCCGGATGGGATCTCGCGTCGGCTCCGGGTCGAATTGGCGTGAGGGCTCGTTCCAGGCGGGCGGAATCCAGTCACCCCGAGACAATTCCTCAGTCCAGTCGTCTCGCGGTCTGGCCATCGCTACGCCATCTCGACGACACCGACCGGCGCTGGATGTCGGAGGTCCGCAATCGATACCTGACGCCGTTGCCGCTGCCGGAACGACGCGACGGAGTCGATCCCTGTCAGGACAAGCATGTCCAGCGCCTGATTGAGGCCGGTTCCCACTGTCTGGGCGGCGTGGGAGTCAGTCCCGGTGGTAATTAAGCGACCGCCGGCTTCCACATACCAGCGCACGATTGCCGGTCCAGGCATGCTTGTCTTCGGCGTCTGGCGCAGACCCGAGGTGTTAATCTCAAAAGCAATCTCGCCCTCGATCATTGCTCGAAATATCGGCTCAAGTCGCGATCGATAGCTCAGTGGGTCGTACGAGCGGTGCGTCTTCGGCGCGTACCGTTTCGGCAGGTCGAGGTGGCCGATCGTGTCGAACCAACCCGTTTCCACCGCGGCCTGAACCTCGTCGAAGTACGGCAGGAAGACCTCGTCCATCGATCGGCACCCAAAATACTCGGGAAAGATGATTTCACCCCCGTCTCCGTAGTGAACTGAGCCGATCACGAAGTCGTAGTCGTATGTCTCCAGAAAGCTTTCGACCTGACTCGCGATTCGGCGATTGAAGTCGACCTCTGCCCCTGCCAGAATTGTCAATTGATCGCCAAACTCATCACGAACCCCGTCTAGCGCGCGAAAGTAGTCGTCCGGCCGATAATAACCGTACCCCATGTCTGCCGGCTCGTGGTCGACATGGTCCGTAAACGCGATTTCCGTTACCCCAGCGGTGATCGCCGCCCGGCAGGAGTCAGCCATCGACACGCGACAATCGGCCGAAAACTCGGTATGCACGTGGTAGTCGAACACGATCCGCTCCTCACCCCCAAACGCGCGTCGCCTGTACTATACCAGTCGCTCCGAGCCAGAACCGGCCGAACCTCCGGGCTCGGTTGGTCTTCGATCCGCTCTCGCGATCCGATCGAAAGGTCTTCGATGGAGAAGCGCATCGGCGTCTTCGGCGGCACGTTCGATCCGATTCACCACGGCCACCTCATCCTCGCTTCTGAGCTTCACCACGCCCTTGGACTCGAACGCGTCATCTTCGTTCCCGCGCGCCGCCCACCGCACAAGACCGACCAGGAGCTCAGCGGCGACCGACACCGCCTCGCCATGGTGCGGCTCGCCATTGCAGCCGACCCCCGCTTCGAGATCAGTTTGGTCGAAATGGAGCGCGTCGGTCCATCCTACTCGGCGGAAACGGTCGAAGAACTTGGTGTGGCATTGCCGGGCGCCACTCTCGTCTTTCTGATGGGGGAGGATTCGCTGCGCGACCTTCCCGCCTGGCACCAGCCCGAACGGATCGTCGCGCACGCTATCCTCGGCGTCGCTCAGCGCCCAGACGTCAAGGTCGACATCGCTGCCATTACCACCGTACTTCCCGCCGCCCAGGGACGCATTGAGCTCGTCTCGACGCCGGAGATCGCGATTTCGTCAAGCGACATCAGGCAGCGAGTCGCCGATGGCCGCCCGATCGCCTTTCACGTTCCCCAACCAGTCGAGCGATACATCGCCGAGCACGATCTCTATCGTCAGACCAGTGGCTGAGCGTTGACCATCCCTTCGCGCGGGTCCTATACTCGCTAAGTCCGCCCGCCGTTTGGCGGGCCGACTTTTTCCTGCGACGCTAGCGGAGCTATTGGCGTGCGAATTCGGTCTTGGCACACCCTAATCTTCATCGTCATGCTCGCGGTTGTCTCCGGGTGGCTCAGTTTGCCCAGCGACGCGGCCAACTTCGGCGGTCTCAAAGACGACGTCTACGTCCATCAGGGACTCGACCTCCAAGGCGGTCTCCAGGTCCTCCTCGAGGCCCGCCCACCCGTGGGCGAGAGCGTCGACTCCGACACGCTCGAGGGCACGCGCAACACCATCGAGCGCCGCGTCAACGGCCTCGGCGTCAGTGAGCCGCTCGTCCAGACGCGCGGCAACGATCAGATCATCGTCGAACTTCCAGGCGTCGCGGACCCCGAACAAGCGGTCGAGGTGCTGCAAGAAACCGCGCTACTAGAGATCATCAACCCGAATGGACAATTCCTCCCCGACGGGGCGATCGTGACGACGTCGTTGGGCGGTCCCGAGGAGACGAACGTCGACGCTGCAACGCCGTCCGCGTCACCCGGCGCCAGCCCGGCCGCCTCGCCCGAGGCCTCGCCCGTGCCGAGCCCCGTGGCCGATTCCTCCACGACCCAGACCGGACCGGTCTACGAGACGATCGTCAGCGGACGCGACCTCGCGGACGCCTTCGTCACCACAGGGCAGCTTGGCGAACGGGTCGTGGGCTTCCGCCTACGGGGGGGCGCCTCCGACAGGTTCTTCGACTTCACAAGCACTCACGTTGGCCAGCCGATGTCGATCGTCATCGACAAACAGGTCATCTCGTCACCGATCATCAACGACGCGATCGCGGGCGAAGGCATCATCACCGGCGTGCCGAACAACGAAGTCGAAGACCTCGTCGTCCAGCTCAAGGCTGGCGCACTCGCCGTCCCGCTCGAGGTCGTCCAGAGCCGGACGGTCGGCCCGACGTTGGGACAGGATTCGATCGACCGCAGCCTGATTGCCGGTAGTTTGGGACTGGCAACGGTCGCCCTCTTCATGATCATTTACTATCGCGTACCAGGCGTCCTCGCCGTCGTCGCGCTGCTCATCTACACGAGCATGACCTTCACCCTCTTCAAGCTGATTCCGGTGACGCTTACCCTCGCCGGCATCGCCGGCTTCATTCTCTCCATCGGCATGGCAGTCGACGCCAACATCTTGATCTTTGCCCGCATGAAGGAAGAATTGCGCATCGGCCGCTCCCTCTCCAACGCGGTCGAAGCCGGCTTCGAGCACGCCTGGCCGTCGATCCGCGACTCCAACATCTCGTCAATGATCACGGCGGCGATCCTCTATTGGTTCGGGCGCTATACCGGCGCCAGCATCGTCACCGGCTTCGCGCTCACGCTCTTCGTCGGCGTGGCCGTTAGCATGTTCACGGCAATCATCGTCACCCGCACCTTCCTGCGCCTGATGATCACGTTCGGTCTCGCCAGCAACCGGTGGTGGTTTGGTATCGAAGATCACCCCGAATTTTCCACGACCGGCGATTAGCGGAGCATTTGGAGCAGAGTTAGTCCCATGAACCACCTGGCGACCCGCCGACACCTCTGGTACGTCGTTTCCTTGATCGTCATCATTCCCGGCGCGGTCTCGCTCGCGCTCTTCGGACTCCGGCAGGGCATCGACTTCACCGGCGGCACGCTCTGGGAACTCCGTTTCGACCAGTCGATTGAATCGGAGTCCGTATCGGAGGCACTGGCCGAAAACGGATACAACGACACCGTCATCCAGATTTCGAGCGACGGCGGCACCGACAACGTCGCCATCATCCGGATGAAGGAATTGCCCCAGGGCTCCCCCGAAAAATCGGCCATCGAAGAGGAGTTTCGCGCGACAATCGGCGACTTCACCGAGCTGCAAATCTCCACTGTCGGCGCCTCGGTCGGTAGCGAGATCCGCGATCGCGCCGTTATTGCCGTGGTCTTGGCCGCGGTCGGCATCCTGCTCTACATCGCCTTTGCCTTCCGCAACACACAAAATCCGGTGCTCTATGGCATCTGCGCGATCATTGCCATGCTCCATGACGTCCTATTGGTCGTCGGTATCTTTTCGATACTGGGAGAAGTCGCCAACGTCGAGATCGATGCCCTTTTCGTCACCGCACTTTTGACCGTGATCGGCTTTTCCGTTCACGACACAATCGTCGTCTTTGACCGCATACGCGAGAACCTCGCCAATCGCGCCGCGTCGACCTTCCTCGACGTCGTCAATTACAGTCTGGCTCAAACGATCGTCCGCTCGCTGAATAACTCGATTACGGTGGTCTTCACCCTTCTTGCGCTCTTCCTCTTCGGCGGCGAGTCGACCCGTGAATTCGTCTTAGCGCTCCTCATCGGCACCATCAGCGGCACCTATTCTTCGATCTTCAACGCCAGCCAACTCCTCGTTTCGTGGGAGACCGGCGAAATTCACCGCCTGTTTGGCCGCTCGCGGACGCCCGATGCGGAAACGCTGCCCGCCCCGACTCGCTAGCGAAGTCGCGCGCCAATGCGCCGCCGGGAAACCCCTTAAAGATCGTTTACGCAATCACAAACTGCATGATAGACTTTACAATCGCGCGTGGAGTGGCCCTTCGTCACACCACGCGTGTCCGTGTATCACGCGTCCACTTTCCGGCAGCACGGTCCATCCGTCGTTCCGACCGCTCGCCCATCTCGCAACCGGGCGGACGCCGGTCACAGTCTGTGGCGCTCACACGCACGAACGCCAAGCGGGTTTGAGGAGGGGAGGACTTGGACGACAAGCTCATATTTACGCTGCCGGTCCTGATTTTCGGCGTAATGGCGGTACTCTTCGCGACCTGGCTCGCACGCGACGTCCTCGGGCGTGACCAGGGCACGAAAAGCATGCAGGAGATTGCGAGCGCTATCTTCCAGGGCGCGATCGCCTATCTCAACCGTCAGTACCGCACCATCGCCGTCCTCGCTGTCGTCACCGCCATCGTCATGGGCGTCCTGGTCGCGCTCTTCGAGAAGGAGCACGAAGTTGCCCGCGGCGTCATCACCTCGGTCGCCTTCCTCGTCGGCGCGACACTCTCGGGCCTGTCCGGATTCATCGGCATGTATGTCGCCGTTCGTAGCAACTTGCGAACGGCCGCGGCAGCCCAGCGTGGTCTCGGCGATGCATTGCTCGTCGCCCTGCGCGGCGGGGCCGTCACCGGCTTCTCAATCATGGCACTCGGCCTCCTCGGCATCACCGGCGTCTTCTTCGTCGTCTACACCTTCGCCGAGGGCGCCATGCCGGCCGTGGCCGAAACGCCCTTCTGGATCGTCGGCTTCGCCTTCGGCGCTTCCTTCGTCGCCCTCTTCGCCCAGCTTGGCGGCGGCATCTACACCAAGGCTGCGGACGTGGGCGCGGACTTGGTTGGCAAGGTGGAGGCCGGCATCCCAGAGGACGATCCCCGCAACGCGGGTGTGATCGCCGACCTCGTCGGCGACAACGTCGGCGACTGCGCCGGTCGTGGCGCCGACCTCTTCGAGTCCTCGGCGGCCGAGATGATCGGCGCCATGATCCTCGGCGTCGCCCTCTACTC
>JBOGUF010000029.1:0-1590 GCA_050696075.1 Thermomicrobiales bacterium
CCTGCTTACCGGCGCCGCCGGTCGAATCGGCACCGCGTTCTTCGACCAGGAGCGCGACCGTTACCGCTTTCGCCTGGCCGACCGCGAACAGTCGGACCTGTCGTCGCGTGACACCGGCGAGCACGAGGTCGTCACCCTCGACGTCGCCGACCTCGACGCCGTGCAACGGGCCTGCGCCGGCGGCCCCTCCGGGGCGATCGATACCGTCGTCCACCTCGCCGCCGACCCCTCGCCGGCCGCCGATTTCTACGGCTCGTTGCTGGAGAACAACATCAAAGGCACCTACAACGTCTTCCAGGCCGCGCGGGACCAGGGATGCGCCCGCGTCGTCTTCGCTAAGTAGGCAGCCAATCGAACTTGGAGGCGGCGAAGCCGCAGTAGCTGAGCCGGTCGGTCGGCGTCATGGCGTCCAGCCAGGCCACGGCCCGCGCGACCAGTTCATCGAGCGAGGGGTAGCAGCGGTTGGCCGCGACCGTCTGCTTCAGCCCCCGCCAGAGGTCCTCCAGTGGCATCAACTCGGGCGAGCGGAAGGGCAGGCAGGCCAGCGTGATGTTGGCAACCAGGGCGGCGTCGCGGACCCGATGCGGCTGGTGGGGTGGCGCGTTGTCCCAAAGCAGCAGCTTGGGGACCTCGGGCCGGACCACGCCCAGGGCCGCGATGGCGGCCAGCACATCGTCGGTGCGGCAGCGCTCTCGCACCGTGCACACCAGCTCCCCGGAGCCCACATTGAGCGCGCCGAGAATCGTGCGCCGTTTGTTGCGTCCACTGACCAGCACCGTCGCTGGCTCGCCGCGCTTGCTCCACCCGGCCCGCAACGGCGGGAACTCGCGCAAGGCCGTCTCATCCGCGACCCAGACCTCCCCACCTCGCGCGATCATGGCATCGGCGGCAGCGATGACCGCCCCTTTTTTTCGGCATAGGCCGGATCGGGGCGGCCCAGCACGTAGCGGGGGCGCTTCCACCGGAAGCCCAGCCGGTGCAAGGCGCGGCGAATCGTGCGGTCGCCAACCGCATAGCCAGCCTGAGCGAGTTCCGTCCGCAACAGCGGCACCGTCCACCCCGTCGCCTGGTGGCCCCGGGTCTGCGGGTCGTCGCTGAGTAGCTCGGTCAGCACCGCCTCCCCCTCCGGTCCCAACTTGGCCTTGCCTCCACCGTGGAGGCCTTCGGCCAACCCCACCACCCCAGCCCGTCGCCACGCTGCCGTCCAGGCATAGACGCTCGCCATGCTGCACCGCAACGCCGCCGCGACCGCGGCGACCGTCTGCCCCTCCGCCCGCAGCAGCATCGCCTGGTAGCGTTTCCAGCGCCGCACCCGAGGCTCGTTGGCCGCCGCGGCTTCGAGCTCGGCACGTTCGGTCGGGGTGAGGAAAAGGGACATGGCGGGGCCTCCTTCGCGAGACCCGTAGCCTATCATCCTCCAGTAACTCATGACGACCTACTTAGAAGGTTCGGCCGGCCGAAGTCGACACGAGCGGTCGGAGCGATGAGATAGGCGGCGAGCGCACCGATGATGAGCAGGACAGCTCCTACCGTGGCTCCAAGTCCCACGGCCCGCGCCGACGGCAGGCCCGCGATAGAAGGCGAACCCAC
>JBOGUF010000030.1:0-11276 GCA_050696075.1 Thermomicrobiales bacterium
GATCTGCCTCAACCAAAGGGCCTCATCAGAGGCAGATTCCTCGACAAGCTCGGAATGACGGGGCAGGGCGCGGAATGAAGGCAACATGCTCGGAATGACGAGGAGGTATATGACGGCGGGGAAACCCGCGTGCCTGAGGGCCGTCATCGATGCTCCAAACCTTCAAGAAAACCTGGCCGGCGTACCTCTTCATCCTGCCCAACCTGATCGGGGTCGCGGTCTTTCTCGCCTTCCCCGTCGTCTTCGCGCTCTGGATCAGCCTGACCGAGTGGGACCTGCTTACCCCCTCGGAGTTCGTCGGCCTGCAAAACTATCGCGACCTCTTCACCGACGACGATCTCTTTTGGACCAGTCTGAAAAACACCGCCTATTACGTGGTGCTGACGGTGCCGACGACGATCGCCATTGGCCTCGGCTTGGCCGTGGCGATGAATCAGGCCATCCGCGGCATCGCCGTCTTCCGCGCCGCGATCTATGTCCCGGTCCTGATTTCGGGCGTCGCCGTCGCCTTCATCTGGCAGTGGATCTTCAACCCCGACGTCGGCGTGCTCAACGCCATGCTCGACTTCCTCGGCCTGCCGACCGCGGGATGGTTGACCGACAGCCGGTGGGCCATGCCTTCGATCGCGATCATGTCGATCTGGAAGAGCGCCGGCTACTTCGCGGTAATCCTCCTCGCCGCCCTCCAGGGCGTACCGCGCGTACTCTACGAGGCGGCGTCGCTCGATGGAGCCTCGGCGTGGAATCGTTTCCGCAACATCACCGTGCCGATGATCGGCCCGGCCCTCCTCTTCGTCACTGTCATCGCCATCATCGGTTCCTTCCAGGTCTTCGACGCCGTTTTTCTCGTTACCAATCAGGGCGGATCGGGCGCGGGCGGACCTGGCACCTCGACCTACGTCTACAACCTCCACCTCTTTAACAACGCCTTCCGCTTCTTCCAGATGGGGTACGCCTCCGCCATGGCCTACGTCCTCTTCGCTATTCTCTTTGCCATCACTTATATCCAACTTCGCCTCTGGCGCTCGACGGCGAGCGCCGGATACGAATTCGTGTAACGGAAAGGCGTGAGGCGTGAGGCCGTGTTGGCACCCCGTCATGCTGAGGCATCGAAGCATCCCCGCGCGCAGTGCGGCGGCGGCACGAAAGACCGGCGTCGCTGGGAGATGCGTCGGCTTCGCCTCAGCATGACGGAGCGTTGCAAACACCGCCTAACGCCTAACGCCTAAGGAGAGCGTAGTGATCGACCAACCCGCCGTTGCTCGCTCCGGCCAGATGGCCTCCACCAGGCGCGGGGCGCTCTTTGGCAGGCCGGGCCACCGGGTCCGAAATCAGGCGATTGCCTACGTTGCGCTCAGCGCGATGTCGCTCGTCGCGCTCTTTCCGATCATCTGGATGGTCTCGACCTCGCTCAAGAGCGCGGGGGATATCTTCGCCTGGCCGCCCAAGCTGATTCCCGATCCGATTGTCTGGCAAAACTATCCGAACGTCTTCGACGTGCTCCCCTTCGGCCGCTTCTTCGTCAACACGGCGCTCTACTCCACCGCCGTCACCATCGGCCAGTTGGTCTTCTGCTCGTTAGCCGGTTTCGCCTTCGCCCGCCTCACGTTTCCCGGCCGCGACGTCATCTTTCTCCTCTACCTGGGCACGATGATGATCCCGCACACCGTCACCCTCGTCCCCAGCTTCATCCTCATGCGGTCGTTCGGTTGGCTCGACACGATCTGGGTGATGACGGTTCCCGGCATGTTGGGCAGCGCCTTCGGCACCTTCCTGATGCGCCAGTTTTTCTTGACGATCCCCAAGGAACTCGACGACGCGGCGATCATCGACGGCGCCAGCCGGTTCCGCATCTATTGGCAGATCAACCTGCCCCTCGCCAAGCCGGCGATGGCGGTGCTTTCCGTCTTTACCATCACGTATGTCTGGAATGACTTCGTTTGGCCCCTAATCATGCTGAACAGCGAGGAGCTCTATACCTTGACCCTCGGCCTCTCCGCGTTCCGGGGCGACATCCAGAGCCAAACTTTTTGGGCGGAGCTGATGGCCGGCGCCGGCATGGCCGTTGCTCCCCTCATCCTGATCTTCGTCTTCACCCAACGCTTCTTCACCGAGGGCATCGCCCTCACCGGCTCCGGCGGGCGCTAAGGTCGTCGGTCTGGTGGCCCACGCCGGGCAGCCACCGCGCGTCGCCGTCCCGACCTACCGCCTTGCCGTGCTCGGCGAACAAATACAGCCCTCTTCAGGCGGCTTGGCGACCCAAGGCGGGCGCTCCACGAGGAGTGAAATACCGGCCAGGCAACGCGTCACGTTGGTTTGGAACACCTAGGGCATACATGCCGCGATGCATCGTGAAGCCGAGACTGCCGGGGAATATACTTCGGTCGGCCCAGTTTCAGGGGTCTCTCCTCCGAGAGGAACGCACCGAATCGGAGATTCCTGATGACTCCTGCCACTATCTCTATCCAAGGAGCACCGGTGTGCATATCACCACGCAACCCCGAAATAACGTGTCAAACGTCTTGGTGATCGGCGCCGGCGCCGCTGGACTGCGTGCGGCGATCGCCGCCCACGAGGCCGGCGCCGACGTCGTTGTCATCGGCAA
The DNA here is from genome assembly GCA_050696075.1 of Thermomicrobiales bacterium. Lineage (GTDB taxonomy): Bacteria > Chloroflexota > Chloroflexia > Thermomicrobiales > UBA6265 > JBOGUF01. The sequence continues at coordinate 2,606 of JBOGUF010000030.1, forward strand.
GAGTCGACGCGGGGACGCCCACACCGTCCTCGCCGCGGGGGGCATCAACGCCGCATTGGGCACCGTCGATCCCGAGGATACCTGGCAGCAGCACTTCGCTGACACCTTCAAGGAGGGCTATCGGCTACCCGACCCGCGAGTGGTCGAGATCATGGCGCGAGAAGCGCCGCGCGCCATTCACGAGTTGGCCGAGTGGGGGTGCCCGTTTGCCAGGACCGAGCATGGCGAGATCGATCAGCGTTTTTTCGGGGCGCACAAGTCCCGCCGCACGTGCTATGCGGGCGACTACACGGGTAGGGCAATACTCTCCACGTTGGAGGATCGGGTGGCCAAACTTGGCATTCCCGTGCGCGACAACCAGTACGTCTTCCGTCTCCTCACCCAGGACGGTCGGTGTTTTGGGGCGTTCGCGTTCGACGTCGGTTCCGGACTGCGCACCGTCTTCCTCGCCGACGCCGTCGTGCTCGCCACCGGCGGGCATACGCGCCTGTGGCACCGCAGCTCCTCCCGGCGCGACGAGAACACCGGGGATGGGATGCTCCTGGCGCTGGAGGCCGGCTGCCGGCTGGCCGACATGGAGTTCGTCCAATTCCACCCGAGCGGCATCGTGGCGCCCGAGGACCTCGCCGGTACCCTCGTCACGGAGGCGGTACGCGGCGAAGGCGGCCGACTCTACAACGCCCTCGGCGAGCGCTTCATGGAACGTTACGATCCCGAACGCATGGAGCTCTCGTCCCGCGACCGGGTGGCGCTGGCAAACTTCACCGAAATTGACCAAGGCCGGGGCACACCGAATGGCGGTGTCTATCTGGATATCACCCATCTTGATAAAGCCCACATTCTTGAGAAGTTGCCGAGAATGTATCGGCAATTCGTGGAAATCCAGTTGCTCGATATCTCGCGGGAGCCCATGGAGGTCGCGCCGACCGCCCACTACTCGATGGGCGGCATCGTTGTCGAGCCGGAGACGCATGCGACGAGCGTCGAGGGCCTCTACGCCGCGGGCGAAGTCACCACGGGCTTGCATGGGGCGAATCGCCTCGGGGGAAATTCGCTGTCGGAGACGGTGATCTTCGGGCGGCGCGCCGGTGAGGCGGCCGCGGCATTTTCGGCGTCCCGCGACGTCCAGCCGCGTTCCCGCCGCACGATCCAGCAGGCTAATGACCAGCTCGTTGGCTACATCCGCGAGGGCGACGTCTTCGCCCGGCAGTTGCAACGAGCCCTGCGCAACACGATGTCGGAGTGTTGCGGCGTCGTGCGCAACGAAACCAGGCTCAATCAGGGTCGGGAACGGCTCGCCGAGATCAGGGCCGCCGCTAAGACCGTCGACGTCAGCCCGACATCGGAGGGCTACGGCGACCTGGCGCATGCCCTCGACTTGCGCGCCTCGCTGGTCGCCGCGGAAGCCACCATCCTCGGGGCGATCGCGCGGCGGGAGACGCGCGGCGCCCACAATCGCTCGGACTATCCAGAGCTAGACCCGACCCTCGAAGTGAACTTCGTCACGACCCGCAACGGTGACGGCCAACTCACCGTAACCAGCGAACCGGTGAGAGCGGTGCCCGCACACCTGGCAGCGTGGGCAGTATTGGCCGAGGTACACGAGGTCACGGGCCGGCTGCTCGAATAGCCCGCGGAAACGGCATCGCAAAGGGGAGGAGCATGCCGGGGCCAGCCATGGTCAGGCTCGAAAACGATACCGTGCGGATCGGGTTCGATCCTCAGGATGGAACTGTTCGCCAAGTGGAGAACAAGACCAGCGGTCTGCATCTCATCCACCACCCAACCGGCGGTTCACCGTGGCGCATCGAGATCGATGGCCAGCGGGAGTGGCTCAAGGAGCATGTCGCCTTCGCATGGTCCCTTGAAGAGAGCACAGCGGGCGCGCCGATGCTGTCGCTCCGCTGGGAAACCGCGCCCGGTCTCGTCGTCGAGGGACGTGTCGAGTTGCCGCCAGATCAGCCGAACGCCGCCTTCTTCGTCAACGTAACCGGCGCGGGCGACCATCGCCTCGACAAGATCGAGTATCCCATCTTGCGCGGCATCGGCGCGCTCTCGCACGACGCCGACTCGTATCTCGCCCACCCGCAAGGGACCGGCTTCCTCTTCCGCAACCCACACACGCTTTTCCAAGCCGACGAGCAGCACCGCCAAGGGATGCGCTACTCGCCCTATCCGGAGGGCTTCAGCGGTTCCTCGATGCAATTCATGGCCTACTTTGCCGACGATCGAGGCGGCTTCTACCTTGCGGCTCACGACCCCGCCGCCGGCATGAAGTGGCTCAACTTCTACAGGGCGCCGGACGGCGCCCTAGCGGCCAGCTTTATGCACCAATCGCCGGATATCCGCGCCGGCAACGACCTGCTCGTCCCCTATCCGGTCCTCATCGGCGCGCTCTCCGAGGGGAACTGGTACGAAGCCGCCGAACGCTACAAAGTGTGGGCAAGAGACCAGCCCTGGACCACCCAAGGCACCCTCGCCGACCGAAACGACACCTCGACGTGGCTGCTCGACGAGGTCGGCTTCGCCACCTTCGGGGTCAACGCCGCGTACGATCGCGCCGCCTGGCTCGACCAGTTCCACGGCATCACCGACCGGCCCGTCTTCCACATCCTCGGGGTCAATTGGCCAACAAAGGGCGGCGACTACCGCAACAACCACCCCGGCGGCCGCGACGACTGGTTCCCCGCCCGATTCTCACCAGCAAACTTGGAAACGATCCGCGACAACGGCGACTACTGGGCGCCCTTCGAGTTCGACCTGCTGCTCGACCCGAACGGGATCGACAGCGACGCCATCACCGCCGCCTTGCAACAACTCCCGGAGGAGAAATACAGCTTCGACTCGTACCACTTCCCGTACGTCTGCCCCGCAACCGACTACCTGCGCGACCTCCACCGCTGGCGCGACGAGCAATTGGCAGGAACCTACGGCGCGGACGCTCTCTACTACGACATCTCGGCCAGCAACGTGCTCATGACCTGCCGTTCGCCCAACCATGGCCACCCAATCGGCGGTGGCGGCTGGATGGTCGATGCCTTTGCCAGCATGTGGGCGGCGACCAAGGCAGCCGCCACCGCCGCCAAGAGCGCCTATGTTCCCCAGGGCACCGAGATGATCACCGAGGTCTTCATCCCCTATCTCGACTACTACCAGGCGCGCGCCGAAGCCAGCCCGCTTTCGGTCTTCGAGGCCGATAAGTTCCGCCACTGGATCCGCGGCGGCGACGTCGAGAAGATTCCACTTTTTAGTTATGTTTATCACGAATACGGTCCGGTGCGGCTCGACGGTTGGGCCAAGCTCTCGCCCGAGGTCGGCGATCTCTTCTACTGGATTGCCGCCCGCGTCGCCCTCTGGGGCGGCCTCTTCGAGCTGAACTACGAGTTTAGCCCGCTGGAAACCCTCGACGGGGTCGAAGATGACCCGGCCGACCACTACTACGACTTCGAGTCACGCTCATACGCGGTTGACCCGGCCAAGGTCGCCTTCGTCCGCGAGGTGGCAACCGCCCGCACCGGTTTCGCCAAACCGTACCTGGTCTATGGCACGATGGTCCGCCCCCTCGACTTCGACGTTCCCGCCATCGACCTCGACTACCACCTCTACAACCTGAGCCACCACCTGCCGCACTACGAAGAATCGGGCACCCACCGCGTCCCCAGCGTCGTCCACGCCGCCTGGCGCTCCCCCGCCGGCACCCTCGGCTTCCTCTTCGTCAACCTCGAACGCGATCACCCCCAAACGTTGACGCTGGCGATCGATCCGGTCCGTTACGGCCTACCCGCGGACCAGACCTGTCAGGCAACTCTCGCGACCGCCGCCGGCAGAGAAGCGCTGGCCCCCATCACTGGCTTTGCAACCTTTTCGCTCGAGCTAAATCCGCGGCAAGTGACTCTACTGGCGATCAATCGATAAGCGACCGAGTTGGTAACGACTATCCTTCGCCTCAAAGGTGCCTTCCTCCCATGCCGATCGAATTGTTTCCCTCATTCGTCGATCGATCTCCGATCCCGTGCGCTGATAGCCAAAGAGCCGCGCGGTCCGCATAACTAACTCATCTTCGGTCAACGAAAGAGCGTGCTCCAGAACAATCTTCATTCCACGCATTAGTTCCTCATTAGGTATGTGATTGATGTCGCGGTCGGTGCCATCCATCGCTGGGCCCCGAGGAACGATCTCTGGATCAACTGATGGCCAAAGGAAGACACCCTTTCGCCGTATGTGCCCCTGTCGAATGGCAGCTGAGATCGCCTCGTCGATTCGCGCTCCTATCCTCGCGCCGGCACGTGCAAATCCCCATGCCGCTGTGATCCGTCTGGCAAGCAAGTCTCGATGGATCGGTCCCTCAAACTCAACACAACTCGTCACTGCATTGGCAATGAAATGCAGCGGTGTAGAGAGAATGTCGCCATATCCGACGACCGATAACTCCACGATGCGATATGGAGTCGTAAGCTGACTGGCGCTCTCATCTGTCAGGGGGGTCTGAACGTCCGATGGCTCACTCAATACCTGCACCTGAGACACTTCGGTCATGGTGTCAGGTACGGCGTCTTTACGATCTAACTCTGCAAAGTCAGGCTTGGTGGGAAGTGAGCCGTTCGCATCGCTTTCCCGTCCATTGAGCAGTTGGTTGACGCGGGCGATAACCCTGTCGAGTTCGCGTTCCGGCTGACGAATCCACTCGGTTGACCAGATCCGGTGGATATTCCAACCTAGCTGTTCCAGAACCTCTTGCCGCAGGCGATCTCGGTCGCGCGCCGTCTTCGACCGGTGGTAGGTTGCTCCGTCGCACTCGATTCCAAGGAGGTAGCTCCCCGGCTGGTGCGGATCGACAATGCCCAAGTCGATTCGGTACTTGGAACAACCGACCTGCCGATGGACGATGAATCCGGCACGCTTCAAGGCCTCGCCCACATGAATCTCGAACGGCGAATCGGCTTCGTCATCCCCAACAGCCATTTCCGCTTCCAACGCAATCTGCCCACGCTCAGCAAAATCGAGATAGTTCTTGAGTAGTCGAGGGCCGAGTTTCTCCGACTTCGTCTGATCAATGTCGCCCGCGCGTATGGAAGAGACGACGATCACCTGGTGCTTGGCCCGTGTCACCAGCACGTTCAAGCGCCGATAGCCGCCGTCTCTATTGATCGGGCCGAAATTGTGGGAAAGCACCCCTTGCGCGTTCTTTCCGTATCCGATACTAATCATGATCACGTCACGCTCATCACCTTGAACCTGTTCAAGTGCCTTCACGAAGAAGGGTTCGTGCTTGTCCAGCCTGAAGAAGTCATCGAGTGACCGGTCCAGCACACGGGCTTGCTTGATCTCCTCTTCGACGACGTCGGCTTGGTTCAGTCCGAGTGCAACAACTCCAAGAGACTCCTTTGGACGGGTTCTCGCGTGGTGCAAGACAAGTGTTGCAACCCTCCGAGCTTCCTCCCGGTTTACCCTAAAGGATGTCTTAAGCACTCGATCTTGCTCATCCTCGTATCTCGCATTCGGAACGTATTCCAAACGCACTCCTCGCGTTGGCGACCGATGCGCTGCCGAGGACGGAAAGGTGATGAGTCGTCGCATGTAGATGTGATGATTGGAAAAGGAGATCAGATCTTCATGGCGACTTCGATAATGCCACAGCAATTGTTGAGGTGGCATCTCCTTGACCCTGAGACTCTCGAGGATACTTTCGAGCGCACCGACATTCTGATCTTCATCAAGTTCCCCATCGCCCACGGTCCGGTCAAAAAATGTCGTGGGTGGGAGTTGCTGGTTATCTCCAGCAACGACAAGCTGTTTGCCACGGACAATTGCGCCAATGGCGTCGCATGGACGCACTTGAGACGCTTCGTCAAAAATAACTACGTCAAAGTGATAAAGGTTTGCGGGGAGAAAATGTGCGACGGAAAGAGGACTCATCATTAAGCACGGCTTGAGCGTTGGGAGCAAGTTCGGTATGCGTTCGAATAGCCGACGCAATGGCATGTGGCGCCTTCGCTTAGCAGCCTCGTACTTTAGGGTGCCAGGCTCACCACCGTGAACATCGCTGACACGCGTCTGCCGGGTTGCCAGAACTTGTCGAATGCGCTTCATCGATGTGTCTATGAAGCTATGGTCTAGTTCTTTGAACCGTGCTATTGCAGTCGCATGCTCATCACCGCGAAACGTGCGTAACACCTCGTCTTCGCGGTACACGTGATCAATCCAGTGGGTCAACACCAATCGCCGGAAGGTTTCTACCCAATCTTCCGGCGGAACCTCCTGTGCAAAGAGCTGCCCAATGACTTGATCTAACCCGTCGCTCTTGGCTTGCCGGAATGACGATTGAGCGTGGAGCCAGACATCAAGATCATGAAGCCGCGACAAGCGCAAGTCGATCCACCCGGAGATCGTATCGAGATGCGCGATCGAGAGCGGAACCTCCTCAATCTGGAGGCCGCTTGATTCGAAATAGGAATGCAGGGTCGCTAGTCCACCGTCGACACGTGCAATCGCCGCATCCAGTCGCTGATGCAATAGCGCAATTTTCGCGCCTGTTCCAGGACGACAAACCTCTTCAACAAATGCGAATGGAACAGGCCCGGTCGGTAGTTGAATGAGCATAGCGGCGGTGGCGGAAATATCGTCCGCCCTTCGTTTCCAGACATCCGGTTCAGGCACTTTCTCGCGGCTGAGGCTCAGTCCCACGGTTTCGCTGAGTTTCGCTTCGCGCTCGCGAAACCAGGCGAGGTGCTGATTGACCAGGCGAGCGTCGCGCAAACTTGACAGCTCATCAGCGATTGAGCGTTGCTGTCCATCCTTTGCTGCCGAACGCACTTGCGCTCGAATCCGGCGATGGGAGGATGAAAAGAGTCGTGCGAATCGACCACGCTCATACGTAGCGATAGCCTCGGGCGTCGCAGCACTGATTATTTCGTCTTTGTAGGTAGCGAAGACGCGGTCCGTAAGATCCCGGAGGGTTCCGGCTTGGCCTGTCGCCTCCTTTGCCAGCGATTCCGTCTCCTGAATTCGATTCGGATCGAACCACCTCGATTGAAGATCTCTATCTAGCGGAATTCCTCCGGCGATTTTGGCGAGGTTGCGCGCTTCTTGCATTGTGTTCGGACCGGGTAAGGAGAGTTGACCCGCCAAGCGAGGGCTCTCTGTTTGAATCTCCCCCATAGCGGCACGCAAAGACGTCAGCGTGTGCCGAAGAGTTTCCTGATCGGCAAGGGTCATTTCCTTTCGGTTGATGCCAGCCCAGGGATGGGACGAACCTTCAGCGAGGATCGGAGCATACCGCGACACTTGGTTCAGTCGCGTCTCCCATGCTTCAAGCCGCTCATGCGTCAGGTCATCCAGCGCCGGCGGAAGGGTTGTAAGATAGGGAACGTCGCGAAGTGAAGCGAGTTGCCCGTGTGCCCAGAATGCCGACTCACCAAGTGAATTGCGCCTGCGGTGGAGCGCTTCCGGATAGGCGTTCAATTGCTCGCGGGTCTCTTGAAGACGCCTGAGATTGAGTTCTTCTTGAGCTGTCGACACCGGTGGCTGAACGAAAATAAGGCGCGCGCCGAGATCGTGGATGACGTCACGCTTGTTGGCCTTCTGGCTGTGCAGCATGAGGCACAGATCGCCCAATCCCCGTTCTGACAGGCGGCGATGAACTACCTCCATCGCCGCCGCCTTTTCGCTGACGAAGAGCACGGTTTTGCCCGCCGCAATACATTCAGCAATGATGTTGGCGATTGTCTGGCTCTTACCCGTGCCGGGTGGACCCTCAATGATGAGATGGCCACCGCGGGCGGCCGCCTGGATGGCGCGGAGCTGGCTGGCGTCGGCATCTAGAACCGTAAAGGAGTCGAGAGGCGGAACCGCGCGATCGAGCTCGTCCTCGTTTGGGATGCCTTCTGGCAGCGGCGCAATTCTCGCCCCGTCCGAAGCGAGCGCTTGCACTATTTCATGTTGTGAAAAGACTTCTATATGCTCACCGATATCGGTAAACATCCGTAGTTTGTGAAATTGAAAGAGGCCAACGTGCGCCTGGTCAAGAACTTCCCATCCCGATTGCTTCGCCACCGCCGCCCGAACTTCGGAAAAAACGTCGGCCAGAGAGGTCTCCTCGTCCATCGACACGTCGAGGGTAAGGCCGAAGTCGCTTTTGAGTCTCTCTCCAAGCGTTTGATTGAACTCCGGATCCTCCCCCGCGGCTGAGATGAGAAAGCTGCCTTCCCGAGCACGCTCCTCGATCTTGAGAGGAAGCATGACGAGCGGTGCATACCGCCACGTCTCTTCGCCTGGTTTCTCCTGCCATTTAAGTAAGCCGAAGACAGCAAAGAGAATGTTGATGCCTTGCTCCTGCTCGGAGGAACGCGCTCTGGCGAGTAGTCGAAGGGCAACGCGATTCGTCCGGTCGCTTGGCATGCTAGAGAGCGCGGTACCTGGTTTTGTGATTCGTGGTGGTTCCGACAACTCAGCGAGAGCAGCCGCAGCGTCCTGGGATTCCTCCGAATCCTCTGTCTTCTCAGGAGGATCGTTGCCGATGACCAACGCTGACTTCGTTTGCAGCAGCGCATAGAGCGCATCAACTTGCGGCGCAATCAATTGGAGGGAGGACGGACGGGAAGGAGAGAATCGGAAATTGAGCAAGCGATTACGATTCGTGAGGTCCAGAAGTTCTTGCTGCCATTGTATGAGC
>JBOGUF010000031.1:0-48267 GCA_050696075.1 Thermomicrobiales bacterium
CAGCCCTGGAAGGGCTTCGTAGGTTCAGCCCGGCGTTTCAACGCCGGGGCAACGGGCGCACCGCCGGGGCCGCGCCGCACCGCCGGGGCTGCGTCGCACCGCCGGGGCGGTGCCGCAACGCCGGGGCAACAGACGCGATAGGGGATCGTTTGGATGGCGATTGCACGCGGTGAGGTCGGGACGTTTGCGACGGTGCGGTCCGAGGGCGGATTGCTGCCGCCTGACTTGCTGGTGCGGGTGGCGGCGAGCGACGGCGACCTGAAAGGGCTGACCCCGGCCGACTATGGGTTGAGCGGTGGGCAGCGGTTGACGGAGGCGGCGTCGGTCGCCTGGTCGCGGGTGACGCAGTATTGGGCGGCGTTCCGGGCGACGCGGGAGGCGCTGGCGCCGGCCGAGCCGGGGCCGACCGAGACGCGCGAGCAATGGCTGATCCCGCTTTTCCGCGAGCTGGGCTACGGCCGGCTGGTCTACCGCGCCGCCGCCGAAGAGATCGGCGACCGCCGCTACCCGATCACGCACCGGGCGGGGGAGGGGGCGGGCGCCCCGCCGATCCACACCGTCGGGACGGGGGTTGGGCTTGACGCGCGCGCGCTGGCCGCCGGCATACGGCGCAGCCCGCACGGGCTGTTGCAGGAGTACCTCAACGCCTCGCCCCACGTCTGGGGGCTGGTCACCAACGGTTTGCAGCTGCGGCTGCTGCGGGACAACCAGCACCTGGGCCGGCCGATGTACGTCGAGTTCGACCTGGAGGCGATGCTGGAGGGGGGCAACTACGCCGACTTCGTCCTCCTCTTCCTGCTGCTGCACCGCAGCCGCCTGCCGCGCGAGGGGCAGGCCGCCGACGAGAGCTGGTTGGAGCGGTGGCGGTCGGCCGCCGAGGATCAGGGCGGGCGGGCTAGGGACGCCCTGCGAGATGGGGTCGAGCGGGCGATTGCGGCGCTGGGTCAGGGGTTGCTCGAACACCCCGGTCCGGCCAACGACGCGTTGCGGGTGAAGTTGGCGAAAGGCAGTCCGAGCGACGAGCAGTACTACCGGCAACTGCTGCGGTTGGTCTACCGCCTGCTCTTTTTGCTGGTGGCGGAGGAGCGCGATCTGCTGCTGCCGCCGGGGGCGGACGCCGAGGTGCGGGAGCGGTACCAGAAGCACTACGGCGTCGGGCGGTTGCGGGCTATGGCGGCGCGGCCGGGCATCCGGGAGACGCGCTACGCCGATCTCTGGCACGGTCTGCTGGTGACGTTCGATGCGTTGCAGGACGACAACAGGGCGCGGGCGCTCGGTCTCAAACCGCTGGGCGGCGGACTCTTCGGCCAAGGATCCTGCCGGGACGTGGCGGATCCCCACGGGGTCTCGTACGACGGAGGGAGACCGGCGGACCTCCCGCGACCGTTGATCAGCAACGCGCGGTTGCTGGAGGCGATTCATGGGCTGAGCTACTTCGCGCAGGACGGGCGGCCGCGCCGGGTCAACTACCGCGACATGGACGTCGAGGAGCTGGGCAGCGTCTACGAGAGCCTGCTCGACCGGCATCCCCGGATCGAAGAGGGGCCGCGCTTCTCGCTGCAAACCGGGACCGAGCGCAAGTCGACCGGTTCCTACTACACCCATCAGGGGTTGGTGCGCGAATTGATCGGGAGCGCGCTGGAGCCGGTGCTGAGCGCGGCGGTGGCGCGGGGGCGGACGCCGGAGGAACGGCGGCAGGCGGTGCTGGCGCTGCGAGTCTGCGACCCGGCTTGCGGCTCCGGGCACTTCTTGCTGGCGGCGGCGCGGCGGATCGGGCAGGAACTGGCGCGATTGGAGGGGGACGAGCGGGAGCCGAACCCGGAGACGATTCGCGCCGCCACCCACGAGGCGATCCGCCACTGCATCTACGGCGTCGATAAGAACCCGCTGGCGGTCGACCTCTGCCGGGTGGCGCTCTGGATCGAGGGGCACGAGGGCGGGCAGCCGCTCGGCTTCCTCGACCACCACATCAAGCGCGGCGACAGTCTGATTGGCGTGGTCGACCTGGAGGTGCTGGAGTCGGGCATCCCGGACGCCGCCTACACCGCCGTCACCGGCGACGACAAGGGGGTGGCGCGGGACGTCAAGCAGCGGAACGCGGTCGAGCGGAAGGGGCAGCGGACGCTCTTCGAGCAGGGGGAGGCGCGCGACATCTTGGGGTCGCTGCGAGTGAGGATGGACGAGATCGCGCGGCTGCCGGATGCGACCGTGGAGGACGTGCAGGCGATCCAGGCGGCCTATGGGAAGCTGCTGGGGCGGGAGGATTGGACGGAGATGACGCTGGTCTGCCACCTCTGGACGTGGGCCTTCTTCGCGCCGCTGCACAAGGAGGACGGCTGGGACGGCGGGCTTGTGCCGACCACGGCGACGGTCCGCCGGATCGTTACCCAAGGGCGGGGCGGGCTGGACGGGCGGACGGTGGGCAAGGCGGCGGCGGACGCGATGGGGATCGGCTTCTTCCACTGGCCGCTGGAGTTCCCGGAGGTCTTCGGCCGAGACGAACCCGGCTTCGACGTGGTGCTGGGCAACCCGCCGTGGGAGCGGGTGAAACTGCAGGAGCAGGAGTTCTTCGCCGTCCGCGACCCGGAGATCGCCGGGGCTAAGAACGCCGCCGAGCGGAAGCGACTCATCGCGTCCCTTGAGCAGGAGCGGCCGGCGCTCTACGCGGCGTTCGAGACCGCCAAGCGCGAAGCTGAAGCGGCCAGTCTGTTCTTGCGCGGTTCAGAGCGCTACCCGCTGACCGGGCGGGGGGACATCAACCTCTACTCGGCCTTCGCGGAGTCGATGGCGCGGGGCATCCGGCGGAGCGGGCGGGCCGGGATCATCGTGCCGACCGGGATCGCCACCGACGACACGAACAAGCACTTCTTCGGCTGGCTGGTGCATGAGGGGCGGATCGCGACGCTCTACGACTTCGAGAACCGCGAAGGGCTCTTCCCCGGCGTGCATCGCTCGTACAAGTTCTCGCTGCTGGCCATCGCGGGGCGGTCGCGGCCGGCCGCCGCGTTCGACGTCGCTTTCTTCTTGACGCGGCCGGCGCAACTGCACGAGCCGGGTCGCGTCTTTACCCTGACCGGCGAGGAGATCGCGCTGCTCAACCCGAACACGAAAACGTGCCCGATCTTCCGCACGGCTCGCGACGCGGAGATCACGAAGGCGCTCTATCTCGCCGCGCCGGTGCTGATCAACGAGGCGACCGGCGAGAACCCGTGGGGCGTCACGTTCAAGACGCTGTTCCACATGTCGAACGACTCCCACCTCTTCCGGACGCGGATGGAGTTGGAGGGGCGGGGCGCGGTCCTGGGCGCGGACGGGCGCTTTCGGCGCGGCGGCGAGGTGTGGCTGCCGCTCTATGAGGCGAAGCTGATCCACCAGTTCGACCACCGCTTCGCCACCTACACCAGCGACAGCGAGACCCGCGACCTCACCCCCGCCGAGCACGCCGACCCGGATGTTGTCGCATTGCCGCGCTATTGGGTAGACGAGCGGGAGGTAGCGGAACGAGCGACAGGTAAGGAGTTCGGCCAATCCTGGTTTGTCACGTACCGAGATATCGTTCGAAGCACCGACGTACGGACCTTCATTGCGGCAGTTCAGCCCCGTGCAGGCGCGGCTAACCATCTTGCCGGTTTCGCGGAACCTGACAAACGGGCGCTGTGCGGCGTTCTTGGCAATTTCAATGCATTTGCTTTTGATTTCGCCGTGCGCCAGAAAGCCGGCGGTACGCACCTCAACTTTTTTGTCGTCAAACAGCTCCCGGTCCTGCCGCCCGAGACCTACACGCCGGAGCTGCTCGACGAGATCGTGCCGCGGGTGCTGGAGCTGGTGTATACGGCGCACGATCTGGCGCCGTTCGCGCGGGATTGCGGGTACGACGGGGAACCGTTCGTTTGGGACGAGGAGCGGCGGGCCGGGTTGCGGGCGGAGCTGGACGGCATCTACGCCCACCTCTACGGGTTGAGCCGCGACGACTTCGCCTACATCCTCAACCAGTTCCCGATCGTCCGCCGCAAGGACGAGGCGGCGTTCGGCGAGTACCGGACGATGCGGCTTTGCCTGGCGGCGTACGACCGGTTCGTCGGGATTGGCGGGCGAGGGTGCGGTTGAAGGTGGGCGTTGTCTCTGCTGCCGCCCGGCGCTAAAGACGCCGGGCTGACTCCCATAAGCCGGCTGAAGCCGGCTGAGAGAGTCCGTCATTCCGAGCGTCGCCCCGTCATTCCGAGCCGCCGCGAGGAATCTCTCTCGTCGAACGCCCGGCGGGGGAGATTCCTCGCGTGCGCTCGGAATGACAAGGGAGAAGGCGCTCGGAATGACGGAAGGGGGCGGCGCTGAATGACGGACCTTTCGTCCAGCCGGTCTTCAGCCGGCTTATTTGGGTGAGCGCGGGGATCAATCCCCGCGCGGCGACGACCACAACGGCGCCCAGAGCCGCGATGCCAACCAGCCGCGCCTCAGAAGGCTAGTGGTCTGTCAAGGCTCATCCGTCATGCTGAGGCATCGAAGCATCCCCGCGCGAAGCGCAAACGGTTCGGCTTCGCCGGGGGATGCTTCGCCATTGGCTCAGCATGACGGTTTGCAGACACGGCCTACGGCTGTTCCCCGAAATACAACGTGCCGGGGCGGACGAACTGCCGGGCGACGGCGTCGTTGACCTCGAGGCCGATGCCGGGATTGCCGGTGAGGACGACGTGGCCGTTTTGGATGACGGGTTGGTCCTGGATGGTGAGGTCGTCCCAGCCTTCGTAGTCGATCCAGTGCCACTCCATAACCAGAAAGTTGGGGATCGAGGCGCAAACGTGGGCAGAGGCCATCGTCCCGAGCGGGCCGCAGACGTTGTGCGGGGCGAGCGGCACGTAGTAGACCTCGGCCATGTTCGCGATCTTGCGGCACTCGGAGAGGCCGCCGCACTTCGGGATGTCGGGCATGATGTAGTCGACCGCTTGCTGTTCGAGCAGGTCGCGGAAACCCCAGCGCAGATAGAGGTTCTCGCCGGCGCAGAGGGGGACGGGGGAGACGCGCTTCACCTCGCGCATGGCGGCGACGTTTTCGGGCGGCACCGGCTCCTCCAGCCAGAGGAGTCTAAATGGCTCCATGGCGCGGGCGACGGCGATGCCGCTGGCGATGTCGTAGCGGCCGTGCATGTCGATGGCGAGGTCGACGTTCGGGCCGACCGCTTCCCGCACCGCGGCGACGCGCTCGACCATCCACTCGATCTCTGGCCCGGAGGCGTGCCAGTTCCAGCGGTCGTTGCGGAATCCGGCGCGCGTTTCGTCGACGTCGAATTTGATCGCGTCGAAGCCGAGCGCCACGACCTCCTTGGCGCGTTGGGCGTACGACTCGGGCGAGAAATCCTTGCCGGCGTGGCTGTCGCAGTAGAGGCGGACGGTATCGCGGAACTTGCCACCCAGGAGTTGATAGACGGGCAGGCCCAGCGCCTTGCCGGCCAAGTCCCAGAGGGCGATTTCGATGCCGGTCATCGCCGTCACGGTCGCGCCCGCCATCGCGCCGTCGAAGAGGCGCGACCGGCGCATCTTCTCGAAGAGCATGTCGACGTTGAGCGGGTCCTCGCCCAGGATATAGCGGGCGAGCGCGTAGACCATCGCCGGGCAGCCCTCGCCGCCGTGGATGCACTCGCCGTTGCCGATCAGCCCTTCATCCGTGTAGATGCGGACGTACGTCGAATAGCCGTGCCCCTTGATCTCCGCGGTGCGGACGTCGGTGATTTTCACGCGGTCTGGCTCCTTTGCGACTGTCGGCATTCGACGATAGCTTTTGCTACAGGTGAAGCAAGCCTCGGATGATCTCCTCGACTTGGTACATCGTCTCCGGTTTGACGATTCCGAGCCGGTGGCGCAGGCGCAACTGAGTGACCGACCGAACGTGTTCGCAAAGGATCAACGAAGGGCGTTCCAAGCCACCTTCGGGCGGAGAAACGCGGACGTGTGAGGGCGACCCTCGATCACGGGTGGTCAGCGGTATCACCGCCGCCATACGGCTGGAGCCAGTGTTGAAACTGTCGACTGAGACAATGACGGCGGGACGTATGCCACCCTGTTCATGGCCCAGAACCGGATCGAATTGAGCAAGCCACACTTCGCCACGGCGAGGCGGCGTTCTGGGAAAGCTCATGCGCCTGCCTCGGCATCTTCTGCCTCGACCTTGGCGAGCAGTTCTTCAATCCCTTCATACGGCCAATCTGCCAAGCCATCCGCCGCCGTCTGATCCCACGGCGCCATTTCGGCCTCGTAGTCGGCCTTCGCGACGGGATCGGCGTAGAGCCGTTCGTAGGCGGCGTTGACCTCGGCCCAAAAGTCGGCCTCTTTCAAGCGGCGCGTCGCCTCGTCCACAACTTCGCCGATAGGCGTGCCACGCTTTGCGGCCAGTTCCCGCAACAGGTGATGGGTTTCCTGAGGGACTCGAATCGTCACGGTGGCCATGGTTCCCTCCGAATTGGTTGACACAAATCAGTAACAGCAATGGTATCACAATCAGTGTCACAATCGCACCGGTTCGCCGCGTTCGGCGGAAGTGTTGGCCGCCATGACCAGGCGGTGCGTTTGCATGGCGTCGTCGAAGGTTTGGCGGAGGCCGGAGGCATTGCCAGTGGTGATCGCGGCGAAGAAGGCGCGGGCGAGCTCGCGTTCTCCGAAGCCGCGGTCGGCTGGCCAACGTAGCGTCTCCTCCGGCGTGATCCAGGTTCCGCTCAGCCAGTCGACGGTTGCCTTGCCCTCGGCGGCGACGATGGCGAGACCGGCCTCGGGTGGGATGCCCGGTTTGAGGGCGTAGGTGCTGGCGTAGCTGCCGACCGCGCCGTTCGCCCACTGCACCGCCAGGCTGTAGCCGTCCCAATTGTCCCAACCCGGCTTGCCGGTCAATACCTGGTCGGTGTAGCGGGCGTAGACCTCGACCGCCTCGGTCCGCATCAGATAGCGGCAGAGATCGAAGTAGTGGATGCCCCACTCGACGACGTGCCCGCCGCCCCAATGCCGTGACCAGTTGCCGGGGATGTCCGGTCCCTTGCGGTAGTTCCAGATGTGGGTCAAGGCGACCGGCTGTTGGGAGAGACGCGCTTGCAGTTCGTGGACGCCGGGTCCATACCGGAGTTGATGACAGACGTGAACCATCCGACTTGTCCGCGCCGCCGCTTCGCCGATTGCCTCCGCGTCTTCAATCGTCAGCGCGATCGGCTTTTCGAGGATGACGTGCGCGCCGAACTCCAACGCGGCAATGGCCTGCTCGCGGTGGCAGGGCGGAGGGGTTGTGATGACGACGACATCCGGGCGATGCTGACGTAGCATTGCCAGCGGGTCGACGGACGGCGCGGCGTAGGGCGCGCTCGTTGCGATCAGCCGTTGGGCGCGCTCTTCGACGACGTCGGCGATGGCGACGACCTGCGCCCGATCTTCGAGATCCGCGATCGCCTCCGTGTGCGCCTGACCCCGCCTCCCCGCGCCGATCACCGCGACCTGTAGCGTCACACCCGCATCCCCCTTCGTCAGTGCTTCCGGCCAAGGCGGTAGAAGTACGCGATGTTCGTCCGCTTGAAAAGGGTCGACTTACGGCAACCGCGGGTGGCGGGCGCCCGGGCCGAGTTCGCGTAACCGCGCGGCGAGCGAATCCTCTGCCACTTGAAGGGCGGCCATTGCCGGGCGGACGGAGCGGGCCGAGGTCGCCGGCTCGCGTTCTTCCCGAATGGCCGCGAAAAACTCGGCATCTTGGCGGACGATCGGCGTCTCCGACCCATCGGTTGGCGGAGGGCCAGCGAGGACGCGGTCGCCGTCTCGCAGTCGCCGGTCGGCGAGGAGCACCGTCGTCTCCTCGCCGATGATAAGGCAGTCGTCGATAGCCATGTGCGCGTGGTAGGACATCGTCATGGTGGCGATTTGGTCGCGCGCGGTCCGCATGGTCAGGGTCAGGTCCATCGGGATGTCGAGGTTACCGCCGGGCAAGGCGACCTGGGCGACCGTATTGATGGCGTCGCCCCGATCGGCGACGCCGAGGAGCCAGAGGGCGGCATCGACGGCGTGGCCGCCGTGGTGCCAGAGCAGGTTGTCGGTCCAGGAACGTTGGCGGCCCTTCCAGTTGATGTTCTCGCGGCGGTCGAAGAGATACCGGCTGACGATCGCGTGTGGATGGATGGCGCCGGTGTCGATCAGCCGTTTCGCCTCGACGTAGGCGGGCAGGTAGCGGCGGATATGGCAGACCATGAGCCGCCGGTCGAGCGCATTGGCCAGATCGATCAGGCGGTCGGTCTCCGATAACGACAGCGCCAGGGGAATCTCGCAGAGGACGTGTTTCCCGGCCCGCAAGGCGCGTTCGGTCTGGTCAGCGTGGATCGGCGAGGGAGAGCAGATGACGACCGCTTCGACGGCGGGATCGGCGAGCAGCACGTCGAGATCGGTTGTCCAGCGCGGCATGCCGAACTCGCGGGCGAACGCCGCGGTCGGCTCCGGCAGCCGGCCCATCACGCCGGCCAGGTGCAAGGTCCGCCCGTCGGGGGTTGTTTGCAGCGCCTGGATGGCGCGGGCGTGGTCTTCGGCAATCGAACCGTAGCCAAGGATGGCGACATTCACGTCATCGCTCCCGTTAAAGTGATGCCGATCGACCGGCAATCGGCGTATACGGCGTCGCCACGTTGCGTCCAAGCCAAGCGCATGGCATGGTGCAGCCCGCGAGCGGGCCGCGCAAGGCCCGACACGAATGCCAGTGAAATCGGAGGCTCGACGAAATGCCCGACTCAGACCTGTCGCCCGCGGCGTTTGGCACGGCCTTTAAGGCGTTCATGGAGGCGGTGCTGCTGGAGGCGACGACGCCCGACGGGGCGTTGCTCGAACGCATCCGCGCCCACCTCGGGGTCGATCCGGCCCAACTCACGGTGACCACGGAGGCGTTTGACACTTTCGATCATCCCAACGTCCAGGTGGGGCTCGACCACTGTCTGAGCGTCGACGGCCGGACCGCCGAATTGGCCGGCGTCGGGTCGGACCATAAACACTACCTGGCGCTCGGCCTCTCCGACCTGCTGAGTCGCGGCGGCGGCAACCGGCCGCCACTGACCGAAGGGCCGGTCGACTACATCAACTTCCACCTGGCCGACGGCAAGGTGCTGCCGTGCGTGCAATTCGGGCTCTATCTTGTCGCCGCCGGCGACGAGCGCTTCGTCGTCTTTCTCGCCGGACCGCACGAGCACGGCCCACCCGACCAAAAGCTCCGCGTCGAGGTGATGGCGACAAAGCCAGAAGTTGGGCAGGCGTTTCTGGCCGAACTTGTCGAGGCCTCGAAACGGCTCAACGTTTATCGCGGGCACGTCATCTCGCTCTCGCCCGGCGAACTCGGCATGGGACGGCAGACCCTCGTCGTCTTCCACAGCCTGCCGCGAGTCGAGCGTGACGATCTGATCCTGCCCAAAGGGGTGTTGGAACGGATCGAGCGGCACACGGTCGTCTTCGCGGAGCACGCCGACCGGCTGCTAGCCGCCGGACGCTCCCTAAAGCGCGGGTTGCTCCTCCACGGCCCGCCGGGCACCGGCAAGACGCTGACCGTGATGTATTTGACGAGCCGAATGCCAGAGCGCACGGTGGTGCTGACCACCGGAGCCGGGATGGGACTGTTGCGGCCGGTGACGCAACTGGCGCGGTCACTCGCTCCGGCGCTCGTTGTCCTGGAGGACGTGGACCTGATCGCCGAGGAGCGCGGCATCTCCTTCCATCGCACCGGGCCGCTCCTCTTCGACCTGCTCAACGAGATGGACGGGTTGCGCGACGACAGCGACATCATCTTCGTGCTGACGACGAATCGACCGGACACGCTGGAGCCGGCACTGGCCGCCCGCCCGGGTCGGATCGACCTCGCCGTCGAGTTGCCGCTACCCGATGCCGAGGGCCGGCGTCGCCTCCTGGAACTGTACGCGCGAGGTCTGGAGATACGCGACGTCGACTTCGACCGAATGGTGAAGCAGACCGAGGGCGCCAGCCCGGCCTACATCAAGGAATTGCTGCGCAAAGCCGCCGTCCTTGCGGCCACGGATGGCGAGGAATTGGTCGTTACCGGCGCGCACCTCGAGGCCGCGCTGGCGGAGTTTGCCGAAGGCGGAAAGCGGGCGCAGCGGATCCTCGGCTTTCATCCGGCAGGCGAACCTGGTTTCGACACGGCGTTGTCGGGACGCCCAACGATACCTGGCAGCGCCGGTGGCATACCTCCTGCACCGTTCGACGAGTGATTGCAAGAAGGAACCGCGACGGAGGGGATGGCCATGCGGGACGTGACCAACAAGATGGAGCCATGCATCGAGGCATGCGAGGCGTGCCACGGCGCCTGCGAGGAGACGATCGTCCACTGCCTGAAGCAGGGTGGGACACGTTCGGAGCGCGACCACGTCCGGCTGCTGATGGACT
This sequence comes from Thermomicrobiales bacterium, assembly GCA_050696075.1. Classification (GTDB taxonomy): domain Bacteria; phylum Chloroflexota; class Chloroflexia; order Thermomicrobiales; family UBA6265; genus JBOGUF01. The sequence continues at coordinate 10,395 of JBOGUF010000031.1, forward strand.
GCGCGCAGATCTGCGCGACCAGCGCCGACTTCATGCATCGCGGCTCTGACTTTTACGAGCCGGCCTGTGAGTTCTGCGCGGACGTCTGCGAGGCGTGCGCCGATGCCTGCGCCGACTTCCCGGATGACCCGATCATGCGTCACTGCGAGGAGCACTGCCGCCGCGCGGCGGCGGCGTGCCGCGAGATGGCCGCGACATAATCCGTCTGCCAGCATGAGCCTGGATTGACAGCGATCCGCGGGCAGACTACGATCCCGTTGCTTGGTCAACCGGTCAACCAGTACATCGTGCCCTATGGTTGGCGTCCGTTCCGGCCTCGGCGCGTCATTGGAGGGTGTCCGGAGCGCGAGCGCGCGGGCGTTCAATTTGGACGAGCGGAGAGTCATGAGCGAATTGTTCCGGGTAGGGATGTCCCGCGACTTTCTCACGCCGACGGGTGAGGTTGGTTGGGGCGAGATCGGCCTGGGGATGCTCGACGCCGCGCCCGGCGTCACCTGGGAGTTTCTGGCCGAGCCCACGCGAGAACTGGCGCCGGAGCACATCGCGGAGTACGACGCGGTGGGCGTCCTCGGTCCGCGCGTGACCGAGCGCTCGCTGGCCGGCGCGGAGCGGTTAGCGGTCGTCGCCCGCTTCGGGGTCGGCTACGACACCATCGATGTTGACGCCTGCACGCGCCACGGGGTTGCGGTGACTAACACGCCGGACGGCGTTCGCCGTCCGATGGCTAGCGCGACTCTCACCTTTGTCCTCGCCCTCAGCCACCGCCTCTTCGATAAGGATCGGCTGACGCGCACCGGTGGCTGGGCCGACAAACTCGCCTTCATGGGCTACGGTCTCACCGGCAAGACGGTCGGGATGATCGGGTTCGGCAATGTCGGGCGGGAAGTCGCGCGATTGCTTGCTCCGTTCGACGTACGGCGCATCGCCTGCGATCCCTACGTCGCCGCGGACGTCGCGGTCTCGCACGGCGTCGAGTTCGTCGACCTGGAGACGCTGCTGCGGGAGGCGGACTTTGTCGTCACGCTCTGCAACCTGACCTCCGAGACGCACCGTCTTCTCAACGCCGAGCGCATCGCCCTGATTAAGCCGACCGCGTTTCTGGTCAGCATGGCGCGCGGCCCGATCGTCGATCAGGCGGCGTTGACCGAGGCGCTGCGCGAGCGGCGTATCCGTGGCGCGGCTCTGGACGTTTTCGATCCGGAACCGGTCGACCCGGCCGACCCGATCCTGACGCTCGACAACGTCATCTTGGCCCCGCACGCGCTCTGCTGGACGGACGAGATGGCGCGGGGGGTTGGGCGAAGCGTCATGGAGAGCATCTTGGCGGTCGCGGCGGGCGAGCCGCCACGCTTCATTGTCAACCGCGCCGTGCTCGATTCGCCACGATTTCAGGAGAAGTTGGCCCGGTTGCGGGCGCTTCGACGGGTGGAGGCGTGATGCGCGCGAACGCGGTCAAGCGGACCCTGGCGGCCGGCGGCGTCTCGATCGGGACGATGATCTTCGAGTTCAGCACGACCGGCATCGGCCGCATCGCCGCCGAAGCTGGAGCCGACTTCGTCATCTTCGACATGGAGCACACCGGTTGGAGCATCGAGACGATCCGGATGCTGATCGCCACCACACGTGCCGCCGAGACCGTGCCGATGGTCCGGGTGCCGGCGACGCAGTACCACCTGCTCTCCCGCCCGCTCGACGTCGGGGCAATGGGGCTGATGGTGCCGATGGTTGAAGACGAGGGCCAGGCCCGTCTCATTGTCCACTCGGCCAAGTACACGCCGCTGGGTGGACGAGGAACGGCCTTCACGATCGCGCACGATGACTACCAGGCGGGCGACGTCACCGAGAAGATGCGCGGCGCGAACGACGAAGGGCTGCTCATCGCGCAAGTCGAGACTGCCCGTGGCGTGGAGAACATCGACGCCATCGCCGCCGTAGAGGGGGTCGACGTGCTCTGGATCGGCCACTTCGACTTGACGGCGTCGCTCGGCATCCCCGCCCAATTCGATCACCCGCGCTTTACCGAAGCCGTCACGCGAGTCGTCGAGGCGTGCGACCGCCATGGCAAGACCGCCGGGATCATGGCCTCGAGTGTCGAGAACGCGCATCATTGGATCGGCCAGGGCTTCCGCGCGGTCGCCTTTTCCGGCGACCTCTGGATCTACGGGCAGGCGCTGGCGGATGGCATCGGCGCGGTGCGCGCCGGTGTTGGGAACAGATCGCCCGCGAGGTAGGGGCGAGGCGCCGACTCGTCCGGGTGCCAAGCCGGGAACGCCATGGCCGCGCGGTGCGGCATGGCGGGAGGGTCAGTCGTCATGGATGCAAAGCTCGCCAGTATCGACCCGATTCGACGCGAGCCGCTGGCGACCCAGGTCGCGCGGCGGATTGTGGAGTTCATCCTCTCCGAGCAGGTCGAACCGGGCGAGCGTATGCCCTCCGAGCGGCAGTTGGCCGAGGCGTTCGGCGTCGGCCGGTCCGCGATGCGCGAGGCACTGAAATCCCTGTCGCTGATCGGTTTGGTCGAGGTGCGGCAGGGGGATGGCACCTACCTGCGCAAGGCAAATGCGGCCCTGCTGCCTGAGGTGATCGAGTGGGGTCTGCTTCTCGGCGAGCAACGCACGATGGATCTGGTCGAGGCGAGGCAGAAGATCGAAGCCGTCATCGCGGGGCTGGCCGCTGAGCGCCGGGACGAAAGCGATCTCGACGCTTTGGAGCACCTCATTCAGCGCATGGCGCGGGCGACCGACGTCGATAGCTTCGTTGAGGCGGATGTCGCCTTCCACCTCCGAGTGGCGGAGTGCGCCCGCAATACCGTTCTGCGAGACATCCTCTCGAACGTACAGTCTCTCCTGCGCGCCTGGATCTGGCGCGTCATCGCCTCGCGCGGCGAAACAGGAACGTCTTACATCGAGCACGTCCCGATCTTCGATGCGATCGCGCGGGGCGACTCGGCCGCGGCCGCGGCCGCCATGGAAACCCACATTGCGTCCGCCAGCGAGCGCCTCCGCTTGGCCTTGGCGAACGCATCGCCCGCCACACCCGACGCCGAGGAGTTGGTGGCGCACGATTAGCGATTGTGCACTCCGTCATGTCGGAGGGAGGCAGCCAGAACATCCATTCGGAAACCCCTGCCATTTCCGGTGCGGACGTGGTATCTTACGAGAGGCACTGGAAACGCAGAGGCCCTCTGGCCCGCTCGCGTTTCCGTTTTTTCGTTACAGCGTCAAACGTGCACTCTGCCGTCGGGCGGGGTGGGGATTGAAACCAGCCCCCTTCGGAGTAGAGCGAGTCATCCCGAAACACGCGGCCCCGCGCGCGTGACGGCGGCGCTTTTGATGTGAAACGCCCCGCATCGTGCTTGGCATTTGCCCGCGGTGTGTGTCGCTGTTGTGCGGGGTAGGGATGGATCGATGGCGGAGTTCAAGTGGTTTGGGCACAACTGTTTTCGCATCCGCGCCCGTGAGGCGACGGTGATCACCGACCCGGTCGATCGGGTCACCGGCTATGCCCTGCCGAAGCAGACGGCCGACATCGTCACGATTTCGCACGAGCATCCCGGCCACACCAACCTGAACGCCATCAAGCCGGAATATCAGCTGGTGCGCGGTCCAGGCGAGTACGAGATGCACGGCGTTTTCATCACCGGTATTCGCACGTTTCATGATCAGGCGAAGGGCAAGGAGCGCGGATTCAACACGGTCTACGTGATCGAGCTGGAGGGCATCGTCGTCTGTCACCTCGGCGATCTCGGCCACGCCTTGACTGAGGAGCAGGCCGAGGCGATGAGCAAGATCGACGTGCTCATGGTCCCCGCCGGCGGTGGCCACGTCATCGACTCGACGGTGGCCGCCGAGATCGTGAGCCAGCTCGAGCCAAAGATCGTCATCCCAATGCAGTTTGCGACCGCATTCGGCGACAAGAAGCTCGATGGTCTCGAGCCGTTGAGCAAGGCGCTCGCGCTGGAAGCGCCGACCCCGGTCGACAAGCTGGCGCTGCGGCATGCCGACCTGGGCGAGACAATGCGCTTGGTCGTTTTGAGCCCAGACGGCGACGGAGCGAAGCGGTGACGACGAGCGGTCAGCCGTCAGCCGTCAGCCGTCAGGAGACGGTCGATTCCCGGCCGTCGACTCAGTATCGCCCTCGAATCGACGTACGACATGGGCAAGGAGAGGCGGCGCACCAGCGTCGCCTCTCTGCCATTGAGCCGTCAGCCGTCAGCATTTCACGGGCGGCCGACGAGTCGCTGAGCGTTGTGGTGGATCTGGTAGTAAGCGCGGGCATCGCACGCGGGATGGCTGACGGCTGACCGCTGACGGCTATCGGATACGCAGGGGGTTGACATGCCGAAGTACATCTTTGTGACGGGCGGGGTGGTCTCGTCGGTGGGGAAGGGAATCACGACGGCGTCGATCGGCCGGCTGCTGAAGAGCCGGGGAGCGAGCGTCTCAATCATGAAGCTCGACCCCTATCTCAACGTCGACCCGGGAACGATGTCGCCCTATCAGCACGGGGAAGTCTTCGTCACCGACGACGGCGCCGAGACCGATCTCGATCTCGGCCACTACGAGCGGTTTATCGACGAGAACCTCTCCCGCGCCTCGAACGTCACTACCGGCCAGGTCTATTCGGCCGTGATCGCTAAGGAGCGGCGCGGCGACTACCTCGGCGGCACGATCCAGGTCATCCCCCACATTACCAACGAGATCAAGAGCCGCATCCGCCTCGCCTCCCGCCAGCACGCCTCCGACGTCGTCATCGTCGAGGTCGGCGGTACGGTCGGCGACATCGAGGGGCAGGCGTTCCTCGAGGCGATCCGGCAGATGCGGCGGGAAGAGGGCCGCGCCAACTGCCTCTATTTGCACGTTACCCTGATCCCGATCATCGGCAGCACCGGTGAGTTGAAGACGAAGCCGACCCAGCAGAGTGTGCGCGAACTACGCTCGATGGGCATTCAGCCGGACGTCATCGTCTGCCGCGCCGACTGCCCGATCCCGGACGACGTCAAGGACAAGATCGCGCTCTTCTGCGACGTCGATCCCGAGGCAGTGGTCGCCCTCCCGACCGCCGACACGATCTATGAAGTCCCGCTCATCCTCGAGGAGTCGGGCTTAGGGGATTACATCACTCGCCAACTGGGGTTGACCGCGCACGCGCCGGACCTCACCGAGTGGCGCCGGTTGGTGGAGCGGATCAAGACCCCGCATAGCACGGTTAAGATCGCACTGGTCGGCAAGTACGTCGATCTCCACGACTCGTACATGAGCATCGCCGAGTCGTTGACGCACGCCGGATTGGCGCACAACGTCAACGTCGAGATCGTCTGGGTCAACTCCGAAACGGTGACGCTGGACGAACTCGACAAGGCGCTGCGTCGCGTCTCCGGCATCCTGGTGGGGCCGGGATTCGGCCCGCGCGGCACCGAGGGGAAGATTCTCGCCGCCAGATTCGCGCGGGAGCGTGGCGTGCCGTATTTGGGCATCTGCTACGGATTGCACATGGCGGTGATCGAGGTCGCCCGCAACGTCTGTGGGTTCGAGAGCGCCAACTCGAGCGAGATCGATCCCGATTCGCCCCATCCGGTCATCGACCTGATGCCCGGCCAACATGGGGTCGAGAAGGGCGGCACGATGCGCCTCGGACTCTGGCCGTGTCGGCTGGAGGCGGGCACCAAAGCCGGAGAGGCATACGGCGACGGGTCGGTTCACGAGCGGCACCGGCACCGATTCGAGGTGAACAACCACTATCGCCAAGCGTTGGCCGATGCCGGGTTTGTTGCCAGCGGCGTTTCGCCGGATGGCAATCTGGTCGAGATCATGGAGCGGACCGACCACCCGTTCTTCGTAGGCGTGCAGTTCCACCCTGAGTTCCGCAGCCGCCCGGTGCGGCCGCATCCGCTTTTCCGCGACTTTGTCGGTGCCGCGGTGGCGACGTTGCCGGAAGGCGCGCAGCGCTCGCTGCCGCTGAATGGCACGGTCGCCGCGCGACCGGCCGCGGAACCAGTTTACGCGGGAACGCACGACTAGCGCGCGAATGCGCTTCTCGTCATTCCGAGCCGGGCTCGATTTCCGCACGCGGGCGCGGGATGTCGGCTTCGTAGCGACTTACCAGGCGCGCTCTGTCGATGGCGGCCGCGCATTGTGTGGCCAGGGCAGCGGCGAACGTCAGCTCCGCCTCCGTGATCTCGCGCCCCTCAGCGGCGAAGTTGACGTAGGCCGCGCCCACCGACTCGCTTCTCGTCAAGAGCGGCGCGATCACCGTAGACCGAAATCCATAGCGATCAAAGAACTCGCGCTCGTGCTCGGAGGCTTCGTCGTAGTGCAACACGAGCGGCTCGCCGCGGCCCATGGCAATCATCGTCGTGGGCAGCGTGAGCAGCTCGGAGGTCGCCGATTCGATGTCCGGCTCATCCATGCGATACCCGACCTGACCGACCATGTGGCCGCCGGCTTCGCGGAAAAAGATGCTGGCGGACTCGCCGCCGAGTACCTCAGTCAACCGTTCGATGGCGGTCCGGAGCACGGTCCGTAGGTCGGCGCCGGCGTTGACGGCAAGGGAGACGTCGACGACCGCCTTCATCTGGGCGGCGGCCGCCTGTAAGCTCTGGCGGTGGGATCGATCGCGCTCGCTCTCGGTCGCGCGGCGCGTTGCCAGATCGAAGGCTAACGCCGCCTGATTGGCGACGATTTGCGCCAAATGGGTCTTTGTCGGACCAAGGCGTAGGCGTTCGCCCATCCAATCACCGACGAGCGATCCCAGCAAGCGTTCGCCCACCCGCAAGGGCGCGACCACGAGCGATCCCACCTGACGCGGCTTGACGACGTGCGGCTCGACGCCGATTTCCTCCAAGTCGTCGACGACTTGGAGATCGTCGTGCTGGCAGAGCCAATCGAACCCTGGCAAGTGCGTCAGGCTGATCGCGTCCGGCATGTCGCTGAGAGGCGGACCGAAGGCGCCGCGCCGGAGGGCGACGCCGTCCTCCTCCCGGATCTCCCACAGGCTGGTACGGCGCAATTCGAGCGCGTGCGCGAAGCGTTCACACAGGATGCCAGCGAAGGTTGTCAGGTCGCACTCGGCGGCCGCGACGTGGATCGACTGGTAAAAGGCGGCGACGCGCCGGGCGAGCGCGTCGAGCTCGCCCGAGGCGAAGTCGAGGAGGGCCGGTTGGGTATCGGGATCGGGATCGCGCTGCCGGTAGCGTTTCGGCGCCCGTTGCCGCATCGGCGTCCAGGCATGTAGGTCTTCCTGGGTGATCAGGGCCATCCGGCCCAGCCGCGTCGTCGGCAGCGTGCCGCGTCGGACGGCGCGCGACACCGTGTGATAGGAGACGCCCTTCAGGCGGGCCGCCTCCTCCATCGTGAAGACGTCACCCTGATTGGGCGACGCGACGGGTGCGCGCTGAGATCGACCCGCGTCGTCGCCCGGGCCGGCGCTTGACATCGGGAAAGCCCTCTCTTCGTGTCGTCCTTTCCCTCATAGTATCACGCTTTTGTGCTACGCCCGCTCGAACTCGGCGCGGACTGTCTCGTCCTTGGCGCGCACCGTCTCCGCCAGGCGGGACTGGAAGTCCTCCATCTTGGCGCGGAGAGCGGGATCGGACGCGGCGAGGATGCGGATGGCAAGGAGTCCCGCGTTGCGGGCGCCGCCAATGGCAACCGTCGCCACTGGCACGCCGGCCGGCATCTGGACGATGGAGAGCAACGCGTCGACCCCGACCAGCGCCGTCACCGGCACCGGCACGCCGATCACCGGCAGTGGCGTGACCGACGCGAGCATGCCGGGCAGATGGGCCGCGCCCCCCGCGCCGGCAACGACCACGCGCAGGCCGCGATCGGCCGCTGATCGCGCGTAGTCGAGCATCTCGTCCGGCGTGCGGTGAGCCGAGAGGATCCGCACCTCGCACGGCACGTCGAATTCGGTGAGTGCGTCGACCGCGGCGCGCATCACGCCGAGATCGGAGTCGCTGCCCATCACGACGCCGACGAGGGGTCCAGAAGTCATCGTCGGGCCTCCACTGCAACTCCTGTCAAGATGGACGCGGCTTGTGCCGCTCGTTCCCGCGCGAGTGCCATGTCGTCGCCAATGACGGTCACATGACCCAGCTTGCGGCCAGGCCGGGCGGCCTTACCGTAGAGGTGGACGTGAACCCCGTCGAGCGCTAGCGCCTTCGGCAACAGGTCACGCGGATCGGCGCCGTTCGGGCCACCGAGGATGTTGACCATGACGGCCACGGGCGCGGTCATCGCGGTTGACCCGAGCGGCCAGTCGAGTACCGCCCGCGAATGCTGTTCGAACTGCGAAGTGACGCACCCCTCGATGCTGAAGTGTCCCGAATTGTGCGGTCGCGTCGCCAACTCGTTGATGAGCAATCGGCCCTCCGCGACGAAGAGCTCGACCGCCATGATGCCGGTTAGGGCGATCTCGTCGGCAATCGACCGTGCCAGCTTGTCCGCCTCGGCCGCCATCGCACTTGCGATTGGCGCCGGCGCGACGACCTCACGGCAGATGCCGTCGACCTGAACGGTCTCGACGACGGGGTAGGCAACGATTTGCCCGCTGGGACGACGGGCGACCATCACCGCGACCTCACGCTCAATTGGCAGCCAAGGTTCGACGAGGATTGACTGACCTAAACGAGCGGCCAAGTCATCGGCCTGATGAGGCGTCTCGACGATCCAGACGCCGCGCCCGTCGTAGCCGCCGCGGGGCGTCTTCACGACGACGGGCCAGCCGAATGCTTCGGCAAACGCGGCGATCTCTTGGCCATGGGTAACGATGCGGTGTGGCGGCACCGGGAATCCTAAGGCGCCGAGGCGGTCACGCTGCCAGCGTTTGTCCTGGGCGAAGGCCAGCGTGGAGGGCGACGGTCGAAGGCAGACCCCCTCATCCTCGAGACGTGCCAAGGCCGTCGCCGGAACCAACTCGTGGTCGAAGGTGACGACTTGGCAGCCGCGCACGAAGATCGACAACACTTCCGGGTCGTCCGGAGAACCGACCATCACGTCCGGACAGATCTGGGCGGCGCTGTCGTCGGCACGAGCGGCAAGCACGCGCAATCGGATACTGAGCGGGATCGCGGCCCGCGCGGTCATGCGCGCCAGTTGGCCGCCGCCGACGATGCCGATATCCGCCGGCGGAAAGTGAATGTGATCAGTCATGTCCGTCAGCATACCAGGCCGGCCCGTCGCGGATCACCCGGCGCGAACGGCGAGTGGCAAAGCGCGGTCAAGAAGAGTGTCCGTTCGATGTGATCCAATCGGCGCTACGAAATAGTCGTAAGGTCCGGGATGCTGGATATGACGGCGTGATGATGGGCGCGGATACCACCCGATTTTCGTGACTTGGGGGCACGTTTCGTGCGGTAAACGGACCCGACCGCAATGGGCGGCAGGAAGAGTGTCAAGTGCCGGCGATTACTCGGCGGCGTGATGACAAGATGAAGTCGGCGTCGCGACCGGGGAGATCGGCGCGATGTGTGACGTGGAGCGACGGCGTTGGCCGGCGCCGCGCTTTGGAGAGTGAGCGTACGGTCCGCGTGTAGATGGACCGGGTGTTGGTGCAAGGGACCACGGTGGCGTTGCCGGGGCGGAGGAGTTCATGGACATGGGGATGCAGAAGAATTTTCCGCTCGGCCCACTCGCGTACGCGGTGATCGAGCAATACGGGGAGCTGGCGCGGACGGCGCTGACGGACGCGGTCCGCTGGCGACAGATGGCGAACGGATGCGTTGACGGCGGCACGTGTGCGATCAGTGGGCGCTTGTTTGCCGACGAGGAGCTGGCAAGCCAGCCGCTGCAACCGGGAAATTGGCTCTCGATTGGCCTTGTCGGGGACGGCGTTCAGCAAGCGGTGATCGAAATCAACCTGACCGATGGCAGGACGCGCGAGAAGACGGTACACGCCTAACGTCGTGGCGCGTTCATCGGCCGCGGAGGTGGGGACCTGAACGGACGTGTCGGCGCCCGGGCATCGGACTGGCATGGGAGTAGCGTCCTATTGCGCGTGCCGCGGGATCGGCGTAGTCTAGAAGTCCTTCGATCAGTGTCCGGACAATCGGCCGGAAGTGATCGGCCCTCGGCGCCCGTACGCACGGCCACGGTACCCGTATCCGCTGTCATTACTCAATCACCCATCGTCACCTTTCATTGACTCGCCATCCGCGATGGTATGAGATGCGTTTCAAAGGTTGCTCAACGCGAGTCGCCGGCGGAGCCGGCGTCCGCAAGGCAGGTAGCGTGATGGAGACGTTTGGCCCGCTCAACAGCCGGATCCTTGTGCCGCTTGACGGATCGGACCTTGCGACGAACGCGATTCCCGTCGCCCGCGCGCTGGCGTCGCCGGGCAGCACGCTGATTCTCTGCCGCATCGTGCCCGAATCGCGGCGACTCGACGATGGCGGCGCTGCTCCGACCCCTGCCGTGGCGGACGCCTGGCGGGAGGCCGAGGCGGCGCTGCGCGCGCAGGCGGCGCGCATACAGCCGACCGCCGATGTGCGTGCCGAGATCGTCGTCGAGGCGGGTGAGCCGGGCGAATGCATTGTGGGAGTTGCCAAGGATCGATCTGCTGGAATGATCGTGCTGTCGAGCCACGGACGGGGTGCGGGCGGGCGACTGCTCTTCGGTAGTGTCGCCGACTTCGTCACGCGAAACGCGCCCATGCCGGTCGTCCTGATCCATCCGACCGACGAGCAAACGCCCGCCGCGCGTGCTGTGCGCCGGTTGGTCGTACCACTCGACGAGTCGCCGCTGGCTCACCAGGCGATTCCGGTCGCGGCGGCGCTCGCGAAACGCCGCCGGCTGCCGGTCCTGTTGCTGGCGGCGGCTGATCCGACGCGGGTTGACTCTCCTCTCGCGGGGTATGCCGCGGCGTTCAGCGAACGGGTCTATGACGACCTGGAAAGCTCGCTGAAGCCCGACGCGCTCGGTGAACTCGAGCGGTCGGGCGCGCGGTTGATGCGTGAGGGCGTCGTCGCGACCTGGCGCCTGCTCTCGGGCCCTGCCGCGCGCGTCATCCCGGCTGTCCTCAGCGCGGGGGATCTCGTGGTCGTGGCAAGCCAGCGGCTCGACCGGGTCGAGCGCTGGTGGCGGGGAAGCCTCGCCGAGGAGTTGATCCAGTCCGGCGTCGCGCCGGTGATGGTCGTCGGCGTGACGCCGACGCCCGCCGCCGTCGATAAACTGGCGACCGTCGAGTCCGTCGCTCACGCCTAAATCGCTCCGCGACCGACAACGGTGTCGGTCGCCTGGTTCTCCGCCGCGGGAACCGTTCCCTGGGAGCAACGACGATGTTCGAGCGCATCCTTCTTCCCCTTGATGGCTCGCCGGTTGCGGAGGCGGCCATCCCGTTTGCCACTCGTTTGCCCAGCCGCGAAGTGCTCCTGCTCTACGTCGACGCCGGTGGGGACGGACTGTTGCCGTCGGTGGCAACCGGTCAAACCCTCGCGGCCCGCTCCTATCTAGACGCGATCGCGCCGTTGTTTCGCCAGGATGGCCGGCGGGTCGAGGTCGCCGTCGAGTGCGGCGAACCCGCCGAACGCATTGTCGACGATGCGCGCGTAACCGATGTGATCGTGCTGGCGACCGACGGGCGGGGGATGGGCAGTAAGCTCGTTGGCGGCTGCACGGCGGACCGGGTGGCCCGGCACGCGCCGGCGCCAACGCTCCTTATCCGCGCACGCGATCACACGCCTCGCGCCGCGGGGTTTGGGCGGATCGTTGTGCCGCTCGATGGCTCAATGGCCGCCGAGGCCGCGCTTCGACCGGCAGCACGCCTCGCGTCCGCGATGATGTTACCGATGCAATTAGTGCGTGTTTATGAATCGGGGTCGGCGGCGGATGCCCGCGGGGCCTATCTTCAGGATGTAACTCGGCGGTTAGAGACCGGCGTCCGCGTCGTGGCCGAGATGCGCCGAGGCGACCCGGCCACCATGTTACTGGCGGCGGTGCATCCGGACGATCTGATCGTAATGACGACCCACGGCGCCGGCGGTATGCGCCGCTGGTTCCTCGGCAACGTCACCGAGCGGTTGATCCGCCGCGCGCCCGCGCCCGTGCTGATTGCCCGCGAAGCCGCGCCTGAGACGGTCCTGCTGCCGGTGACGGACGCGCCGGCGCAGGTGTGGTGGTAGGGTCGGGTCGCGGGGTTGTCTTCACGAGTCGTCTTCCTGTTCGCCGAGGAGCTGGTCGACGGTAGTGCGCACGGTTCCGTAGTCATATCCCCGGCGGGCGAGGAACGAGCCGAGGCGGCGGCGGGCGACCAGGGGCTCAAGTCCGGCATACGTGCGGAGTTTGGCGCGGCCGACCTCCAGGGCTGAGGCGCGCTCGTCCAGGCCGGCGTCGTCAATGGCGTCGCGGATCACATCGCGCTCGACCCCTTTTGTCCGCAATTCCTGCTCGAGGAGGCGCCGGCCGCGCGGTTTGTGCGACTCCCGGTTTTCGACCCAGTACCGGGCGAACTCCGCGTCGTCGACGTAGTTCCAGCCTTCCAGCTTTTCGACCGCGGCGTCAATCGTCGGCGGCTCAAACCCCTTCTGCCGCAACCGATCGCGGATTTCGCGGGTGGATCGAGGGCGCCGGGCCAGGAGATTAATCGCGCGATCGGTCGCCTTCCCTATCTGATCGTGGGCGATGATTGCAGCGACGCGCTCGGCCGGCAACTCCATGCCAACCTCCAAGCGCTCCTCCGCCGCGATCTCCCGGCTCACACCAAAGGCAAACACGCCGTCCAGATCGACGTTGAGCCGGTTGGCATCCCGCTCCTGCGCCGCGATCCGGGTAATACGACCGCCGAAAAGGTCCTTCATCTGATTCAATCGCGATCACCAGCACCAAATGCTATTGGCTACCAGCTAGCAGCGAACAGCTCAATAATCAACCATCTCCGGCTGCCCCTTGCCGCCAGCGCAGACGGGGCAGTCGGCCGCCTCGAAGGCGTCGTAGAGGGTGTTGATGAGACCGAAAACGGGGCGGCCAGCGACCTGCTCGACGCCGACGTTCCAGAGGGTGCCGATGCCGATCACGGTGCCGCCCAGCGCCTCAATCGTGCCGGCGAACTTGGTCATCGTCTCGCCGCTGACCATCAGGTTGTCGATCAGCAGGATCCGGCGATCGTTGATCAAGCCTTCGAGCTGGGAAGCGAGGGTCAGATCGCCGTTTCTTGGTGTGGCGTAGACCACCTTCGCCTTCGGATCGAGAAAATAGCCGACCCACTGCGCCAGGCCGGCGCCCCAGATCGACGGCGAGGCGACGACTTCGATCTTGTCGGTGAAGAACCGCTTGGCGATGGTGTAGCCCATGTGACTGGCAAAGAGGGGGTCCGCTAGCAGCAGGTCGCGATTGAGGAGGATTTCGGAATGTCTCCCTGAGCGGAAGGCGAAGTGCCCGCCGCGCAAGAGGCCATCCCGCTTGAGCTGCGCCATGATCGTCGGATCGATCATCGCCATCGCGGCGCCAACTCCCTGCCGTTCGACCGGCACGATCCACGTTGTCGTGGTGCGATTCGTCCGGCCAAGGATAGCACGCGTCGCGCCGCTAGCCGCTTCGCGTGGCGAGCGAATCGACCAACTCGATGAGTGTATCGCGCGCTGGGTTCGCGCCCATGCCAGTCGCGGTTTCGAGGGTGGACCGCGCGTCGTCATGGTAGGCGGAAACGCGTGCCTCGATGGCCGTTCGTACTTCGTACCGTTCGAGCAGCGCCAGGACACGGTCGATGCCGTCCTGATCGATCTCTGGCCGCGCGTAGAGGGTGTCGAGCGCGCGGCGGTCCTCCTCGTCGGCGCGCTCGCGCAGGATCAGGATGGGGAGGGTTTGTTTACGCTGTCGGATGTCGTCCGTTGCCGCCTTGCCGGTCGTCTCCGGCGCTCCCCAGATGCCGAGGAGATCGTCGCGGATCTGGAAGCCAAGGCCAAGCGCGCGACCAAAGGCGCCGAAGCGATCGGCGTGAGCGTCGTCGGCACCGCCAACGATGGCGCCGGCCCCGGCCGCGTAGCGGATGATCGCGGCCGTCTTGCCCGCGATCATCTTCAGGTAGTCGTTCGCGGTCACATTCGCGCGACCTTCGAATCCGAGATCGAGCACTTGCCCGGTGACGATCTCGATGGTCATCTGGTCGAACGCCTCGACGAGGCGCAGGATGAGGCTGTCCGGCACGCTGGTCTCCCTGAGGCGAAGGAGCGCCAGGTGCGCGGCGGCGAAGACGGCGTCGCCGGCGTTGATCGCCTGCCCCTCTCCCCATCGCGACCAAACGGTCGGGCGGTGGTGGCGCTGTTCGCCGCGATCCTGGATGTCGTCGTGGATCAACGTAAAGTTATGGAGCAGTTCGATGGCCGCGCCCAGTGGCGCCGCGGCATTTGCATCGCCTCCGGCGGCGACGCAGCAGAGAATAGCGATGCGCGGCCGTATCCGCTTGCCTTGTGCGCGGGGATCGGGCGGAGTCGGCCGGAGTTGTTCGTCGGCCAAGCCAAAATGGTAGCGTGCCATCCCCGGCAGCAAGGCCGCTGGACCATCGAGCGAAGAGATCGCCGCCTCGAGGTGCGGTTCCAGCAGCGCGTCGAGTTTCGCCTGGCTGAGACCGGCGAACTTGGTGGCGGTTTCGGTGCGTTCGGCAATCGTCATCGGGGGGCACTCCGGCGGCAGATGCGGCGACTCCGTGCGCCGCGCGTACGAAAGCAAGCTTAGCCCGGATCGCGCGGTGACGTGGGCGAACGTGCTCGGCGCGCGTGCGCAAGATGCAAAGCATCCTCTGTCCCCGATTTGTCGTAAAATAGGCATGGTGATGTTGCAAGACACATCGCCGTCGGCAGGTTTCTCCGTGCGCCGGGGAATTCGGAATCGGGCGCGCGTATACCGCCGGCTACGCACAAGGATAGAGACAGATGTTTTTCTTTGACCCGATGTTCCTGATCTTCATGATCCCGGGTCTGCTCATTTCGCTCTGGGCGCAGTCGAAGGTCAAGGGCGCCTATGCTCAGTTCAGCAAGGTTCGCAACCAATCGAACCTGACCGGCGCGCAGGCGGCGCGCGAGGTGCTCAATAGCCAGGGCCTCTACGACGTGCCGATCGAGGCGATTCCGGGCGAGCTGTCGGACCACTACGACCCGCGAAAGCGTGTCCTGCGCCTGTCGCAGGGCGTGTACGGCGTGCCCTCGGTCGCGGCAGTCGGCATTGCGGCGCACGAAGCGGGGCACGCGATTCAGCACGCGAAGGGATACACGCCGTTGCAAGTTCGTACGGCGATTGTGCCGGCGGTCAACATTGGTTCCAACCTTGGGCTGATCGTGCTTATGGCCGGTTTTTTGATCGGCATCGCTGGATTGGCGTGGGTTGGTGTTGGACTGTTCGCCCTGGCGACGGTCTTCGCCCTCGTCACGCTGCCGGTTGAGTTCAACGCGTCGAGCCGCGCGAAGCAGGCGCTGTCGAATCTTGGCCTCGTCGACGTCACCGAAAGCAAGGGTGTCGCCAAGGTTCTGGACGCGGCCGCCTGGACCTATATAGCTGGCTTCTTGGCCTCGGTTCTCACTCTGCTTTACTACGTCATGCTGGTGACCGGCATGCGCCGCGACGAGTAGCCGGGACGACGCACGACACACCGCACGAACGGCGGGGCGGACATCCGCCCCGCCGTCGTCTGTTGTATGGATATCGCCGCTCTTCGCGTTCGCGGCCGATCGATCAGGGGTGCTCGACGATGGTTGTTTCGGCGAACGATGCCCGCGGAAAGACGACCATCACGTGCAGCGGCGTTTCGCCGGTGTTGCGGAGCCCGTGAACTACCCCGGCGGGGATGAACAGGCTCGTTTCGGCGGCGATCGGCACGATCTCCTCGCCCAACGTCGCCTCGCCGCTGCCCGCCAGAAAGGTCAGCGCCTCTTCGACCGGATGGGTATGCAGCAGCACTCGCTCGCCGGGCGCCAGCCACTGTTGGCCGACGTAGAGCGAAGTTGCCCCGATGCCTTCGCTCACGATCGCTTGCAGCGGCAGCCGGCTCGGACCGCGTCCCACGGACAGTGCCGCATGGACTAACAGTCGCGCGGTCGGTGGGGTGCTTGGCTCTGGCATGCCATCTTTCCGTGCGTGGCGCGTTTGCGTGTGCCGCGTCTGGCAGTGTATACGAGAATGGCGCTGCTGCCGTGTCAGGTCCCGCGCGGTGAAACCCCGCCCGCGCCTCAGGCGTTCATTGAGACGAGGGGGCTCAATCACCAAGCGCACGGTGATGATCGCGCGCCGGAGCTGTACCGGCCGCGATTGCATTCGTCCAAGGCGTTCCGGAGTATCTACCATGGCGTATACCAAGTTCACCCGTAGCCCCGCGCGCATGCGTTTGGCGTTCGGCTTTGTCGCGGCATTGATCCTGGCGGCCGGTCCGTGGGCGATGGCGCCGGGGACAACGATGGCCCAGGACGCGGATCAGATCGTGCCGCGAACCGAGTCCGAGTACTTCGCCGAGACGGGACATAACCTCAGCGACCCGTTCCTGCGCCCGTGGCGCGATGCCGGAGGCGAGGATCTGCTGGGCATCCCGCTTTCCGAGGACCGGTATCAGGAAGGGGCGGGGGGCATCCTCCAAACCTTCGAAGCGATGACGCTGATCTACGATCCCGAACTCGCCGCGCCGTGGGACATTCAGGGCCAGCACTTGAGCCAGGCCGTCCGGCGCGAGCAAGCGCCGTCGTCAGCGCGGGAACAAGTCGCCGGCTGCTCGTCCTCGTCGTCGTGCCGTTTCTTCCCCGAGACCGGGCACACGATTTCGGGCGACATCGCCCGCTTCTGGGAGGAAAACGGTGACCTTCCGATCCTCGGCATGCCGGTCTCCGAACCCTTCCGCGATGCCGAGGACCGCGACGTCACCGTCCAGGTCTTCGAACGCGTGGTGGTCGAGGATCACGGATCGAACGACATCCGATTCCGGCCGATTGGCCGCATTCAAGCCGAGGCCGCTGGCTTGATCGGCGCGGACCCTGCCTTCCTCCCGACCCCGCCGACCGCCGGCGCCGCCCGCTTGGTCCATGCCAGCGACGGCCTGCGGTTGCGCGGCGGCCCGAGTCTCGACGACGCGATTTTGGTCGTCTTGCCCGACAACGCCGAGTTTGTCGCGGCGCCGGAGAGTGACGGCGACTGGATCCCTGGCTACGCCGACGGTTACAGCGGCTGGGTTTCCGCCGACTACCTCAAGGACGCGCCGCCCCTGCCTAAGCTCGACCGCGACGATTGGAATCCCGAGGTTTGGCAGGGAGCCGCCTTGGGCGAGGCCAACGTCCGCTCGGGGCCGACGACCGCGTCGGAGATCGTGCGCGTCCTGCAATTCGGCGAGGCGCTGACGGTGAGTGATTGGGTGAAGGGTGAGGAGGTTTTCGAAGGGGCCGACTTGTGGGCCCAGATCGGCGCCAACGAATACGTCTACGCGCGCAACGTCGGGCGGAACGCGCCCGTCGAGGCGCCCCCGCTGCCGCCTGATGCGCCGACCAGTGGGCGCTGGATCGACGTCCACCTGACCCAGCAACTGATGACCGCCTATGAGGGGCGCGACCCAATGCGGACCGTCTCCACCACGACCGGCATGGCCGGTTGGGAGACCCCGCCGGGTCGGTATCAAATCCTGCACCGGGTCGCCAACGAGACGATGACCAGCGGCGCCATCGGCGCCGAGCAGCACTACAAGCTCGAAGACGTGCTCTTTACCCAGTACTTCACCAACGCCGGCCACGCCATCCACTTTGCCTGGTGGCGAACTCCGGAGACGATCGGCCGCCCCGGCAGCCACGGCTGCCTCAACCTCCTCCTCGACGACGCCATGTTCTTCTGGGACTGGGCTGACATCGGCACGCCGCTTTACGTGCACCCATAGGCGTTAGGCGTTAGGGTCTGTTTGAACTGGCCCGTCATGCTGAGCCCGCGGGCGAAGCATCCCCCGGCGAAGCCGAATCGTCGTCAGCCGAGGGTGCGCTTCGCGCGGGGATGCTTCGCATTCGCTCAGCATGACGGTGCGCAAACACGCCATAACGCCTCTCGCCTTGACAGAACGCCAGAG
Source organism: Thermomicrobiales bacterium (assembly GCA_050696075.1). Taxonomy (GTDB): domain Bacteria; phylum Chloroflexota; class Chloroflexia; order Thermomicrobiales; family UBA6265; genus JBOGUF01. The sequence continues at coordinate 28,410 of JBOGUF010000031.1, forward strand.
GTACGTATCCTAGCCATATTGCACTAGCCCGCCGTGGGGGCACCGTCGCATTTCTGCCGGATTCTCAGTGAAATAGGGCAGGCGGACGAAGGCGGTGGGACTGCAATGCCCGGCAACGTGGTCGATCACATCAGCGGTGTGTGCCGGGCCGTGCGATCAGGAGGGAAGGGATTGGCGAACTCTCGCGCGGATCGCGCGACCGGTGTGGGCGGCGAGCGATGGAGCCGCGTCGCGACCGGTGGCCGGTCGAGCAAGCGGACGGGCTAGTACCCGTGGCGCGTCCGTTTGCATCTAAGCCCGCGCGGCGGGGGCCAGCGCCATTTTCCACCGAGTGGATCCTCTCCCCGCCCGAACCGGAGCCGCACCGCCGGCTGCCGGTCCTTCCGTCGTGGTTTCCGTCAGATAGCGGATTCGCCTGCGTCCTCGTCGTTCTCTTGACGCTGGCGGTGGCCGTCGGCGGTGGCGGGTTTGGACTCGCCGCCGGTGGCGACGAGCCAAGCGTGCCCGAGGTTGCCTTGGAGGAAACGGCTCTGGCCGCGCCGACGACGCCCCCGACCGCCGAGTCGCTGGTTGCGGCCGAACCGACGACGACCTTCACGGCGGCGCTCAACTTAGAGCCGTCGACGCGGGGGCCTGTCGGCGGTGTTGACGGCGCTATTCTGCCCCACTACCGCATCCTCTCCTTCTACGGACACCCCAATGACCCCAACATGGGAATTGTCGGGGAGTATGGCAAGGAAGAGTTACTGCGCCTGCTGCGCGAGGAGCAAGCGGCGTACGAGGCCGCCGAGTCGTCCCGCCCGGTGATGCCGGCGATCGAGGTCATCGCCACGGTGGCGCAGAACTGGCCGACGGACGAGGGGCAATACTTGCTGACAACCGGGGCCCACATCATCGACGACTACGCCCGGTTCTGCGAAGAGAACGGTTTGATTCTGATTCTCGACGTCCAGATCGCCCACAGCAACGTCGAGGAGGAGATCGAGCGCGTTCGCCCCTGGCTGGAACTGCCGTTCGTGCATCTGGCCATCGACCCTGAGTTCGCAATGGCGGAGGGGGAGATCCCCGGACAGGCGATTGGTGGCATGGACGCGGCAGACATCACCTACGCGCAAGAGGAACTGGCGGAAATCGCCGCCGAACATGGGCTGCCGCCCAAGGTGCTGATCGTCCACCAGTTCGAGGAAGGGATGATCCGCAACGCCGAACAACTCGCACCCGTGCCCGGCGTCCAGCTCGTCATCGAGTTCGACGGCTATGGCGAGCCGGCCAATAAGATCGCCGGCTACAACCTCTTCATCTCGGACCGTCCAATCGAGTTTGGCGGCATCAAGCTCTTCTATCGTCAGGACGCTCCCTTGCTCATGCCGCCGGAGATTGTCGCCCTCCGCCCCTCACCCGACTTGGTGATCTATCAGTAACGCTTCGAGGCACGCACCGATCACCAGAACCGTGACGGATTCGCTATACTATCAATTGGGAAGTTTTGGTCGGACGCGAGCGAAACGCCGCGTCCATTCATGGAGCCGCACATGCCAGAGACGCGCTTGAGCCGCTTTCGTCAGCGCAAGGACGAGTACTTCGCGAAGGACGAACATTCACCCTTGACGTCCGCGCAACGGGAAGCGTTCACCGGACTTGTCTACTTCGACGAGCGACCCCAGTTATCGCTCGTGCTCGACCTCGACGAGTCGGGCGAGCACGCGGGCGAGGCGATCTCGCTCGGCACGACCGACGGCACGGTCAAACCGTTCGTGCGGGCCGGCACGGTCCGCTTCGCGGTCGAAGGGAGCGAAGTCGCCTTCACCGTCTTCAGGGAGCCTGATCGTGGCCGGTTCTATCTGCCGTTCCGCGATGGCACCGCGGGGACCGAGACCTATCCGGTCGGTCGCTATCTCGATCCTCAAATCCGTCCGGATGGTCGCCTGGTCGTCGACTTCAACTATGCCTACAACCCGTATTGTGCCTACGGCGACGGCTGGAGTTGCCCGATCCCCCCGCGCGAGAACATCACTCCCATCCGCATCGAAGCGGGCGAAAAGGACTTCCCGCATCGGGCGTACGGCATCGTCGAGCACGAATACGAGCAAGAGCACGAGCACCTGCACGTGCACGAGACGACCGATTCGTAAAGCGGGGGAGATTAGATGGTCGCGACCTGTTCGCCGTGGGTCGAGCCGTACCAGGCATCGAGCCGGTCGGCCGATTCGGAGGCGACGATCTCACCATGGGCGAGGGCGCGGCTGAGGGTCGCGCCGAGCGCCTCGCGCGCCCAGGGAAAGACGGCGCGCTTGAGTTCCAGGTAGCGACACTGGTCGGGATCGAACCAGAGTTCGGCCATCACCCAGACGCCGTTCGGCTCTTCGTCCAACAGCAGCAGATGCCGTCCGTGCTGCCAGGCGAAGGGCGCGGGCCGGCGATACCCGTCGTCCGCGCCGGGATCGGTGGATGGGGCTTCCCGCGACCGGGTAAAGCCGCTCGTATGGGCAGGCGCCGCCGCCGCGACGCTCGGTTCGGGACTACAGGCCGGGTCATGGTCGAACCGCGACCCGTCGGTTGAACGATTCGGCTGCGCCATTGTGGACTCTCGGAGGGTGCCGTTCTCACGGGGGTGAAAGCGGCCATGGCTAATCAACGACCGGTGCCAGCCCAACCCGGCGTCGCACGCGCCTTGGGGATCGGACCGCCGCGCCTTCTCGCGCCGCGCGGTCCCGCATCTATGCCGCAACTTCGAGGATCAGCGTAGCACCTTCGGCTGACTACGTGCAAGGAAAAACAGCTCCGCGCGACTATCCGTCAGCGGTCGCGCGCACCTCGACCTCGGACACGAGCGCCACCACACCGTCGACCGAAATTGCCACCTGATAAACCCCGGTCGGCCATGGCATATCCGGCGATCGCGTCATGTGAAACTCGATCCAGGCATCGACGTAGCTCGCCGTAGCGTTTACTCGGCTAGTCATTCCCTCGATCGGGGTGTCATTGTAGGTCCAGTTGGCGACAACGACCGCACCTGGATCGAGCCGTAGCGCGGGAATCGCGGCATAGATCGTGTCGACCTCCTCGGAGAACCAGGTAACTGGCTGGCGGGGCACGTTTGTTGCCGGATCAACCGAGGCGGTCCAGACGACCTCTCCGAATTCGGCCTGGGCCGAGGAAAAGGCGGGCGGAGACCCTTGGAACGCGGGAAATGGAGTGGCCGCGGCCGGTGGCGTCGCCTCGGCGTTCCCTGGACCATCGGTTGGGATCGTCGTTGTCGCCGGCGGCGCGACGCTGGGCGTGCCTGAACAGCCGGTCGTCGCCCACAGGGCAACTGCCGCGACGAATGCGATGATGCTGGAGCGTGGCAACGCCGCCAACCGGCGGACGGAGGCGGCGTGCTGGGTTGTCGTTCGCATGGCGGAGTCGTGCATGGTTGGTCAACGGGCCGGCAAGCGCCGGCCAATGGCGCCGATTGTACTCGTGCTGCCGTCTCCGTGGGACTACACTGGGAGTCGTCCGACGGACTCATGAGCCCGGGAGCGTCGAATGAGCGACATCAACCCTCGCCCCAATTCGTCTCCGAACGACGACGAAATGGTGCCCAATCCGACGATCAGCCGCGCTGCTCGAATGGGTAGACCGACCGAAGATCGCCTGCTGCTGCGCTGGTCGGAGGAGGACCGCCGCCACTCCGCCGAGTTCACGCACACCGACACCTGGCGTGTCTTACGGATCATGGGCGAATTCGTCGCCGGGTTCGACGCGCTCGCGGAGATTGGGCCGGCGGTCAGCATCTTCGGTTCGGCCCGCGTCGGCGAGGACGACCCGATGTACCTGGCCGCGCGGGAACTGGGGGCCAAGTTTGCGCGGGCCGGTTTCGCCACTATCACCGGCGGTGGTCCGGGGATCATGGAGGCAGCGAACCGTGGCGCGTTGGAGGCGGGCGGGATCTCCGTCGGCGCCAACATCGAGTTGCCGCACGAGCAAGGGGTCAATCGCTTCGTCAACCTGCCGCTCAACTTTCGCTACTTCTTCGTGCGTAAGACGATGTTCGTCAAGTACGCCGAAGGGTTCGTCATCTTTCCCGGCGGCTACGGCACCCTCGACGAGTTTTTTGAGTCGTTGACTTTGATCCAGACCGGCAAGGTCGGCGTCTTCCCGGTCGTCCTCTTCGGCGCGGAGTACTGGCGCGGCCTGATCGACTGGGTCGAGCAGACCCTCGTCAACGAGGGCAAGGTCTCGGCCGCCGATCGAAAACTCTTTAGCGTCACCGATGACGCCGACGAGGTGGTTCAGATCATGATTACGAGCTATCAGGAGAGCCAGCGCGATGGCGTGGTTGGCCCCGAACTCAGCACCAGGGACCCGACGGCGCGGGCCGGGGATGAAGGTTCCAGACCTTTCCCGCCGACCGTGTGACGGCGGCTACCTTCCGGCCATTTCGCTGCCGATCAGGTTTGCTGAGATTCGCCCACGTTCTCTCAGGTCCTCAGCCGGCTCAATGTCCGTACACAACCGTCAGGATCATGGGTTTCGAGATGATCTGCCACATCGCGCGGCGGAGACGCTAGCCGTGAACCCCCGCGTGGGGTATGATGGGCTCACCATTATCCGCAGGGGTCGTTGACGCTCCCGCTCGGCACATCCGCCGGCCCCGTGTCCCCGCGCACTCTTCGCGCCGGAGATGTGTGTTGTCGTACACGACGACCAAGAGGCATTCCTCTATGAGCCGTTACGAGCTGTACGCTCAGCGTTATCCCTTGCTGCCACTCAAGAACGTCGTCATCTTTCCCCGCAATATCGTCACACTTCTCGTGGGCCGGCCGCGTTCGATCCAAGCCGTTGAGGAGTCGCTGACGCGGGATCGGCGCATCGTCGTCACCGCCCACCGCGACGCCGAGGTTGAGGATCCGCAACCTGATGATCTGTACGAACTTGGCGCCGTGGCCGAGGTCGTCTCCGTGGAGCGGCAGCAGGGCGGCACCATCCAGGTGGTACTGCAAGGAGTTTCGCGCGCGCGCCTCTCGCAATTTGATCTTTCCCGTCAGTTCTACACCGTGACCGCTGATGAGTTCCGGGAGCCAGAGCCGCCTCCGGCCGACTCCCGCGCCCTGATCCAGCACGTACAGGAACTCGCCGCTCGCTACGCCGAGTCGCGCGGCAAGCTCTCGACCGAAGTGCTCGATATGGTCCAGCGCGCTTCCGAGCCGGGGCACCTCGCTGACTTGCTGGCAACCCAACTCTTGACCGACACCTCGCGCCGCCAGGAATTGCTTGAGCAGATCGACCCGATGTCGCGCCTGGAGCAGGTCGCGATCCACATGACCGGCGAGATCGATGTCGCCGCCCTCGAGCAGAAGATCAAAGATCGGGTGCGGGACCAGATCGACAAGAACCAGCGCGAGTACTACCTGCGCGAGCAGCTCAAGGCGATCCACGACGAACTCGGCGGCGAGCACGGTAACGAGATCGAGTCGCTCAAGGCGCGCATCGCCGCCCGCGGCTTGCCCAAGGATGTCGAGGAGAAGCTTCAGCGCGAACTCGGCCGGCTGGAGCGGATGCCATCGGTCTCCGCCGAAGCCACCGTCGTCCGCACCTACGTCGACACGATGCTCTCCCTGCCCTGGACCGAAAAGACCGAGGACCGGATCGACCTCGACGAGGCCGAACGGCTGTTGAACGACGACCACTACGGTCTCGATCAGGTCAAGGAGCGGATCATCGAGTTCCTGGCGGTGCGCAAACTACGATTGGAGACCGACGTCACGCGCACCGGCGCCGCGCAAATCCTCTGCCTGGCCGGACCGCCGGGCGTCGGCAAGACGAGCCTCGGTCGCTCGATCGCGGCGGCGATGGGGCGCAAGTTCGTCCGGGTCAGTCTTGGTGGCGTGCGGGACGAAGCGGAGATTCGGGGCCACCGCCGGACCTACATCGGCGCCCTGCCCGGTCGCGTCATGGGGGCGATGAAGACCGCGGGCACGGTCAACCCGATCGTCCTCCTTGACGAGATCGACAAGCTGACCTCCGACTTCCGCGGCGACCCGTCGGCGGCGATGCTCGAAGTGCTCGACCCCGAGCAAAACCACACCTTCACCGACCACTTCCTCGACGTGCCGTACGACCTCTCAAAGGTCCTCTTCATCACGACCGCGAACTATCTCCACCAGATCCCGCGGCCGTTGCGCGACCGGATGGAGATCATCGAGATTTCGGGCTACACCGAAGAAGAAAAGATCGAAATCGGGCGCCGTTACCTGCTCCGGCGCCAGCTCGACGACCACGGACTCGGTAAGGGCTCGCTTGAGGTGCCCGAGAAGGTGTGGACGAAGCTGGTTCGCGAGTACACCCGCGAAGCGGGGGTACGGCAACTTGAGCGGGAGATCGCGTCGGTCTGCCGCAAGGTCGCGCGGGACATCGTGCGTGGCAAGACCGGCAAGATCCGCCTCAACGAGGCGCGACTCGAGGAATATCTCGGTCCCAAGCGCTTTGGCTTCGGCCATGACCTCGGAGAGAGTCAGGTCGGGCTCGCTATTGGGCTCGGCACTACCGACGTCGGCGGCGAGCTGATCCCGGTCGAAGTGGCGACGATGCCGGGACGAGGCAGCCTGACCATCACCGGCCGCGCCGGCGACGTGATGCAGGAGTCGGCCCGCGCCGCGCTCTCTTACGCGCGGTCACGCGCCCAGAAACTCGACATCGACCCGAACTTCCAGGAGAAAATGGACCTCCACATCCACATGCCGGAGGGGGCGACGCCCAAGGACGGCCCGTCGGCGGGCATCACGATGGCGACCGCGCTCATCTCCGCTCTCACGCGGCGGCCGGTCCGCAACGACACGGCGATGACCGGGGAGATCACGCTGCGCGGCCGGGTGCTGGCGATCGGCGGGCTGAAGGATAAGACGCTCGCCGCCCACCGCACTGGTATCCGCCGCTTGATCGCGCCGGCCGACAACAGCCGCGACTTGGCGAAGATCCCCGCCAACATCCTCAAGGAGATGGACTTCATTTTCGTCACGAGCATGGACGACGTCATCCGCGAGGCGATCATGCTCGACGCGCCGCCGGTTGACACCATCGCGGAGCCGCCGCCACAACCCGTCCCGCCTGCCTTCCAGGAGCAGGTCGTCAGCGACGTGTGAGGTTCAGCCCTGGGTTTCAACGCCGCTCCCGCAAGACCAGCGACGAGAGAGATTCCTCGCCGCGGCTCGGAATGACAGTCAGTCGTGCTCAGAATGACGGTTTCGACATGCTTCTGGCGGATTTCCCCAGGGTCGCGCCTATGCCGGCGCCGCGACCGTCAATGGCGCCATCACCGCCTGCCCGCTCTCCGCCGAGGCGATCGCGGCGTTCATCAGGCCGATGGTGCCGAGGTTGTCGCGACCGGAGCAGGGCGGCTCGGAACCGTCGCGGATGGCAGCCGCGAAGGCGGTCAACACGCCGACGCGGCCGACCGCATTGAGCGTCGGCAGTTCAATGACCCGCTCCTTGCCTCCGAGTGGTCGCACGACGACGCGGTCGGCGGCGAGTTGTTCTGGCGTGCCGCCCCGGCTCGTCCAGACGATCTCGCCCCGTTCGCAGTCCATCTTCCACTCGCCGGCCCAGGGGGTGTCCGGCCCGCGGCTGACCCAGTTGCCGCGATAGCTGACCACGGCGCCGCCGTCGAACTCAATGGCAGCCGAGCCGGCGGTCATGCCGGGGATGGGACTCCATGGCGGGTTCCAGGCCTGGGCGGTGACTCGTACCGGTTCCTGGTTGAGCACGGTCCGCATCAGGTCGAAGTGGTGAATCGCCATGTCGAGGAGGAGCGGGTGGTCGATGAAGGCGTAGGCGTGGTCTTTGCTGAACTTGGTCAGGTTCCGCCGGAAGTCGACCGAGACCGCGCCGACTTTCCCCAGTTCCTGCTCCCAAACCAACCGCGCCGCCGCTTCCACTGCCGGGTAGAAGCGATAGTTCTGGCTGATCATCAGGATGCAGTTGGCGGCTTCGGCGGCGTCGACCACCTGTTGCGCTTGGTCGAGCGTCATCGTGAACGGCTTTTCGATCAGGACGTGCTTGTCGGCCGCGAGCGCGGCGAGCGCGACCGGGACGTGGGCCGGCACCGAGACGGTCGCGACGATCGCGTCCGCCTCGACCGTGGCAAAGGCGGCGTCGAGGCTGGTGAAGCATTGCTCGGCGGGAGCGCCAAGGGTCTTCTTGACCCAAGCGAGTGAGGTCGGATTGCTGTCGACGTAGGCGACGCACTCCATTTCCTTGTGAACCTTCGGGATAGCCTGCTGCGCCCAGTCCTGGCCCCAACGACCTAGGCCCGCGTGGATGATGCGAATCGGCATTGTGCTCCTCTCAACGGCATGCGGCGATTAACTCGCCGGCCGGAAGTCTTTGACTTCGACATGAAGTTTTGTCTGGCCGTTCCAAGAATCGACGCCCAGCGTCGCGGCCACGTCGATCGCGCGGCAGGTTAGCAGGTCTCGTGAGCGTTCGGCTGCCCCCCAAGCGACGGCGCGGGTCACGGCGCGCCCCGCGGCCAGGTGCAGACGCAGGTGCGTGCGATCCTGCCCCATCACGTCGTACTGGCGCACGCGTAGGTTGCGGACCAGGAAGACCGGCGGCTCGTTGCCCGTGCCGAAGGGCTGGAGCGCGTCGAGCAGGCGCGCCGTCTCGATCGTCAGCCGGTCGGCCGGCAGTTCCGCATCCAACCGAACGCTTGGTTTGATCGGCGTCTCAATGCCCGCCGCGTCGAGCGCGACTTCGAGCGCCGTGGTGAGGGCGGCCATATTCGTGTTTGCCACCGTCAAGCCCGCGGCTTGGCTGTGGCCGCCGTGCGCCTGAAGCAAGTCGGCGCACCCCGTCAGGGCCTCGACGATGTCGAAGCCGGGCACCGAACGCGCGGAGCCGCGACTCTGGGCGCCGTCGTCGTTGAGCACGATCACCGGTCGCCCAAATCGCGACACGAGCTGATTGGCGGCGATGCCGAGGACGCCATTCGACCAGCCGGTGCCGCGCACGATCAGCAGGCGGCGCAGGTCGCGATCCGCTTGCGCCTCGATCAGTTGCTCGGCCTCGCGCACGATGCGTTGCGACTCGGCCCGCCGTTCAACGTTCAGGCGCTCGATCTTGTCGGCGAGGGCCGCCGCCCGCGGCGGATCATCAGTCAACAGCAGGTCGAGCGCGAGTTGGGGGTCGGCCATCCGGCCGGCAGCATTGAGGCGGGGGGCGATCTTGAAGGAAATCTGTTCGGCGGTGAGGGTCGTCGGATCGAGTCCGGCCTTCCGGCAGAGCGCCTTAACCCCTTCCCGCGGCGCGCGTTGTATGCGCCGCAGCCCGTCGCGCACCAGCGCCCGGTTTGCGCCGGTCAGCGGGGCAACGTCGGCGACCGTGCCCAGCGCGACATAATCGAGTAGCGCTGTCTCCGGATCGCCGTCCTTTCCGTCAATGGGGCAGCCGTGCTGGGCGAGGGCCGCGGCGAGCAGGTATGCGACGCCGACCGCCGCCAGCTCGCGATACGTGCCGTCTTCGTTGAGTTGCGCCGAGACGACGACTGACTCGGCAGGACCGGCATCGTGCATATGGTGGTGATCGAGGACGACCACGTCGAGCCCCGCCGACCGCGCGTAGGCGACGCGCTCGTGGTCGCTGCTGCCACAGTCGACGGCGATGAGCAGCGTGGCGCCGGCTTCCGCGAAATCGGCGATCGCCGCTTGGTTCAAACCGTAGCCTTCGTCACGCGTCGGGACGCGGGCAATGATCCGGGTTGGGTCGCCGGTTGCCGCCCGTAGAGCGCGGGCAAGCAGGGCCGTCGAGGTGACGCCATCGGCGTCGTAGTCGCCGAAGATCGCAATCCGTTCGCCGATCTCAATCGCTCGGCAGACCCGCTCGGCCGCCGCGTCGAGGTTCGGCATCCGGCTCAGATCGGGGGCGGGACTCGGACCCTTGCGGAGGAACGCGGCCGCCGCCGCTTCGTCGTGGATGCCGCGGCGGTAGAGCAACTCCGCGAGAAGTGGGTCGGCGTGGAGCACCGGCAGCTCCGCCGGCAACGGCTCCGCCTCAATCCAGATCAGCCGGGACAAATGGGCGCTCCTCAGGTGTCGGGTGAACGTACAGGTCGCGGTGATGGTAGCACGGATAACGGCGCCTGCCTACGACGACGGCGAAGGCGTGCACTGTACGAGGCGGGCGGTGGTTGCGGTGGCCCGGAGGAGGTCTGGTATAGTCAGGATGATGCCTCCGGGTTCATCGCCGTACCGGCGAGGCGCGCGATAGCAGGGGTCGCTGATCGCGCGCTGGCGAGCAATCGCGATGACTCGCCCGGAGGAAGGATCAATCGAGGGAGGGAACTCATTGGCACCCGCTTGCCTTGCGCCGATTCGGCGTGCCCACGTCGCGTCGTGGCTGGCCGTCACTGTTACGGTGGCCGCACTTGCCGCGCTCCTTGCGCCCGTTGCGTCCGCTCAGGAGTGGTCAGCGCCGCGCACCGTTTGGGTCGAAGAAGCCGGCCACACCGTCGACGGGCTCTTCCTGGACGCCTGGCGCGAGCACACGGCGCTGCTTGGTGAGCCGATCACCGAGGAGATCACCGCCGACGCGCCTATCGGTCTCGAGGCCGACGAGGAGCGCATCGTCCAGTACTACGAGAATCTGGCGCTGGTCTATCTCCCTGAGGACGAGGACGGCGAGGTTGTCCAGGCGTTGCCGCTCGGTCGCGACGCGCTGGCGGAAGACCGCCGGCGGTTGCCGTCGCCGCGATTGCCCGCGCAGGGTTCTTGCGACGGGGCGTCTGAGGAGGCATGCATCGAGTTCGACACGGGTTACACGCTCCAGAATGGCTTCAAGACTTTCTGGGAGGCGCACGGCGGCGAGCCGCTGCTTGGGCAACCGATCTCCGAGGAGGTCGAAGGCCCCGACGGCGACCGCACGCAGTATTTTGAGCGCGTTGTGCTCCGGTGGACCGAGGAGGACGGCGTTGAGCCGCGCGCCATCGGCCGGGAGGCAGCCCGGCGCCTCAAGCTCGACACGACGCCGATCGCGCAGCCGATCGGCATCCCTGTTTACGATGAAGCGATCTTCGTCGAGCCGGAGCCACAAATCGTGGCCAGCGACAACGGCGGCGTCGGCAGCGTGGGCGTGGTCGGTCCCGGTCCGCGGCAGGGCGGCTACAAAGAAGTCGTCGTCTCGATTTCCCAGCAGACGTTGTGGGCCTACGAGAACGGGGAACTCGTCACCAGTAGCCTGGTCAGTACCGGCCTTGGCGAGGTGCCGGAGACGGTGACGCCGATCGGTCACTTCACGGTGCTCACTAAGTTCGAATCGGAGACGATGGAAGGGACGATCAGCGGCGAGCATTACCGGGTCGAGGACGTACACTCAGTGATGTATTTCGACAACAACGGCAACGCGCTCCACGGCACCTACTGGCACAGCAACTTCGGCGCGCCGATGAGTCATGGCTGCATCAACCTCCCCCTCGACGTCGCCGCCTTCCTCTACTCGTGGACTGAAATCGGCACGCCGGTCTCGATCATCGCCTAGATATCGATCGAGCATCGATCTTGTGCCTCGCATGGGACGGGCGGATTCCTCGACGAACGTCGAAGCTCGGAAAGACGGGGTGTGGGCGCGGAATGATGGAAACCAATCACCCCTAAGCAGCATCAGTCGGAGGAGCGAACGTCCCGCGCTGCCTGCCGCGCTATTTCGTCGCCGACGTCTTGCAGGTGTTCCTTTGCTTCAACCTCGAAGCGGTCGTGCCGCTCCTCGTCGGTCTCCGCGCTCTGGTCCTCCCCAAGGCGTTCGGCTTGCGCTTGCAACTCAGCGTCCTGCTGGGCCATCGCTTCCTTGGCGTCGGCGTACGGTTGATCGCCCTTCTCTCGCTGCTCGCGGCGGCGATTTTGTGGGTACGGATAGGACATGTTCACCTCCTATGCCGCGCTGCGCCGTGTTGCGGTTGGCCAGCGTTGCGGCTATCTGGCGCAGAAGGCGTGCCACCTCCGCGCGCCAGCCGCTTGCGTCCAACCCGCGACCCTGGCACCATCCCCCACCACGAATGAAGGCCAACGTCGACTCCCCCTCTTCCGATGCGCGGCAGAGGGGGCTGGGGGTGAGGGATGTCAACACGCTACGATGCGATTGTCGTCGGGTCGGGCCATAATGGACTCATTGCCGCGGGCTACCTAGCGAAAGCGGGCAAGAAAGTCCTCGTCCTCGAACGGCGGGAGATCATCGGCGGCGCCACCGTCACCGAAGAACCGTGGCCGGGCTGGCATCTCTCGACCTGCTCCTACGTCTGCAACCTGCTCCTGCCGGAGGTCATTCACGACCTCGCGTTGCAGAAGCATGGCTACCACGTCCGGCCGTTCGAGCCGACCTACTTCGTGCCTTACCCCGACGGTCGCTACTACATGTCCTTCCTCGACAGCGCCAAGACACACCAGCAGATCGCCAAGTTCTCCCAGAACGACATCGTGGCTTATGACGCCTACTGGGCGATGTGGGACCGTATCGTGGCGCGGATGCGGCCGCTGTTGCTGGGTCCTGCCCCGACCTGGAGCCAGATCGAAGAACGCTTTTCCGGCCCTGATGGCTTAGAAGATTGGCGAACGCTCACCCGCAAGAGCATCGCGGAGGTACTCGACGAGTACTTCCAGGCGGACCAGATCAAGGCGCCCATCTCCACCGGCGGCGTGATCGGCGTCAACGCCGGCCCGCGCACTCCCGGCACCGCCTACGTCAAGTACCACCATCTCATTGGCAGCATCGACGGCCACCAGGGCGCCTGGGGCTACGTGCGGGGGGGCATGGGCACGGTCTCGCAATCGATCGCCGCCTTCGACCGCGCGCATGGCGTCGAGATTCTGATCGACGCCGAAGTGGCCGAGATCGACGTCACGGCCGGTGCGGCCCGTGGCGTGCGCCTGGTGGACGGTCGTCGCTTCCAAGCCGACGTCGTCCTCTCCAATGCCGATCCCCACCGCACCTTCTTGCAGATGGTTGGAGAACACCATCTCCCAATGGATTTTACGGCGGGCATCAAACGCTTGAAGATCAAGGGCTCAGTCGTCAAGGTTCTGCTCGGGCTGGGCGAACTGCCGGACTTCACCGCCTGTCCCGGCACGGAAGTCGGACCGCAGCACACCGGCGGGATCGTGATCAACCCCTCGGTCGACTACCTGGAACGCGCCTGGGACGAGTGTAAACGCGGTCACCCGTCCGCGCGGCCGTTCATCGACGCTTACATCCAGACGGCAACGGAGGACGGATTGGCGCCGCCGGGCAAGCACACGCTGAGCATGTTCGTCCAATACGCACCCTACGATCTGGCGGAAGGCACCTGGGACGAGCGGCAGGAGGAGATCGGCGAAAACATAATCGACACCTTCGCCGAGTACGCGCCGAACATCTGGAACGCCATCGAGCACATGCAAGTCCTCGGCCCGCCCGACATCGAACGCATCATCGGCATCACCGGCGGCAACATCTTCCACGGCGAGATCCTGCCTGACCAGATGTTCGGCTACCGCCCGGTTCCGGGGTATGCGGACTATCGGACGCCGGTTGACAACCTCTACTTGTGCGGCAGCGGCGCTTGGCCGGGCGGGGCGGTCTTCGGGGCGCCGGGTCGCAACTGTGCGTTGCGAGTTCTTGGCGACTTTCGCCATTCTCGGCGGGAGGAGGTTGCCGGCTGATCCGCCATCCGGCGCGGCGAAGACCGAATGTTTGTGGAGATTCCAAGCATCTGTTGTTGCCGCGGTGGACATCCGGTCCGCGGGTGCCCACCGGGCCGTTCGGTCGGAGGCACGATCGGCCAGGCGCTGGCCTACCTGGACTGGCTGCTCGCCCACCGGGACGCCGTCGCGCTGCTCGTCGCCCGGCGGCTCGGCATCGCACAGGCTGACCGGATCGAATGGTCCGCCCCGCGACTCCTATGCATTGCCGAAGCGTTCGGTCCGCGCGAGGAGGATGCCTTTATTATTGGCCTCGGATCCGAACGTCATGCCGAGTGCTGGCCACGACTCTCCTGTTCTTCTCGATTTCGCAGAACACGACGTGGTGACCGCGGTACGCTGTATGTTCCCACCGCGTCGATCTGCCGGGTAGGTCTCGTGGCTCAGATCCGTCGCTTCCCGGGCTTCCTTGCCGTTGTTCTGTACCTGCCACCGAATCGTGTCTGGTGGCGGCACCGTTGTCTCGACGAACTGGCATCAGCTTCCCCGTTCGCTGGAGACAGACCACACTGGCCGGAGCACCCAACGTGACAACTCCTCCGCAACGTCGCGACCCCCGACCCCCAAGGGCCTGGCCGCGGTCCTTGGGCAGCTTCAGCCCTTGATGGCTCCGCCGGCCAGGCCCTTTTGGATCTGCTCCTGGAGGAGCACATAGATGACGATGCTGGGCAAGATCGTCAGCACCACGGCCGCGAACAGGGTCGGATAGTCGTACGAGAACGTGTTGACGAAGAACCGCAGGGCGTAGGAGAGGGTCCGGGTCTCTTCGGACTGCGTGAGCAACAGGGCGAACAGAAAGTCGTTCCACGAGTTGAGGAAGATGAGCACGCCGGAACTCGCCATCGCCGGCCTCGCCAGCGGGAGCATCACGCCCACGTAGGTGCGGAAGAAGCCGGCGCCATCGAGGACCGCGGCTTCCTCCAGCTCGCGCGGGATGGACTTGAAGAAGCTGTGGAGGACGAAGACGGCGATCGGCAGCCCCCGCACCGTGTAGATGAGCACCAGCGCCCAGAGCGTGTCGTAGAGGTGCAGACGCTGCACGATCTGCGTGATCGGCTGCTGCATTGGCACCAGCGAGATCAGCAGCGAGGAGATGAGGACGGCGTAGATGAGATTCCGGCCGGGGAACTCGTAGCGCGCCAGTACGTAGGCGGCCATGCCGAAGATGGCCACCGCCACGAACGTCGCCAAGCCCGAGACGAGCAGGGAGTTGAAGAAGAACCGGAAGAAGCGCGTGCGCGTCAGCGCGTTGTCGTACGCCTCGAAAGAAAACGCTGACGGCCACGACAGGGCCGAGTCCAGCACCTCGCCGTTCGTCTTGAAAGAGGAGAGCACCACCCAGGCGAACGGCGCCAGCGACGTCGCCACGACGAACAGCAGGATGCCGTACCGGAAGACCGCGCCCGGGATGCTCTTCGGCAAGGCGTGCCCCCTGTCCGCCCTCATCTGGCCGGCTCGGTCATGCCGAAGAGCCGGGAAACGCCGTAGAAGGTCACGAGCCCCATCGCCAGCAGGACGACGCCGACCGCGTTCGAATAGCCGTACTCGTAGCGGACCGTCGCCTGGTTGAAGATCATCAACCCCAGGCTCATCGTCTGATCGTCGGGTCCACCGCCGGTCGTCAGGTAAACGTAGTCGAACAGTTTGAAGACCTCGGTCACCGCGATGATGACGCCGACACCGAAGATGTTCTTCAGGAGCGGGACGTAGATGTGCCAATCGACCTGGGCGTCGGTGGCGCCATCGATCAGCGCCGCCTCGCGCAGCTCGGGTGGGATGCGGGAGAGCTCCGCCATCGTGATCAGGACAATTACGCCGGCGTAGAAGACCCAAACCGCTGTCACGGAGGCGAATGCGGTCTCGGGCTCGAAGAACCAGTAGACCGTAAAGTCACGAAAGCCGATCGTGCGGATCGTCTCGTTGATCAGCCCGATGCCGGGGTTGAAGAGGAAGATGTAGATCAGGGCCAGCGCCGGCGGCGGTACCAGGTTCGGCAGCAGGCTGATCGAGCGGACGAACCGCCAGCCCAGCGGGCGCCGGTGGAGGACGAGGGCCACGAGCACCCCGAAGGGAACGTGGATCCCCGCCGCGATAAGCCCCCACACCAGGGAGTTGCGGAACGCAAGCTGGAACTGCCGGTCCCGCAGCAGGTCGCCATAATTGGCTAACCCGACGAACGCCGCGTCGCCGAAGCCGTTCCACTCCGTGAAGCTAGTGACGACGACGATGACGATCGGGGCGGCGTAGATCAACCCGAACAGCGCGACGGTGGGCAAGAGGAATAAGCCGATGGCCAACGGCGACCGTTTCATCGCCGAGCCTAGGCGTTGCCTTCCCGGGCAGCCTCAGTCAGCATCTCCACGAACTGTTCCGGGGTGATGTTGCCGAGGGCAAGCTGGGGCAGCCCCTGGACGATGGCTTCGTTCTGGATGATGGTGTTCCACTGACCCTGGTAGTTGGGAAGCACAGGAGCCTGCTTCTCCTGGACGAGCTGGATCAGCTTCGCCGCCAGCGGATCGAGCTGGCTCAAGTCTTCCGGCGACAGATCGAGGTTCGGGGCCACGGACCCCAGCCGGATCACCCGCTGCCGGACGACCTCCGCCGAGCTCATCCACTTGATGAACTCGACCGCACCGAGCACGACCTCCTCGGGATATCCTTTGGTGACCGCCCAGTTTCCCAACTGCCGGCCGGTGTCGTCGACGGCGACGTCCCCCGGGTAGAGCGCGACGTCGATCTTGTCGCCGAAGCCTTCGGACGACTTCTCCGGATCCCGGAAGTCGGCGATCATCCAGGGACCGTTCGGCATGATCGCCGTCTGCCCACTCAGGAAGTTGTTGGCGGCCATGGCGTACGCGCCGCCGATGGCATCCGGGGTCGTGTATTGGAAGATCGTGGCCAGATCAGTCGCGGCTTCGATCAAAAATGGCTGGTTGAAATCGTCGGGGAACGAAAGGTTCAGGAATTCGCGTCCCTCCTCGCTCCTGGCCACCAGCGCCTCAAAGAGCAGCATCGGACACCAGCCGGTCTCCTCGGTGTGCAGCGAGAGGGCGGGGATGTTCGCGGTCTTGAGCTGCTCCAGCGCGGCGAAGAATCCCTCCCAGGTCGTCGGCAGCCCACTCACCCCGGCTTTGGCGAGCAGTTCCGTGTTGTAGAACAGGCCGATCGCCGTCTGGTACGTGTCTGGAGCCGCGACGAGCTTACCGTCGATGGTGTTCAACACGACCGAATCCTGGAGCGAGATCGCCTGCCACTCCGGCGACGCATCGAAGTAGGGCTTGAGATCGACCACTTCGTCGTTCTCAATCCACAACTGCGCCAGCGTCGGATCGAGCTTCAGCGCCACAATCGGCGGCAGCATGCCCGAGGCGGCGTAGTCGGTCTTCATCTTCTCAATGTAGTCGTGCGGGCCGGGGACATACTCGACGTCCGCCTCCAGCTTCCCGTCAAACTTCTGGTTGAAGCAGGCGAAGGCGTCGCTCACCCATTGGTCGCTGGGGGAGTCGCCGCCGCCGGTCCACCAAACGAAGCTGATCGTCGCCGCGGGCCCTTGGTAGTCGACCGGTGTGCAGTCCATGGCGGTGGCGTCCTGCGCGGCAGCCCGCGCGCGCCATCCGCCTATCGTTGCCAGGGCGAGCGCACCGCCGAAGGTGAGGACGTGCCGCCGATTGACCGTGGAGGTAGGGCGCGGAGGGTTCTCCTGCCCGTGCGGGCGGGGAGCTTCGTCGCTCATCCTTGGTCCTTTCTCGATATGCGTTGTGAAAGCCTCGCGTGTCGCGCCCAAGCATGATGCGGCAAATGGCGTGGTTGGTCGTTCAGAATCGCACGGTGGTCGATTTTGTACATCTCTCGGTGGGAGTGCCGAGTTGCTGCCCGCCGGTCCTCAACCCCCTCCCCGTCGCCCGCCTTCCCCGCCCGACCATACGGTCGGTCCGTGTCAGGCGAGCGAGGCGAGCACGGCCACTTGACAATTTCGGCGGGCGATCCTACGATGGCGACCTATCAATTGTTCAGCGATCGATTGTCGGACAATCAAATGCCTGCGTCGGCGATCCTCGAACTCAAGCGGCCGGATACGCTGACGCATGCCGTTGCCCGCTCGATCGGCGAGGCGATCGTGCGCGGCACATTCGCCCCAGGTCAGCCGCTCCCCGAGCTGCCGATCGCATCGCAGCTCGGGACGTCACGGGGAACCGTTCGTGAGGCGCTGCGGCTCTTGGCAGACCAGGGGTTGGTCGAGATCTTCCGCCATCGCGGAGCTTTCGTCGCCGAAGCGACACCGCGCAAAGCGCGCGAAATCTTCACGCTGCGGGCGGAGCTGGAGGCGTTCGCGGTCCGGTTGATCTACGAGGGCGGTGGCTACCCGGAAGCGACCTCGCGCGAGTTGGAGGAGACCCTTGCTCAGCTCCGTGCCGCCGCCGATCGGTTCGACGTCTTCGCGGTCGCCGAGTTCGACATGCGATTCCACGATCTCCTGTCGCGGGAGTGCGGCCATCAGACGCTCCTCGATCTGTTGGCGGGATTGCGCATGCAGATGCGACGGTTCATCGTCTATACGAAGCTCGTCAACTCGGATCTGGAGCCGGAGTCGGTGACCCACCAGCGTCTGCTGGACGCCCTCCGCGCGGGGGATGCCGGGCACGCGGCGGGCGAGGTCCGCCGCCACATCCTGGTCGCTGGTGAGCTCTTGGTGCGGAAGCTGGCGGAGGGAGCCGCGGCCGCCGAGTAGCCGCGACCGTGTGGAGGACGTCTCGCGGCACGCCGAACGATCACGTCGCCGAAGTCCAGGTCCGGCAAGGGGATGGTAGGGGTTTCCCGACCGGCATCGTCCGCACTCGATGGAGAGGAGGAGACCACGATGTTTTCGACGTTGACTCGGCGCGACGCTCTCAAAATTGCCGGTGCAACCGCCGCCGGCGCCCTCGCGACCACCATCGCCCGACGGTCCGCCGTCCGCGCCCAGGGAGTGCACGAGGTCGTCCACTGGTCATGGCTGACCGCCTCCGACGGCGAGGTCTGGCAGGCGATGATCGACGCCTTCAACGAGGCGCACAACGACCAGGGCATCCAGATCAAGATGGAAGTCGTGCCGGACGACCAGTACGGCACCAAGGTCCTTTCGTCCGCCGCCGTCGGCCAGGCGCCTGACTTCGGCTGGGGCACCGCCGGTCTGCGCGCCGATTGGATCGACAAGGAAGTCGTCGTCCCGATGGACGACCATGCCGCCAAGGTCGGCCTCGACCTGGCCGACTTCACCGAGCAGTCAATCGCCGCCTCGCGCTACCCGACCTACGGCAACAAGCTCTACATGTGCCCGATGGACGCGATGAGCCTTCAAGTCCTGCTCAACACCGACCACGCCGCGGAGGCCGGGCTCGATCCCGCGAGCCCGCCCAAGACCGGCGCGGAGCTCCTCGACTGGGCGATGAAGATGACGAAGCGGGACGGCGACAAGGTGACCCGCTCCGGCTGGATGATGACCGGCTCCGGCGTCCAGCCCTCGGTCGTCTGGGGGATCGTCGCCCACCAGATGGGCTTCCGCCGCGCCAGCGATGACCTCAAGACGGCCGCCGTCAACCCCGACGCCGGGAAGGCCGCCGCCCAGTGGGTCCTCGACCTCTTCGACACGCACAAGGTCTCGACCCGCGACGTCACCGACCGCTACAAGGCGTTCGGCACCGGTGAGGGGAGCATGTTCCTGACCGGCCCCTGGACCCTCAACGGCTACGTCACCCAGGAGCCGAAGCTCAACTTCAACTCCTTCCTGACGCCTCAGATCGGTAACGACGCCTCGACCTACTTCGAGCTTGGCGGCCTCGAGATGTACGTCCAGAAGGACGAGAGCCGCTACGAGAAGACCGCCTCCGCGATCAAGTGGCTTTCCGACAACTCCTTCCTATGGACCACCAAGGGCCGCGGTGCCGCCACCCGCCTCTCCATCCTCAAAGGCGAGGACTACAAGACGGCCGGCCACCCCTGGGAGGTGCGCGGCGCCTTCATCGACGGCATGCCGGACGCGGTCGTCGGCGAGGTCCCCGTCAAGGCCGGCCCGGACTTCACGATCTACTCCGGCAGTGGCTTCGTCCCCCAAACCATGGACCCAGTCTGGGCCGGCGAGCGCAGCATCGACGACGCGATCGGCATGCTCCAAGAGC
>JBOGUF010000032.1:0-21950 GCA_050696075.1 Thermomicrobiales bacterium
CCACGACGCTCCATCTCTGCCTGGCCGATATCCATTTCACGGTTAGGCTGCAATAGTCCCATCCCGCGGTTTCGGGCGTTACGACAATCAGATCGCCGTCGGCTTGGGCGTCGCGGGATGAATGGAGAAGTAGTCTGGATGCGTCGGTCATGGCAGGCGTATCCCCGAGTTGGCGTCGATCACTGTCATGACGCGCGGCCCGCATCCGAGGTCCGATCGCGAAGGAGACGGACCGCCGCCTCCGCGACGTGGCGCGCGGTGAGGCCGTACTTTTCGAGCAAAGCGTCGTTTGGACCTGACTCGCCGTAGACGTCTCGCCAGCCGACCCGTCGCATACGGGTCGGTCGATGCTCGGCAAGCAGCTCGGCCACTGCGCCGCCGAGGCCACCGATGATCGAGTGGTCCTCCGCCGTGACAAGCCGGTCGGTTTTCTCGGCGAGGGCGATGACGGCGTCATCATCGAGCGGCTTGATCGTCGGTAGATGGAGCACCGATGCCTGGATTCCCTCGGTTGAGAGGATATTCGCCGCGTCGAGTGCGCGAACGGTTTGGACGCCGGTGCTGATGATCCCGACATCGCCGCCATCGCGAAGCAGGACGCCTCGCCCGATTCTGAAGGCATAGTCGTCTGGAAAGATCGTCGGGCTAGGGTCGCGGGTGAGTCGCAGGTACATCGGACCGGGTGTGATCATCATTTCGGCCATCGCCGAGCGCAACTCCACCGTATCGGCCGGAGCGATCGTGACCATCCCCGGCATAGCGCGGAAGACCGCAATGTCCTCGACGGACTGGTGCGTCTTGCCGGTTTTCCCTGTCAGAATGCCGCTGTAGCTGCCGCAGAGCTTGACGTTGAGGTGCGGTTGCGCAACGACTACCCGGATCTGATCGAGTGCTCGCTTGGCCAGGAAGGCGGCGAAGGTGCTAATCCACGGCACGAAGCCGACGGTGGCCAAGCCCGCGGCGACACCGATCATGTTTTGTTCGGCGATCCCCATCTCCAGAAATCGGTCAGGGACGGCCGCGGCGAAGATGTCGGCCTTCGTCGAGTTTGCCAGGTCGCCATCGAGTACTAGCAGATCTGGATGTGTCGCGGCCAGTTCGACCAAAGCATTGCCCCAGGCGTCCCGCATCGCGACCTGAGGAGCGGACGTAGACGGATGCACTTCGACGAAGGATGCGCTCATGTTGTCCGTCCGTCCGTAGAGCCCGCGCCGATTTCGGCCAAGGCTTGTACGAGTTCGGCGTCGGTCGGCACCTTGGCGTGCCAATTGAAATCGCCCTCCATGAAGGAAACGCCCTTGCCCTTCACGGTATGCGCCAGGATGCAGGTTGGCCGCCCGCGATAGTCGAGTGCTGCTTTGAACGCGCGGCGGATATCGGTGTGCGCGTGGCCGTCGCATTCGACGACGTTCCAGCCGAACGCTTCGAACTTGGCGCGGGGATCATCGAAGCCATGATCGCGGGTGAATCCGGCGGCAGAGGGCCAGCCGAACTGTGGCAAGTGGTTGTAGTCGAGAATTACCGTCAGGTTGTCCAGTCGGTGGCGAGCGGCCGTGAAGACCGCTTCCCAAATCTGACCTTCCTGGATTTCGCCGTCGCCAAGGATGACCCATGTGTGAAAAGGCAGTTGTCGAAGACGGGCGCCGAGCGCCATGCCGATGCCGGGTGACAGCCCCTGGCCGAGTGAGCCGGTCGACATGTCGAGACCCGGCAGCTTCGACATATCCGGGTGACCTTGCAGTCGCGAATTGATCTCGTCGAATGTGGCGAGTTCCGCGACCGGGTAGTAGCCGCGCAAGGCCAAAACCACGTAGAGGGCGATCGCCGAGTGTCCCTTGCTCAGGATGCAGCGGTCGCGGGCGGGCCAATGAGGTTGGGCTGGATCGACGTTGAGCACGTCGAAGTAAAGGGCGACAAGGAGATCGGTGACCGACAGCGGCCCGCCGAGATGTCCCGCGCCCGCGCGATGGATCGACTCGACGATCAATCGCCGCGTGTCGCGACTGATCTGCTCCAACTCCGAAATCTGGCGATGAAACGGTCTCAGGGCCTGCTGCAACGAACCCTCCAGCGGGTTGCTGTCGCCCGCGGGGTGACGTCGTTGACACCCCGTTTGTGCGCTGTTAGGTTACGCCAAGTCCAGGGTACGTGTCAGCAGGAAAATCCGGCGCGTGGAACAATGGATCACGGCCGGCGTTCGACAGTGTGGGGATTTCAGTTCGACCAGAACAGCAGAGGAGATACCCTCAGGAGAGCGAGTGAATGATGCGCGTCGGGATTGTCGGTTGCGGTAACGTTGGGTTGCGTGCCTTCATCCCCGCGGTCATCGCGACCGAAGGGTTACAACTCGTCGCGGTGGCTGACCCGACGCCATCGCGTCTTGGCGCGGCGGCTGAGGCCGGCGGTCTTGAATCCGGCGCGCTTCACCTCAACTGGAGCGAGCTGATCGCGAGACCGGATGTGGACGCGGTGATTGTGGCGACGCCGCAACAGGCCCGTCCTGAGATCGCGATTGCGGCGGCGGCAGCAGGCAAGCACCTACTCTGCGAAAAGCCGCTGGCCGCGGCTCCCGCCGACGCGACCCGCATGGTTGACGCGGCCCGACAGCAGGGCGTGCTCTTGGCGACGGTCCACAACTATCAATTCCTGAGCGTGTACGAAGATCTCAAGCAGATCGTGACCTCCGGTGAAATCGGCGAACTGGAAGTGGCGACATTGAACTTCCTCAGCGTTGAAGATCGTCCCGGAGCCGGGGACTATCGGCCACGGTGGCGCCACGACGTGGCGCAATCCGGCGGGGGCGTCTTGATGGATATGCTCCATGCCGTGTACCTCGGCTTCTGGCTATTCGACGCTCGACCGACGCGGGTGAGCGCGTACGTGGATCGTCGTCGCGACGACTCCGGTGACGTGGAGGACATCGCGTTAGTCCGGTACGATGTGCCTGGCGGCTGCGTCATGGTCAACATGGCGTGGGGGGAGGGCCCCGGCGGTGTCGATTTGATGGGAACAGCAGGACGCGCCTTGCTTGTCACCGAACGTCACGGCACCCACCCGTTTGTCGCGCCGTCCTGCATTCGGGTCGTCGGAAGGCACGGTGAACGCACCTTCCCACCTGAACCGAACGGGCGGACCGGCCACGCGTGCACCGTCGAGAATTTCCGGGATGCAGTCCTCAACCTGGCTCCCGCGGCGGCGACGGGAGAAGACGGCGTCGCCGTGCTCGAAGCTGTTGTCGGCGCCTACGAGTCGGCGACGCTCGAACGCGAGGTTCACTTGCCGCTGAGCCCGGACGATCCGGTGTACCGCCGTGGGGCTTTGGGCGTCTCAGAGTTGGCGGTGCCGATCGACAACCGGGTCAGGCAGCGCGGTCTGTTCGGGTTCACGGCGTAACGAGTACTCGACAGGAAGCTCCGAACCTGACAACGGATCCTCGTTGACAGACGATCAATGATGAGCACGTGCGGGGTCCTTCGGTCACTGGCTCATGGGGATCTGAACATGACCGAGAGATCTCGTGGCGGAAGGTTTTGCCGGCGCACGCTGTTGGGGATGGCTGCAGCAACTGGCTTGGCCGCGGTTTCAATGGAGCCGAAACTTCGGGCAGTTGCGGTTGCGAACCATTCACCCGCGCGATTTCAGACGCGACGGCTTGATCCCGTCGAGCTGACAATCGCGGCGATCGACGCGGATATCGCCAAGATTCAGCCGCTCCTCGACGAGTACGCGCAAGCGAACCGCGTCAAAATCCACGCGGATGCAATTCCCTACGATGACCTCTATGCCAAGCTCAACATTAATCTAACCCAGGCGACGGGCGCCTACGACGTCGTCAGCATGGACGATCCGTGGATGCCGCTTTTTGCCGGCGGCGAGTTCCTGAAGAACCTCCACGAGATGATGGACAAGGTTGGCCTTCAACCTGATGTCGATCTGGTTCCTCAGTGGTCCGCGCTGGGTGAGTTCCCGGCCGATTCGGGCATGCGGGGTATCCCGTGGATTGGCAACGTGCAGATGTTCGCCTGGCGTACCGACGTGCTCGACAAATTGCAGCACGCGGTCCCCGCCACCTGGGACGACGTCTTGTCACTGGCGACGGAGATAACAAACATGCGAGGCGCGTCCGGGCTTTTCGGGATCGGCGTCCGCGGAGTGGCGGGACAACAGGCGACGACCAGTTTCCTCCCGGTGCTGCGGGCCTATGGCCTGGACTTGCTTGACCCCGTGACGAGTGAACCAACGTTGAACACGCCGCGCGCGGCGCGGGCGATCGCGCTCCATCTCCATTTGGTGAAGCACGCGCCGAAAGGCGTTGAGCAGGCAGGGCACGACGCGCAAGGCGACAATCTCACGTCTGGACGCATCGCGATGTCTGGAGACATTTGGCCCGATCAACTCTTGCAGGCGTTTGACCCTGAGCAATCAGAGGTTGCAACGAAGCTCGCGGTCGGTCCGGAGCCGAGTCAAACCGGCGCCCGAACGCCGCACGTTACGGGATGCTGGCTGCTCGGCATCCCACGAGAAAGCAGAAACGCTGAGGCCGCACTCGATCTTATCCTCTGGTTGACGGCGCCTGAGCAGCAAAAGCGCATGACGTTGAGCCGGACGATTCCGCCGACGCGGCTATCGATATTGCGAGACGAAGAGGTGATGGCGGCGCTGCCCTATATGCCGGCCGTGCTCGATGCGGCGATCCATGCTCTCCCTCGACCGCGTAGTCCGCATTTGCCGGCGATCGAGCAGATTCTTGGACGCTATCTGGCGGACGGCATGCTTGGCCAAATGACAGCTGAAGACGTGGCGATCCAAGCACAGGATGGGATTTGGGAATTGCTGGTTCGGGAGGGCGCTATCGATTGAACCGCTCGACTTTGCGCTCGTCGCCGTTGCTACAAGGCGTTACGAGGGATCATGAGCTTATTGAACTGGGACGCCGCGAGGTCGACATGTCGCTTGCCGTTCCGGAGCGAAATCGCGAAATGGCCAGGCAACAACGCGTCGAACTCAATCCCGGCGATTTTTCGGGTGCTCTCGGCGTACTCCTGAATCGAGCAGTCGGGGATATTCTGCACGATGATTGTCCCACCATAGAAAACCAGATCTCCGGCGATCA
Organism: Thermomicrobiales bacterium; assembly: GCA_050696075.1. Lineage (GTDB taxonomy): Bacteria > Chloroflexota > Chloroflexia > Thermomicrobiales > UBA6265 > JBOGUF01. The sequence goes on from JBOGUF010000032.1 coordinate 5,114, forward strand.
GGTAGGTACGATCGCCCCCCTCGACGAGCAAGCAGACGTGGCCGCGACAATGACCGGGCGTGTCGAATGGGGTCACGGTCAGCCGGCCCACCGTGAACGGTTGACCGTCGACGAGCAGCGGCTCGGAGGGGCAGGCGCGAAAGAGGTAATCGGCCGGGTAGAAGCCGGCCGCTTTGGCGAAGGCCAGGCTGATCGGTCCTTCGTCGCCCGCCGTCAGGGTGTGCGCGGTCAACTCCGAGCCCAAGACCGTCAGGCCGAGCCGGTCCTTGAAGTCGAGCGCGCCGCCGGCGTGGTCGGCGTGATAGTGGGTGAGAATGAGTTTGCCGAAACGATCGAGGTGGTAGCCGTCCTCGGCGATCGTCCGCAGGATCGTCTCCGATTCTCCATGAGGACCGCCGATGCCGGCGTCGACGAGGGCCAACTCGTCGCCGCCGTCGATCACGTAGACGTGGCAGTCGAGCGGATGGGAGAGATTGAAGCCGGTATCCCCACCGCCGACCAGACCGACGTCGCTCGTCAGCCTCACGTCACGTTCGCTATCTGGACGAGGGCGAACTCCACGTGTGAATCCATCGCTAACTTCCGATAATGGCGTCCATCAGGGCAGGGAGGTCATTGAACACGAGGTCGGGATGGACCTGAGCGTTGGGGATGTCGTCGCGCGTCGATACGCCGGTCAAGACCAGGACGGTCAGCATCCCCGCCCGCTTGCCCGCGACGACGTCGGTGTCGAGCCGATCGCCGATCATCGCGGCTTCGATGGGGGCAACGCCCATCTGATCCAACGCCTCCAGCAGCGATACCGGCTCCGGCTTGCCAATGACAATGGGCGACGTGCCGCTGGCCGCGGCGACGGCCGCGACGATGCTGCCGCATCCAGGCAGAAGTCCCTCCTCGGTTGGCAGGGTGAGGTCGGCGTTGGTCGCGACGAATATGGCTCCAGCTCGAATCGCGGCATTCGCGTACTTGAGCTTCTCGTAGGTAAAGCTGGTGTCGATGCCAACTACGACCGCCGCCGGAGTTTCCTCGCCGTACTGGACAGGGCGGAACGTCGTGTTCGAAAAGAGCTCAGAGCGCAGGGAGGGAGCTCCGATGACGAAGAGGCCCGCGCCGGGCGGGAGGGTCTGGACGAGGAAGTCCCGCGTTGCCATACCCGAGGTGAGGATCGCCTCCTCTCCGACGGTGACACCCATGCCAGCCAGCTTGGCGACGTACTCAGCGGCGGTCGCTGAGGAGTTATTCGTCGCCAGCATGTATGTGCGACCGCGAAGGTCGAGCGCATTGAGCAGGTCATTGACGCCGGGGAGGACCGTCCGTCCCCGGTAGAGGACTCCGTCCATGTCGAAGACAAAGCCGCGCGCGGCCTTCAATCTGGCGGCGTGTCCCATGGCGGGCTCGGCGCTGGTTTCCCTCGGTTGCGTCTCGATCGACATCGGGGCGGAAACTCCAATCGCGATCTACTAACCGCGCACGCCCGCGGTCATCTGAGGCACGTCGGCTTCGAGGCCGAGTGTTTGCGCCATCGCCTTGTCGAAGGCGGGAAGATCGGCCGGGGTGCGCGAGGTAATCAAATTGCCATCGACGACGAGTTCCTGATCGACATAATGCGCTCCCGCGTTGATCACGTCGTCCCGGATCTTGCTGACGCACGTCACCGTGCGGCCGTCGAGCACCTTGGCCGAGATGAGCAACTGTGGACCGTGGCAAATCGCCGCGACCGGCCGACCCGATTCGACGAACCGGCGGGTGAAGTCGACGGCCCGATCATCGATGCGCAGATTCTCAGGTGCGCCACCGCCGGGAATCACAAGCAGATCGAACGCCTCGAACTGTTCCGGGGAGATGTCGTCAAATGTCGCGTCGGGACTGAGACGCGCGCCCTTTTTCCCCTCGATCTCTGATCGGTCGAGACCGATGACCGTGACCTCGACCCCACGCTCCTCGAGAAATGCCTTGGGATCGGTCGCTTCGATATCTTCGAAGTTGCGCGCGAGCACCATGGCGGCGGACTTCATCGGTTCCTCCTTCACGTTCCTGTATTGCGGGTAGGAAGCGAGTCTGGCTCGTCCCAGCATCATCTCCGGCGGGATGGCTGCCAAATAGTCGTGCGCTGAACGTCCGACATTCGCAGCCACGGCAGTATACTGGCGCACCGTTCATGGTGGGACGGCAGATTGGTCTGGAGGAGACGTGCCTGGAACTCCCACTCTTTCCGAATCCGACGCGCGCCGCGTGCTCGACGCCATCAACGAGCAAGAGGTCGTCGATTTTCTGCGTCGTCTCATCCAGACGCCGACCGTCAATCCGCCGGGCGACGTGCGGGAGGCGGTTCAACTTAGTGTGCAGCCCCTCTCCGAGGCGGGTTTCGAGGTTCGGACCATTGCGCTCGACGAAACGAAGCCGAATCTGATCGCGCGATTCGGGCAGGGCCGTCCGGTCCTCTGTTTCAACGCCCATCTTGACGTTGTGCCGATCGGTGAGTTGCGTGCCTGGACTCACGCTCCGTTCGCTGCCGATGTCGAGGATGAGCGCATTTACGGCCGAGGCGCCGGCGACGATAAAGCGAGTGTGGCGGCACAGGTGATGGCCAGCGTGGCCCTCGCGCGCTCCGGCGTCGCGCTCGAAGGGACGTTGATTGTCAACGAGGTCGCCGACGAGGAAGTCGGCGGGCCCGCGGGGGCGGCTTTCGTCGTGAATGAGGGACACGTCCGACCCGACTTCGTCATCGTCGGCGAACAGACCTTGAATCGCATCTGTGTCGGCGAAAAAGGAGTGGCGGCGACGAGGGTGACCGTCTACGGCCGGGCGGCCCACGGCGCGTTGCCCTGGGAAGGCGCGAACGCAATCGAAGGCATGGCCGAGGTCGTATCCGCGCTCCGGTCCGAGCTCTGGCCGCGGCTCGAGTCCCGTACCCACCCTTTGTTCCACCACTCCTCGGCGTCGGTCAATATGGTCGCCGGCGGCGTGAAGGAGAACGTCGTGCCGGACCGGTGCATGATCGCCATCGACCGCCGCCTGATTCCCGGAGAGAACCCGGATGACAGCCTGGCCGAGATTGCCGAGGTTGCCCAATGTGCAGTGGCGAGTATGCCGGGAGTCTCGGTCGTCGTGGAGTTTTCGGGCGAGCGCCGGACAGCGACGATGAGCGACCCAGCATCGCCGCTGGTCCAGGCCATGTTGGCGGCCAACCGCTATTTGGGGTTGAGCGAAGCACTCGCGGGATTCAGTATGGCGACCGATGGCCGATTCTTCGCGGCTGCCGGATACCCGACGATCATCTACGGTCCGGGTGATCCGACGCTGGCCCATGTTCCCGACGAATGGGTCGGCATCGACGAAGTCGTCCAGGCGACGCGAGCCTATGCCTTGGCCGCCTTGACGCTGATTGGACAGGGCGGCCAACGAAAGTGACCCGATAAACGGTCATTGGTCGGTCTACGATGCCGGGATTGCTTCCGCGGCGACCAGTTCCAAGGCCCTGGACTCGGATGCTGACCGCGCAAGCGACGCGAATCGATCGACGCTCATCGCGCCGAGGTCCTCACCCGTGCGCAGGCGAACCGAAACCGCGTCGGCTTCGGCCTCGCGCTTGCCGACGACGAGCATGTATGGAACCTTCTGGAGCTGGGCGTTCCGAATTTTCGCCTGCATCCGGTCACGCTGGCCGTCGACATCGACCCGCAGACCGGCTTCCTTGAGGCGCGCGGCGACGCCGAGCGCGAACTCGACCTGTTGATCCGTGATCGGGATGACGATGACCTGCACCGGCGCCAGCCAGGCCGGGAATGCCCCGGCAAAGTGCTCGATCAAGCCACCGACGAAGCGTTCCATAGAGCCCAGGAGCGTGCGGTGGATCATTGCCACGCGGTGCCGATCGCCGTCCTCGCCGATGAAGTTGACGTCGAAGCGCTCGGGCAGGTTGAAGTCGAGCTGGATCGTGGGGCCCGTCCACGCCCGGCCCAATGCGTCGAGCCATTTCACGTCGATCTTCGGACCATAGAAGGCGCCTTCGCCCTCATCGATTGTGTAGTCGAGATCGCGCGACTTCAAAGCCGCCTTGAGCGCGTCGATGGCGCGTTCCCAGATCGCCTCGTCGCCGATCGCCTTGTCGGGCCGCGTGCCGAGATAGGCCTCGAAGCCGTAGCCGAAGACGCTGGCGAAGTGTCGCACTAGGTCGATGACGCCGCCGAGCTCATCGACGACCTGCTCGGGTGTGCAGAAGATATGGGCATCGTCCTGGGTGAAGCCGCGGACGCGGAGCATGCCGTGGAGTGTGCCGGACCTCTCGTAGCGGTAGACGGCGCCGAGCTCGGCAAGCCGCACCGGCAATTCGCGGTAGGAGCGCATCTGGCTCTTGTAGATCATGATGTGGCCCGGACAATTCATCGGCTTGAGGTAATACTCTGCATCCTCGATGGACATCGGGGCATACATGTTCTCGCGGTACGTCTCGAGATGGCCTGAGATCTGGTAAATCCGTTCCGACGCGATGTGCGGCGTGTAGACGAGTTGATAGCCGCGATCGAGCTGTTCCTTCTGCTCGAACTGTTCGACAAGATACCGAACCATGGCGCCCTTCGGGTGCCACAGGATGAGACCCGGCCCGATCTCCTCCGAGACTGAAAAGAGGTCAAGGTCCTTCCCCAGCCGCCGGTGGTCACGACGCTGCGCTTCTTCAAGACGGTGCAGATAGTCGTCGAGTTCTTCCCGCGTCGGCCAGGCCGTGCCGTAGATGCGCTGGAGCATGGGACGGCGCTCGTCGCCGCGCCAGTAGGCGCCGGCGACCGATTGCAGTTTGAAAGGCCCAATCAGTGCCGTATTGTCGACATGCGGCCCACGGCAGAGGTCGAGGAAGTGGCCCTGTTGGTAGGTCGAAATCTCTTCGCCCTCGGCGAAGCCCTGGATGAGTTCGACTTTGTACGGATTTCCGGCGAAGATCGAGAGTGCCTCGGCCCGCGAAACAACTTCTCGCACAAACGGCTCCGCCTTTGCCTGGTTCGATGCCATGCGGCGCTCGATTTCGCCAAGATCATCGGGCGTGAGCGAACGCGGCAGGTCGATGTCGTAGTAGAAACCGTGCTCGATGGCGGGCCCGATCGCGAACTTCGCGTCCGGGAAGATCTCTTGGACTGCCTCGGCCATGAGATGCGCGCAAGAGTGGCGCATCCGGGCCAGTTCATATTCGCGGGCGTTGTCGGGCGCGACCGCGATGTCCATCTCCGCAACTTCTTCGGCGATGCTCACTTCGGGCATTTCGCACCTCCAGTACCCGCTCAAAGCAATCACAAACGACAGCGGCCCGGCGTCCACTCAGGGACGCCGGGCCGGCGTGGTTCCACCCAGATTCCGATCGACCCGCATCGGCGGGTGCGATCGCTCGTTGGCGCCGGTATCGGTGGCGGCCGGGCTAGGATACTGACGCTGGCGCGTTCTCCCGCCTGCTCCCAGGTGGTCTTCCCCGATCCTGATCGCCGCCGCCCTCGCACCAATTGGGCGGCCTCGCTGACGGCTACGGATCGGCTAATCGTCCTGATCATCGCACGACAGTTCTTCGATTGTTGACGGTAGGATAGAAAGACGTTCGATTCCTGTCAAATCGTGAGGGTTGGCGGGAAGAAGATCGTGATTCGGGTCCGTTCGCCTCAGATGGTGAATTGAAATCGCCGTGCCGCAACGCGGATGGCGGCAAGCTCGCGTGCTATACTCAGATATTGCGGATTCATCAGGGTTTTGGGAGCAGAGAGCCATGTCTGGACACTCGAAGTGGTCGACCATCAAACGCCAGAAGGGCGCAAACGACGCCAAACGCGGGCAGATCTTCACCAAGCTCGCCAGAGAGATTACCGTCGCTGCCCGAAGCGGTCTGCCCGACCCTGACCATAACGTGCGCCTGCGCCTCGCCGTGCAAAAGGCACGGACGGAAAATATGCCCAAAGACAACATCGACCGCGCGATCGAGCGCGCGACCGGCGGCTCCGGCAGCGACAATTATGAGGAGATCCTCTACGAGGGGTACGGGCCCGGCGGCATCGCGCTCATGATTCAGGCGATGAGTGACAACCGTAACCGCACTGTGAGCGAGGTGCGATCAGTTCTGACGCGCGCGGGTGGAACGCTCGGTGAGAACGGGAGCGTGGCCTGGATGTTCGACCACGTTGGGCAAATCGTGGTCGATCCCGGCCAGATTGATCCCGAGGATGTTGGACTGATCGCCATCGACGCCGGCGCCGCGGACGTGCAGGTTGAGGACGGGCAAGTTGAAATCTTCACCGAGGTGCAAGATCTCCACAAGGTACAAGAAGCGATCACAGAGGCGGGAATCGCGGTGGCGTCGTCCGAACTGATGATGCGACCGAAGACGCTAATGACGCCAGAGTCGGACGTGGCGAACAAGACGATCCGCCTGATGGAGCGCCTCGAAGACCTCGACGACGTGCAGCAGGTCTACACGAATCTGGACGTCACCGACGACGTGCTGGCGCACGTCGGATGAACGTCATGAACCAGGCGGGGTGGTGATTACCCTCGGCATCGACCCCGGTACGGCTTTGCTCGGATTCGGCGTCGTCGAGGCGGGCGATGACCCAACGGTTATCGAGTTCGGCGTCGTCGAGACGAGGCCAGACCAGGCGATGCCTGAGCGTCTGGTCAGCCTATTCGATCACGTCACCGACCTGCTTGATCGGCACCAGCCAGACGTCGTCGCCATCGAGCAGCTTTTCTTTGCGCGCAACGTGACGACCGCAATAGCGGTTGGTCAGGCGCGCGGGGTCGTCCTCCTGGCGGCCGCGAAGGCAGGTGTTCCGGTGGTGGAATACAGCCCGTCGGAGGTCAAGCACGCGGTCGTCGGCTATGGGAAAGCCGATAAAGCGCAGATGCAGGAAATGGTGCGTATCATTCTTGGCCTCGCTGAGCCTCCGAGACCAGACGACGCGGCGGACGCCCTGGCGGTCGCGCTCTGCCATGTCCATCGTTCCGCCTTTGAAGCGACGACGGCCGGCGCGGCGAGCGACTGGTCGTGATCCAGGCGAGCGGGCGACTACGGTTGGACCTCGCGCTGGTTGAGCGTGGGCTGGCCGAAACGCGCTCCCGGGCGCGGGCGCTGATCATGGCGGGTGACGTTCTAGTCGATGGGCAGGCGGTGCGTCAGGCCGGCGCACCAGTGTCGGCAGCGGACCGCGTGGAGTTGCGGGGCAAACCACGCTTTGTCAGCCGCGGCGGGGAGAAGCTCGCCCATGCCCTTGCCGTATTCCGTATCGACGTTGGCGGGCGCGTCTGCGCCGACCTCGGCGCGAGTACCGGGGGCTTCACCGACTGCTTGCTCCAGGCAGGAGGGCGACGGGTTTACGCGGTCGACGTCGGCTACGGGCAATTGGATGACCGACTTCGCACCGACGAGCGCGTCATCGCGCTGGACCGCACGAATGCACGGTATCTTGAATCGCTGCCCGAGAACGTGAACTGCGTTGCCATTGACGTGTCGTTCATTTCGCTGGCGTTGATCTTCCCGGCGGTTGTGCGCATCCTTGACAAGGACGGCGACTGCGTGCCGTTGATCAAGCCGCAATTCGAGGCCGGGCGCGCTGACGTCGGAAAGGGTGGTGTCGTACGGTCGGCCGAAGTGCATCGAAAGGTGTTGAGCAACGTGATCGACGCCGCGGCGGAAGCGGGCTTTGGCATACAGAATCTGACACGGTCGCCGCTGCTCGGTCCGAAAGGTAACGTTGAGTTTCTGGCGCATTTGAAACGCGGTGACGGCGTTGCCGACGTCGAAGGGTTGATCGCGACAGTGACGCCATCGGAGGGAGCAGGGGCGTGACGCAACGGCGGCCGTTCGACGATGTGCGGGCGGCACTTCACGACATATCCCAAGAAATTGGCGACGACGGAGTTCGCGTCGACGTATCTCGCCAGGCGCGCACCGGCATCCCGGAGATTGTCTACGCCGCAAGCAAGTCCCCAGAGGCCGTCCTATTGAGCTTGCGCCGATTGGTCTCGGTTAACGGTCGAGCAATTGCGTCGCGTTGTTCGGACGAATTGGCTGTTCAGATTGCGGATGAACTGGACTCGGCGTTTGAGGTCGTCCGGCATGGCGACGCGCGGGCGGTTGTCGTCGCCCAGCCAGGTACGGCGCCCCCGAGTCACGGTGGACGGATCGGCATCATGACCGCGGGCACATCGGACGGTGCGATCGCGGCCGAGGCAGCCGTGGTCGCGCGGGAACTGGGCGCCGAGGTCTTTGAAGTCAGCGACGTCGGGGTCGCCGGTCTCCACCGGCTCGTACGCCCGCTCGAACGCCTGATCGAAGAAGACGTCGACGTGCTGATTGTCGCGGCCGGGATGGACGGGGCGCTGGCGTCGGTCGTGGCGGGCCTGGCGCCTGTTCCGGTGATCGGCTTGCCGACGTCGGTTGGGTACGGACACGGCGGGCAGGGCTTGGCCGCCCTCCTGTCGATGCTGCAATCGTGCGCGCCAGGGCTAGTTGTCGTCAACATCGACAACGGCGTGGGCGCCGGCGCCACGGCAGCCCTGATCGCCAACCGAACCGCTGCCTATCGTCGGTAATCTCCCTCGGTCCGATTCGCGGAACGTTCAAGGATGCGATGTGCAGCCGTCGCGGGCGACACTTCGCGTCGCGCAACTTGCTCAATCAGGCGAGTGTCAGCACTTCCGCCGGCGTTCTGCTGGGCGAGCGTTCGGATGATCTGGCGGCGAAGCAGTGCCTCGACTTCTGCTTTCGCGATCCTTTCCTCTCGCTTCTGCCAAGCGCCGGTGCCTGCCAGGTGCCGTCGGTGATCGTCGATGGCGTTGACCACATCCGCGATGCCGTCGCCGGTCGTCGCGCTGGTCTTCAGAATTGGCGGCGTCCATCCAGTCTGATGTTGCCGCGCCAACGGCCCGGCAAGGGCGCGGAGTTCCCTGGCGATGTCGTTTGACCCTGGACGGTCGGCCTTGTTGACAACGTAGATGTCCGCAACCTCGAGGACACCTGCCTTGATGGCTTGGATGCCGTCCCCGAGTCCGGGAACCTGGAGCAAGACCACTGTATGGACGTGATTGGCGACGTCGATCTCTTCCTGTCCCACGCCGACCGTTTCGACCACCACCAGATCGAACCCGGCCGCATCGAAGAGATGGGTCATGCTCGCGGTGGCCGGCGCCAGGCCACCATGGCGACCGCGTGACGCCATGCTGCGGATGAAGACACCCGTATCCGCCCAGGAATCGAGCATCCTGATCCGGTCGCCCAACGCTGCCCCGCCAGAGAGCGAGCTGGTGGGGTCAATTGCAACGACTCCCACGGTTCGGTCGGACTCTCGCACTTCCTTGATCAGGACGCTGACGAGGGTGCTCTTGCCGGCGCCGGGGGCGCCGGTGACGCCGACGACATGAGCGCGACCGGTGCGCGGATAGAGGGTCGAAAGTGCCTCGCGGCCCACCTCGGAGTCGTTCTCGACGTGCGTCGCTAGGCGGGCCAGGGCGGGAAGATCACCCGCGAGCAGGCGGTCGACAAGTCCCATCTAGGCGCGGTCGACCCGCCGTGGAGCGTGCTCGCGAATGAAGCCGATCATCTCGTTGAGCGACGTCCCCGGTCCGAAGACGGCGGCCACGCCGAGCTTCTCTACTGGTTCGACATCTTCGTCGGGAATGGTGCCGCCGGCAACTACCAGCACATCGTCGAGCCCTCGCTCCCGCAGCGCGTCCATGATGCGCGGGAAGAGCGAGAGGTGCGCTCCCGACAAGATGCTGAGCCCGACGACGTCGACGTCTTCCTGCATCGCCGCGGTGGCGATCATCTCGGGCGTCTGGAACAGGCCGGTGTAAATCACCTCGAACCCGGCGTCGCGCAGCGCCCGCACCAAGACCTTCGCGCCTCGATCGTGACCGTCGAGTCCGGGCTTCGCGATCAGGACGCGAAGCGGGCGTTGGTTCGCGGAGGGCGATCGCTCGCTCATCGGCTTCCGCTTTCCGTGGCGCCGTGGAGGTAAAAGCCTTCACCGGACTTGCGACCGAGATTGCCCGCCGCTACCAACTTTCGCAGCAGGGGAGCCGGCCGGTACTTGTCATCGCCGAGGTCGCGGTGGAGCACGGTCATGATGTCGAGGCAGACGTCGAGCCCGATCAGGTCGGCCAACGCGAGTGGGCCCATCGGGTGCGCCATACCCAGCTTCATCACGTCGTCGATAGCCTCCCGTGTGGCGACGCCTTCGGCTAAACAGAAAATCGCCTCGTTGATCATCGGCATCAAGACGCGATTCGAGACGAATCCGGGGTAGTCGTTGACGACGACCGGCGTCTTCCCAACCGCTTCCGCCACGTCCCGGACGCGCGCCACCGTGTCGTCCGACGTTTGCAATCCGCGCACGACCTCGACGAGTGGCATCGCCGGAACCGGGTTGAAAAAGTGCATGCCGATGACCAGTCCGGGGCGCGTGGTCGCGGCCGCAAGTCGGGTGATGGAAATCGACGAGGTGTTACTGGCGAGGATCGCGTCGCGCCGGAGTTTCGATCCCAGTTCGGCGAAGAGGCTGAGCTTTGCCTCGAGAATCTCCGGAATCGCCTCGATGAAGAGATCGGCCTCAAACGCGGCTTCAACGTTCGTGTCAAACGCCAAGTTCGAACGCGCGTCGTTGATAGCGGCCTCGTCGACCTTGCCGCGTTCAAGAGCACGCGACCAATTGCGTTCAATCGACTGCTGGGCCTGCTCCATGACTGTCAGGCTCTGATCGATGACCCGCACCACAAACCCAGCCTGGGCGAAGACCTGGGCGATGCCGCGTCCCATGGTACCCGCACCGACGACAGCGACAAGGCCGACTGGTGCATCTTGCAGGGGCGAGGGCCGAGCAATGGTCACGTTGGTCTTTCCCACGGGCTGTCCTTGGTGTTGAAGAACGATCAGCAATCGCGAGATCGATTATAGGGCGGTGTTTGGACAGTCACAAAGTCGGCTTGGCGGCGGTGTCCGCATCGGGCAGGTCGCGCCGGTTGAGTTCATTCATCGCCGCGATGATCCCCGCGCGACGCCAAAGCATGACGCCGTCGGCGACGCGTTCAATCAGGATCGGCAGCGCCCGTTCCTCGTCTGGAGAAAAGCGCGAGAGCACGTGTCCGCGCCCGGCGCTCCGACCACGCCCGATGCCGATTCGCAGTCGGGGTATCGAGTCGGACCCAAGTTGCTCGATCACGGACGTGAGGCCGTTGTGTCCTCCGGCCGATCCCCGGGGGCGCATACGGAGTTGGCCAAACGGCAGGTCCATGTCGTCGAGGACGATAAGCACATTGTCCAGTGGGAGGTGATACCAGTTGACGATCTCGCGCGCGGCATGGCCACTCAGGTTCATATAGGTTTGCGGGGCGGCCAGAATGAGCTTTTCGCCCTCAAAGACTCCTTCCATGATCTCTGCCCGAAACCGCGTGCGCGAGCCGGACGCGCCCGTTCGTTTCGCCAACGCGGTGAGAACCATGAATCCGATGTTGTGGCGAGTTGCGACGTATTCCCGGCCTGGATTGCCGAGACCGATGACGAGGTGCATAGCGGCGAATGCTCCAACCGGTCCAGGTCCAGACGCGGCGAATGCGGCCCGGCAGACAGCCATGGGCCGGTCGAGTGCTATACTTCCCGGTCGATTCTGCCATGACTGGACGCATGTGTGAGTAAAGCATTCGGGGAATAAGCCAATGAACTTCTTCGGTATGGGGGCATGGGAGATTGGCGTCATACTTATTGCCGCCCTTATCATCTTTGGTCCCGGCAAGCTCCCCGAGGTTGCCGGGCAGGTCGGGCGGGCCGTTCGCGACTTTCGCCGGATGACGACTGATCTCACCGCAGAATTCGAGCAGACTGCCGGCGTCAAAGAGCTGCGCGACGAGATTGCCGGAATACGATCTGAGCTGACGGGCGCGACCGACGGCGTCAAGCGGGAGATGTCGTCCGCGGCCAAATCGGTCAACAGGTCAGTGTCGTCCGCAAAGACGGCGGCCGGTGGCAAAAAGACGACGTCGACGTCAGCCAAGTCGACCACGACCGCCGCGAAGACCACGACGACGACTGCCGCGAAGAGTTCAGCCACAGCGTCGAAGTCGACCACGAAAAGCGCCGCGGCGAAATCGAAGCCTGTTGCCTCGAAAGCCGATCCGCTGGCTGACGTCTCGTTCCTCGACGATGCGGATTCCTCGCGGGCCGCGTCCAGCGGCAATGGCCGGGACATCGAGGCCCAGGCCGCATTTGACTCGATAGGCGCGATCGGAGATGCCGCGGCTATGACTGCTGACGGTCAGGAGGACGCGCTGGCTCGGGCTCGCCGGCGTCGGCAACAGGCCGGCTACGGCCGCCCTCGCTCCTAGAATTCGCTCGCTGGATGGATTCGTCGAGTTCCTCGACCCCGCGATTCGAACTCCTGGCCACGGACTCCTCGACCATGGCACGTCGGGGGCAATTGACGACCCGGCGAGGCATCGTTGAAACACCTGCGTTCATGCCGGTCGGGACACAGGCAACCGTTAAGACACTGCACCCCGATGAGGTGCGCGCAACCGGCGCCCAGATCGTCCTCGCCAATACCTACCACCTGATGCTTCGGCCCGGCGTCGAGATTCTCGAGCGTGCCGGCGGTTTGCATCGGTTCACGGGTTGGCCCGGCCCGATCCTGACCGACAGCGGCGGCTTCCAGCTCTTCAGCCTTGCTCAGCAGACGCGCGTCACCGAGATGGGGGTGACGTTTCAGTCTCACATCGACGGGAGTCGCCACCAGTTGACGCCGGAGCGCGCCGTGCAACTGCAAGTCGCATTTGGTTCCGACATTGCGATGCCGCTCGACCACTTGATCGGTCTCCCGGCAGAGCGGCGCGCGATCGTTGCGTCAACAGAACGGACGCATCGATGGTTGGAGCGATGCATCGCCGAACACCGGCGACAGGACGGCGAAGCGCGAGGCACCGTGCTCTTCGGGATCGTGCAAGGCGGCATGGAGACCGATCTGCGGGAGGAGAGCGCGCGGGTAATCGCGGAGGCAGAGGTCGCTGGGAGCGCTATCGGCGGACTGAGTGTCGGCGAGCCGAAGGACGTGATGGCGGCGATGCTTGAAGCAACGACGCCTCACTTGCCAATCGACAAGCCGCGGTATTTGATGGGAGTCGGGTCGCCCGAAGACCTGTGGGCAGGCGTCGAACGCGGCGTCGATCTCTTCGACTGCGTATTGCCAACGCGCCTAGCGCGCAACGCGGCACTCTTTACGCCGGAAGGTCGAGTCAACCTCCGTTCCCGGCGATACCGCGACCACTTCGAACCGATCGATCCGACATGCGATTGCGATGCCTGCCGCCAATTCACGGCCGCGTACTTGCACCATCTCTTTCGCGCGGGCGAGGTCTTGGCGCTTCGCCTGGCATCGGTCCACAATCTTCGATTCCTGGCACGACAGATGAAATCGATTCGCGCGGCCATTTCCGACGGATGCTTCGTGGCCGCGCACCGGGCATTTGCTGATCGCTATCGCGCGGTCGGGGAAGTCGTCGAGGTCAACGCATGAGTCAGTCCGTTCGCGATCAGGGCGGTACAATCGGGCGCGAGCCGGCCATGAGGTGGTCGCGGAGAGCGCTAACAGCTAGGATCGTTGGCATGTACACGCCCGAGTTCGACTCAGAGCGTTCTGGTGAGGTAGCGGTCGGGGTCGACATCATCGAGATTGAGCGTATCCAACGCGCGCTGGACGACTTCGGCGAGCGATTTCTGCGCCGCGTCTATACCGAACAAGAGCGCGATCGGTATCGTCATCGAGTCTCCGAGTTGGCGGCCCGATTCGCCGCCAAAGAGGCGACGTCGAAAGTGCTGGGGACCGGCATCCGCGGTATTCGCTGGCGCGAAATGGAAGTATTGCCCAATCGCCGGGGAAAACCGGTGTTGGTGTTGCACGGCCGGGCGGCCGAACGAGCGGCGATGCTCGGGCTGACCGACTTCAGCGTGTCGCTGACGCACTCGCGGCGAGACGCTATGGCCTTCGTGGTTGGACTCAAAGCACGCCCAACAGCAGGGGCAACAGTCCGCGACGCCGAGGATAAAGCTGCGGCACTCGACATAAGGGGGAAGAGTTGACGGACCAGCGGATCGGGACGCGACCTCGCTTGGGGCAGGGCGACGCGATGATCGACGAGCAACAGGCGCTACGTCTCCTCCCCCGGCGCGAACCGGGCGCACACAAGTGGGGCGTCGGCGGTCTGATCGTGGTCGGCGGTGCGCCCGATTACATCGGGGCGCCGGCGCTCAGCGCGATGGCCGCCGGCCGGGTTGGCGCGGGAGTTGTCGTCGTTGCCGTGCCGCGAGGGATTGTCTCGGCCGTCGCGGGGATCGTGCCGGAGGCCGCGTTTGTCCCGTTGCCCGATGGTGATCCGCGGGCCAGTGGACGCCGCGCCCTTGACTTGATCGAGGAACGGTTGCAGAGGGCAAAGGCGATGGTGCTGGGGCCCGGTCTTGGGGAAGACGACTATGCCGATGCGCTAATGGATTCGCTGGTGATCGGCGCTGGCAGTCGCGGAACGAGGTCGCTCGGATTTACGTTCGAGTCGAATGAGAAAGCCGATTCGACAACGACAAGCGGCATTTTTGGCCACGGAATCCCCGTTCTTATCGATGCGGATGGTCTGAATTGGCTCGCCAAACGGGGCGAGTGGTGGCACGACGTCCCAGAACGTTCGCTCGTGGTGACGCCGCACGTCGGGGAAATGAGCCGGTTGCTTGATTGCACTGCCGCGGAAGTCACGTCTGACCCGATCGGCGCCGCACGAGCGGCGGCGGTGCGGTGGAAGCAGACGGTCGTCTTGAAGCATGACCACGGCATCGTCACCGACGGTGACCGCGCCTTTGTCGCGCCGGACGCGCCAGTGTCGTTGGCCTCGGCTGGCACCGGCGACGTCCTTGCCGGCGCTATCGGGGGGTTGCTGGCTCAGGGTCTTCCCCCGCTGGATGCGGCTTCACTAGCGCTTTACGTCGGCGTGAAGGCGGCACGACGGGTCGAGGCGAGAGTGGGAACGCTCGGATTGGTCGCGAGCGACCTGCCGCTGGCGATGGCGGAGGAGCTGCGGGATCTCGAGGGAAAGCGGGGTGATCCGCGTGACTGAGCCAACCGTTGCTGACTTGATGCAGCGTGACGTGCCGATCGCGTCACCGAGCGACTCGGTCGGGACCGTTGCGCGCATGTTGGCCGAATCGGGTTTGCCCGGCGTGCCGATCGTCGAGGACGGCGCCATCGTCGGCATCGTTACGGAGTCGGACATCATCGCGCGAGAGGCGGCGGTCGACGTACCTGCATTCGTGCCGTTCCTCGACGCCATCTTCGTCGCCGATGCGGGACGTGACTTCGATGAGGAACTGCGCAAGGTGGTCGCGGTGACCGCGGGCGAACTGATGACGTCGCCGGTCTACAACATCAAGTCGACCGCAACGCTCGAACAGGTCGCGACGCTAATGATCAACGAGCGCGTCAACCCAGTTCCGGTCGTCGATGAGGAGTTGCAACTGGTCGGGATCGTCTCCCGGGCCGATCTGGTGCGGGTGATCGCGCGCCTGGAAGCGATCGATTAGATGTGGCGCAACCGGTAACTCTGCCGCTCCGCCCGACGCGGGCGATCGTCGATCTCGACGCGTTGGCGGGCAACATAGGGGCGTTTCGCCGCCTGTCGCCCGAGCCAGTGCGTCTCATGGCCGTAGTTAAAGCAAACGGCTACGGCCACGGCGCCGCTATGATCGCGCGGGCGGCCATCGCGGCGGGCGCCACACACCTCGCCGTGGCGACGGTGGACGAAGGGATCCAGCTTCGGCAACGTGGCTTGACGAATCCGGTTCTGGTGCTCGGCCCAATCGGCGCAAACGAAACGGCTGTAGCGCTACGCCGTCAACTAGCGCTGAGCGTTGCCAGCAGCGAAACGATCGACCGGATTGCAATCGAAACGCGCCGCAATCACTACGAGGGCCCGGCTCGCCTGCACCTTAAGATTGATACCGGCATGCACCGCTTCGGCTGTACACCCGAGGAAGCCCCGGCGCTGGCGCGGCAAATTGCGATCGATGAATGCCTGTACCTGGAAGGAATTTTCACCCACTTTGCGTGCGCGGACGAAGGTGACGAACGGCCGACGATCGACCAATCGATTCGGTTTGATGCCTGTCTGACGGCTCTGGCACGAGAGATCGACTTGACGACGGTGATTCGGCATGCCGCGAACAGCGCGGCTACGTTGCGATCACGTCGATACGACTATGACATGGTCCGGCTCGGCATCGCCATGTATGGCGCGGCGCCGTCGACCGAGGTGCCGTTGGCGCGGGACATGCTCCCTGTGATGTCAATAGTGAGCGAAATCGCGCGGGTAATCGAGCTGGCCGCTGGGGATCGCGTCAGCTATGGCGGAACGTTTGTAGCGATGGCGAGCGAACGGGCGGCGCTCATTCCAGTCGGGTACGCCGACGGTTATCGGCGGGCGCTGTCGAATCGCGGTTGGATGGGCCTGGCGGGCGCCAGAGCGGCAGTGCGGGGGCGCGTCTGCATGGATCAAACGGTGATTGGACTTCCGGCCGGGAGCAGCGCGTCGGTCGGGGATGAGGTGGTCATTGCCGGCGATCCGGCCACCGGCGCCCCTGGATGGGAGGTATTGGCCTCGATGACAGACACCATCGCCTATGAGATGCTCACTGGAGTGACCGGACGCGTGCCGCGCATCTATATCGAGCAAGGGTCGGTCGTCGCGATCGAGCGCCTTGTCGATGCCGAGTCCGGAATGATGTCGGGAGAAGACGGAAACCGTTAAGGCTCTGCAATTGAACACGACAACGTCGACGGCC
>JBOGUF010000033.1:0-50753 GCA_050696075.1 Thermomicrobiales bacterium
GCAGCCGCGTGCTGCGCAAGGTGCTCAGCCATACCCTGGTGACCCTGATCAGTGCCACCCTGGGGCATCCCCCCTTGCAACACGCCCACCTCCTGACCTGAAATTACCTGCACACGGGGTTAACTACCCTTTTGCTGAACGGCCCCGCGCCTGATTCAGGAGCGGGGCCGTTTCCTTTGGACGACATCATCGGTTGGCGGTCTTGGTGTACGTGGCGTACGTAAGGCATCCACGTTAGAGACCCGAAGTCCCCGCTCACTATGCCTGAAGAAATCGCAAGCATCGCTTGCGAGACCGGTCTATTCGTTATAGAGTGCGCATAGAACACTTGATCTATTCGTGATTGGATGGACGCGGTGAGCACGGCGCAGTTCTTTGACACACCGGAGCAACAGTCGGTCGTCAAGACCCAACTCGTTGCCAAGTACTTCGGCGCATGGGCGAAGATCATGCTGCCGAGGGCCAAGGGACCCGGCGGCAAGATCGCGTACATTGATCTCTTTTCAGGTCCAGGTGAGTTCGACGACGGGAGCGCCTCCACCCCGCTGTGGCTGCTTAGCCACGCTATCAAGGATCCCGCGCTTTGCGCGTCTCGTGACCATGTTCAACGACAGGAACCCCGAGTACGTCGCTCGGTTGCGATCCAGGATCGACGACCTTCCGGGGATAGAGAAGCTGATACACAAGCCGCGGGTCTCGAACGAAGAGGTCGGGAGCAAGCTCGTCGACATGCTCCGCAGCACCACCTTGGTTCCCACCCTCTTCTTCATCGACCCGTGGGGATATAAGGGTCTTTCCCTGGACTTGATTGGCAACGCAATCAGGAGCTGGGGCTGCGACTGTATCTTCTTCTTCACCTACAACCGCATTAATCCGGGGATCAGCAATCCGATCGTTGTCGCGCAGATGAACGATCTTTTCGGCGAGGCGCGAGCACAGCGGCTCCGGGATAAGTTCAGCGGACGCGGCTCTGAAGAACGTCAGGCGACGATCATTAACGAGTTCGCCGAGGCGCTAAAGGACGTCGGGGGAAAGTTCGTCCTGCCGTTCGAGTTCAAGAGTCGGCACGGCGAGCGGACGAGCCACCACATCATTTTCGTGAGCAAGGCTTTCCTTGGGTACCATCTCATGAAGGAGGTGATGTTCGGCTTGAGTTCGGACGACGGGGAAATTAGAAGCTTCGAGTACACGCCCGTTAAGTCACCCCAACCGCCGCTGCTCTTTGCATTTGCGAAGCCTTTCAGCGTCGAGACGCTTAAGAAAATGCTCGTCCGCGCATGCGCCGGCGACGTCCTAACGGTTTGGCAAGTCTACGAAAACCACGGCGTTGATACCCCCTACACGAAGCGGCACGTCAAGGATGCAATTAGGGCGCTGGAAGCCGAAGGAAGGGTGACTATCGACATCCCGGCGGACAAGCGTCCCAAACGGAAAGGGGAGGTGACGTTGGCTGATACCAGGATCGTCACGTTCCCAATCTAAGGAGGCGCACCCATGGCTCTATCATCAGCGATCGAATGGACCGATGCGACGTGGAACCCGGTCACGGGTTGTACCCAGGTATCTCCGGGCTGCGACCATTGCTACGCACTGGCGTTCGCCGAGCGTTTTCGCGGCGTTCCTAACCATCCATACGAGCAAGGATTCGATCTACGCCTCTGGCCTGAGCGATTGGAACTTCCGCTGCGTTGGAAAAAGCCACGCCGTATCTTCGTCAACTCCATGTCCGACCTGTTCCATGCTGACGTTCCCGACGACTTCATCCGGAACGTCTTCGACACGATGGTGCGTGCAGATCAACACGTCTATCAGGTGCTGACGAAGCGACCACAACGGCTGACCAGGCTTGCGACTACCTTGCCGTGGCCCGATCATATTTGGATTGGCGTATCCGTCGAGTCGAACGAGTACATCTGGAGGGCCGACTTCCTACGGCGTGTCCCAGCAGCCGTGCGTTTCATCAGTGCGGAGCCGCTGATTGGTCCGATCGATCAGCTAAAGCTCGACGGGATCCACTGGCTGATCACCGGAGGCGAGAGCGGTCCGCACTTCCGACCGTGCGATCCGAATTGGGTTCGGGAGGCTCGCGATCATTGCGTTTCGGAGCATGTGGCGTACTTCCACAAACAGTGGGGCGGACGGACATCGAAGGTCGGTGGGCGCGAGTTGGACGGTCGAACCTGGGACGAGATGCCGACGAACGATCGTCCGATAAACCGACAGCTTCCGATCTAGCCCTCCAACCTTGCCAGGTTGGAGTCAGGATGACGGCTTGATGACCATGCAGTTGGACGAACTCGTCCGCGGCGAAGACGTCGAGTGGACGCCAGCGATGAAGGAACAACTCAGTCGCGAGGCCGACGAGATGTTCCGCCGAGGCGAGCTGCCCGATCCCGATGTCTTGCCGTACGCGTTGCTTGATGATCGCTCCACGGAGGCAGGCAGTTCTCCTCGATCCCAATAGGCGCTGGGACAACGACGATGAAACCGCCAGCGTGTCAATGAGGTAAAGTGAGGTCGCGTCAATCGACACCACTATGGGCTTGAAGGATCGGCGCTATGACCAACGCCATTTCAACAGGCGAAGCACGGACGGATTTTGAACGCCTGGTCGACTCGGTTGGTGACACCGAGGAACCGGCGATCGTTGAACGAGAGGGTCGGACGCCAGTCGTCGTCATCAGCCTCACGGAAGACGAACGGCTCCCGCGAGAAGAAGCGACGCGCGATTGGGCGAGCATCGCCGAGGTGCGCGCGCAGAACGCCGACAAAGACCCGGAGCATGTCTTTGCCGACGTGACCGCCGAAGTCGAGGCGGTGCGCCGCGAGCGTCGCGAGGCGCATGCCGGAGGTGCATAGAGTCGTCGCTAGCCGAACGATGAATCGGCGTGCGCCGTCGCCTCATTCGCCTGCCACGGCGCCTCGTCCCCGATGTCCCCCACGAAATTGCCGGCATCCGAATGCCCCAGCAACTGCCGCACCGCCTGCGACTCCCCGATGTGGTACCAGTAGTGGTAGGTCGTGCGGAGGAGGCGGGTGCCGATGTTCTCCGGGTCGGTTTGGCCGTCGACCACAAAATGGGTCGCCAGCGTTTCCGCTGACAGCCCGTCAAGAAAAGGGTCGCCCGCCCGCGTCACCGTCTCCCACGCCGCCCACATCTCCGCCAGCGGCGGCGTGCTCGCCGGGGCGCCAAACCCGACCAGATCGTTCAGTTCCGGCACGGCGAAGCGCCCTTCCGGCCGGAAAATCCAGTACCGCTGTTCCTGCCAGGCCAGGTGCCCGACCATCCAACTGATCGCATTGATCGGCTGGAAGCGCTGTCGGGCCTCCTCGTCCGTTACCCCATCGAGGGCGCGCCGGAACTCGCTCCGCGCGAAGCGCAATTGCGTCACCAATGGATGCACCATCCCTCGTTCCTTTCTTCGCTTCGTCCGTCACCAACCGGCCAACGCGCTGCTTGGAACTATGACTCGCCAGGCGGCGTTTATGTGTCATGATGGACGTCGCATGTTTTCTGACGTCCAAAGGAGGAATCCATTGATGCGTCTGACAGTTGCTCTCTCCGTCCTGGCTCTCGCCGCGAGCGCCCTGTTTGCTCACGGACCCCATGTCCGAGCGCAGGGAACCCCTCAGTCGGCAACACCCGACTCCGCACCTGCCATCCCGCCAGTCGTTTGGCACCTCGCCGCGATCACGGCGGCAGACGGGTCCGAGCAGATACCGGATGATCCTGACAAATACACCATCCAATTCCTGCCGGAGGGTGTCGCCGCCATTGTCGCCGATTGCAACGTGGGCTCCGGCGCCTACACGGTCGAGGGCGCCAGCCTCGACATCGCCAACATCATCTCCACGCTGGTTGCCTGCCCGCCGGAGTCAATCTCCGACGACTATCTCCGATACCTCGATGAAGCCGTCTCCTTCAGCTATGAAGAGGACGCGCTTGTCCTGGCGCTGCCCGACGCCGGACCTCTCCGCTTCATCCCGGCGCTGACCGGCGTCGTCTGGGAATGGCAAGGGTTCGAGGGCGGCGACGACTCCGAGATCGTCCCGGACGTCCCGTCGAATTACACGATCCAATTCCTGCCGGACGGCTCGGCGCATGTCCTCGCCGACTGCAATCGTGGCCGCGGAACCTACACGGCCGACGAGGCTCTCATCGACATCTCGCCCATTGCGCTCACCCGCATCGGCTGCCCGCCAGGCTCGCTGGGGACCGAGTTCGCGGCTGACCTCGAAGAGGTTAACACCTATGTCTTCCGCGATGGCAATCTCTACCTGGCCCTGCCCATGGACGCCGGCATTCATGAGTTCGCCGCGATCGTCGCCGAACCGGACCAAGGGACTCCAGCGGCGTCGCCGGCGAGCGGGTAAGATGTGCGCGCACGCTGCATGATGTCCCAGGACGCGACGCGCCGATTCGCAAGGAGGACGTGTTCTTGGCCACCGCGAGCGAAGAACTGCGCCTGACGAGCTTCCCGTCGCCCGGCGTTTCGCTGCCGATCGAAGGCCCGCCTTTCACGCGCCCCGACCCCGACTTGGTGCGCCAACTGCACGTGGTCAGCAGCGCCACCGCCAGCGCCATGCTGCACAAGATGGGCGTTCGCCAGATCTTCATCCAAGGGCCAATTGCTCGCCAGCCGGGCGCCAAGATTGTCGGCCCTGCCGTCACCTTACAGTTCATGCCGCAGCGTGAGGATGTTGCCTCCGGTGTCGCACAGGAGAACGTCGAGAAGCGCACCGCGCTCTGGGCCGTCTTTGACACGGTCCAGCCCGGCGACATCCTCGTCGTCCAGGCCTTCGGCGACCTTCACACCGGTTGCATGGGCGAGATGCTGCTCACCTACCTCAAGGGGCGAGGCGGCCTCGGTGCCGTCGTCGACGGGTGCATCCGCGACTATCCGAAGGTACGCGAGCTCGGCATCCCCGTCTGGACCGTCGGCGTCACCCCGAATTACGCCTCCCAATCGACCCTCTTCCCTTGGGCCTACAACGTCCCAGTCGCCTGTAGCCGTGTTCTCGTCCTCCCCGGCGACATCGTCATCGCCGACGACGACGGCGCCACCTTGATCCCCGCCAACCTCGCCCCCATCGTCCTCGAACGCACCCTCGAACACGAGGAATGGGAAGTCTTCAGCCGCCTCAAGCTCGCCGAAGGCGGCAGCCTGAAGAAGTACTACCCCCTCAACGAAGATGGCCAGCGAGAGTATGAGGAATGGCGCGCGGCGCAAGAGCCCGACAACCAGTTGTGATTTCCATTCATGCCCGCCGTCCAGACTCGAACCGACCTATCGACACAACGATATCATTGTGATACGATGATCACGTTCGATCAGGACGGCAACCTGTCGCCCGGTATTCACTGGCTTTCATGGCCCGAGTTCATCGCGGCTTTTGCTTGGAACGACGATCGTCGGCGGCTCATTGCCGGTCTCAAAAGGGCCTTGGATGACCTCAGGTCGGCTGGGTGCCAGACGGTCTATGTTGACGGCAGTTTTGTCACCGCGAAGGATGTCCCGGCCGACTTTGATGCATGCTGGGACCGCGCGGGCGTGAACTTGAGGAGCCTGCCGATCGTCCTCTTGACGTTCGACGACGACCGGGCAATGCAATAAGGGCGCTATGGCGGCGAAATTGTTCCCAGCCGATTTGTCGGCTGATGCCGAGGGCACGCGATTCGTCAATTTCTTTCAGCGGGACCGGAACACGGGTCGACCGAAGGGGATCGTTGCTCTCAATCTGAAGGATGTGCCATGATCAAGAATGACCGCCAGCGCCAGATCACTCAGGAAGAAATCAGGAAGTTCGAGGAGGCGATTGCCAACCTCCCCGATTTCGCCACCCTCGACAATGAGGACGATCGGCACTTTTGGCAGATTCAGAACGACGCACTGCACAGCATGCTTGGCGATCTCCGGGCGCAATTGACCGACTACGAGCAATTGAGAACGGGCCGACTTCAAGCAGTATCGCTCGATTCTCTGCCGCAATTGGCGGAGGCCCTGATCGCCGCCCGCATCGCCTCTGGCCTCACCCAACGGCAGCTCGCCGAGCGTCTCGGCCTCAAGGAGCAGCAGATCCAGCGCTACGAGGCGACCGACTATCAGTCGGCCAGCCTCGCCCGGATCACCGAGGTCGCCTCGGCCCTCCGCATCGAGGTTAGGGGAGAGATCGGCCTGCCCGGTGCGGCAACGCGGGCAGCGTGAACCGCACCGGAGAGCAACTGCCGAATCGACCACCGAGCGAGTGTTAGGAAGACGCGGTCGGCGTAGTTGCCGGGCCTCCCTCGAAGTGGACGAGGTCGAGGAAGCTGTCCTCGGACTCCTCCCGCACCACTCCTACGCCGGGGCAGTAGTATTTATTCTCCGTTTCATCATCTAGTGGATTGACGTCCTCGGTCTTCAGGCATCCGCTGAACTGCCCGGCCGGCGTGGTGATCGCTTCGTCCACCGCGATCACGGTGGAGATATCTTCGGCGATGCCGGGTGCCCGCTCCTGTTCAAACACCTGCCCCACGTCTGGATCGGGCAGCATAAAGAGTCCAGGTTGATTCTCGCCCTCGCCGGCCAACCACGCCCCCGAATGGCCGACGACTTCGCCGTCCTCGTAGTCGTCAACCGATTCGCCAAGGTAATAGATGGTGCCGTCGTCGTCCTGGGCGTAATAGTCGAGCGTCGACTCGACCAGTTTCCCATTCTCATACTCCTTGACCTCGACCACCGCGACCTCGACGCCGGCCACCTCCGCCGTCTCGGCCAGCACCGTCTCCTCGACACGGGTCTGAATCGTCTCGCCGGTATCGGGGTCCGTCTCCTCACCGACGTATTCCTTGTACCGGACCGATGCCAGCGGGAAAAACGGGTTGGTGACGACCGGGCCGAGGGTTTCGGCGCCGGCGAGCGGGGTCGCCTCTTGGGCGAAACCGCCCCCCGGCGCAACGATCAGCATCGCGGCGAACATTGACCCGACCAGCGCGAACATGCCGTGCTTCATCGCGGTCCTCCTGGCGTATCGGTGATGTCAGTCATCAGTGTATGGTGAGGCATACCGGGCGTCGCCGACTGCCCGGCTCGGTTGCAGCGAATGCGCCGGATCTGACCGAATTTAGTCGTCCTGGTCGGCCGCCAGCACCTCGCCGGTCGCCGCATCGACCTTGACGTCAAACTCGCCGACGTCGACGTTGAAGACGAGCCGGCCGTCGAAGTACTCCACGTCGACTTCGCCGATGGGGCCGGATACGGCTGATTGGGCCGCCGCGATTGCCCGTTCGAGGCTGATCCCGGCCCGCGGCAGCAACTCCTTGCCGTCGTCGATCGTGCCGGGGGCAACCGTGTCGTCGTCGTCGTCCGAAACGCCGATCAGCCGGGCCAGGCTCGCCGCCCCATCGCGGGCCGATTCGACCAGTGACGATGGATGCGCGTGGGTCCTGACCGGTCCAGTGCTGGCGCTTGCTCCGATGATGCCGCTGCCGAGTACTCCCGCTCCCAGAACGAGTGCCACGATCCAACGCCCTCGCGTCTGCATGACTCACCTCCGTGCAATCGCCATCCGACCACCTTGACGATCGTGCTTAGTCCGCGGCGCCGTCTCGGCTCAACACGCGACGGTCGCCGACCAGGGTGCCCATGGCCGCGCGGGCGCGCGCGAACACCCCAGATCGGTATCCCGTCCCGAGCGCGCCAAGCAGCACGCCTCCCCACAGGTAGCCCCCCACCACGTCCGACGGCCAGTGCGCCCCGACGTAGATGCGGCTGAAACCCGTCGCGACGATTATCCCGACCGCCCATGCCTGGACGAGGAGGCGTGGTCCGCGACGCGGCAGCAGGTCCCGTGACAGTACCAGGATGGCGCCGTAGGTCAGGACGACCTTCATCACGTGTCCGCTGGGGAAGCCCAGCCCGGCAGCCTCCTCGGCGATGCGCACCAGGTCGGCCGTGGGCCGGGGGCTGTCGCAGATCGCCTTGAGCACCGGGTTTGCTACGCTGGCCACCACCGCGGCGAGAAGAAAGAGCGCCGGCTCGGTCCGACCCAGCTTCAGCAGCGTCAGCACCAACCCGGCGCTGAGCGCCAGCATGATCGGCGCGTCGCCGAGCAGATTCACCGCGCGGGCGATATCCCCAAACACGGTGTCCGGCGCCCGCTGCACGAATCGGGTTATCGTCACGTCCCACGCCAGCACGCCACTTCCGGAGGCGATCGCCGAAAGTGCCAGCGCCGCGAGAAGCGCCGGGAGCAGCAGCGCAACCTGGAGGTGTCCGATGGCCCAGGTGGCCGCCTGGCGCCGGGCCGCGGCGATGCTCTCAAGCGGGTTCAACCGGGTATCCTTCCGAGCAAGCGATGGGGTGGCGCCCCGTTGATCCGCCGGCCCATCCTGAGCACCGGCGCCGGGTGCGAATCGCCCGGTATGCATAGGGTGCCGGGCCAACATTAAGAAGCGGTGAAGTAGGCCGGTGGTGGGAACGACCGGTCGGAAGGGCGCGCGGCAGGTGCGCATCCTGTTAGTGGAAGACGAACCGCGACTCGCGGACCTGGTGCATCGCGGGCTCGAAGAAGCCGGCCACGCGGTAGACGTGACCGGCAATGGCGAGGACGCGTTGGACTGGGCCGAGGCCGCCTCCTACGATGCGGTCGTGCTCGACGTCATGCTGCCCGACATCGACGGCTTCGAGGTTGCCCGTCGACTCCGTCGCGCCGGGTCAAACACCCCGATCCTGCTCCTTACCGCGCGCGACGCCGTCGCCGACCGCGTGACCGGCCTCGACGCCGGCGCCGACGACTACTTGGTGAAACCATTCGCCTTCGCCGAGTTGCTGGCCCGGCTGCGCGCCCTCGCCCGCCGCCCGCCGGAA
The DNA here is from genome assembly GCA_050696075.1 of Thermomicrobiales bacterium. Taxonomy (GTDB): domain Bacteria; phylum Chloroflexota; class Chloroflexia; order Thermomicrobiales; family UBA6265; genus JBOGUF01. The sequence continues at coordinate 8,850 of JBOGUF010000033.1, forward strand.
ACGCTCGACCCGCTCCTGCGCGCCCGCAACGTCGCCCTCGACCCGGCCACCCACCGCGTCTGGCGGGACGGCGCCGAGGTGTCGCTCACGACGCGGGAGTTCAGCATCCTCGAGTATCTACTCCGCAACCCCCACCGCGTCCTCACCCGCGGCATGATCGCCGAGTACGTCTGGGACTACGATTTCCCTAACGTTACCAACGTCATCGACGTCCACGTCCACGCGCTGCGCCGCAAACTGGCCGATCCTGCTCCCGGCCGGCTGATCCAGACCGTGCGCGGCGTCGGCTACCGCCTCGTGCCGGAAGACTGATGGCCACCGCACCACGAAGCCAACGGGAATTCGCGTCCGGCCCGCGCCGCCGATGGGGCCAGTTCCCGGTCCGCTGGCGACTGACCGCGTGGTACGCGCTCTTCCTTGCCGCCGCGCTTGTCTTATTTGGCGCGGTGATCTACGTCGGGCTGCGGTACAACCTCTACGAGGCTCTCGACGAACAATTGGAGGATCAGGCCGCCTTGGTCCTCTCGACCGTGCAAGCGCGAGACGACGGGCTGTTCCTCGTGACGAGCGACGTCGGCGATCTCGAAGGCGACGAGTCGTTCCTCCGCCTCCTCGGCGAGGACGGGGAAACCATCGCCGACACCAGTGACCGACTCGGTGGCGTCCGGCTCGTCCCGGGCATCGTCGCCGCGGCCATGGGCGGCGAAACGTTGCTCACCTCCGCCGAAGCCGATGGCCACATCGTCCGCATTGTCACCGCCCCGGTCGTCGTTAACGGCGAGGTGCTCGGCGTGCTCCAGGTCGGCATGTCGCGGGAGGAAATCGACGAAGCACTCCGGTCGCTCGTCTATCTGCTCTTCGCGGTCGGCCCGCTCGTGCTCGCGGGAGCCGTCGCCGGCGGCTACTTGCTCGCCGGTCGAGCCATGGCGCCGGTTGAAGAGATCACCCGTCTCGCCGCCGCGATCGACGGCGACGACCTGCACGCGCGCCTCAACCTCGACCTGCCGCCCGACGAACTCGGCCGCCTCGCCGCGACCTTCGACGCCATGCTTGCCCGGATCGAGGATGCCTTCGAGCGTCAGCGCCGCTTCACTGGCGACGCCGCCCACGAGCTGCGTACTCCCCTCAGCCTGCTCCGGGGTCAGGTCGACGTTGCCCTCCTCCATCCCCGGACCGACGACGAGTACCGCGCCGCCCTCCGCTCCCTCCAGGACGACCTCGACCGCCTCACCGGCCTCGTCAGCACCCTACTCACGCTCGCCCGCGCCGACGCCGGCCAGCTTGCCCTCACCCGCGCTCCGTTCGACCTCGCCACCACCATCGGCGTCGTTGCCGATCAATTCACTCACCAGGCCGAAGAGTCCGGCGTCACCGTCAATCGCGAAATCCGCTCCTGCCCCGTCGTCGCCGATGAAGACCTGCTCGTCCAGGTCTTGGTGAACCTCGTCGCCAATGCCCTCGCCCACACGCCAGACGGCGGCACGGTCACCCTCGGCTGCGGCGCTGAACCGACCGGCGTTCGCATCTGGGTCGCCGACACCGGTTCGGGCATCGCCCCGGAGCACCAAGCCCGCGTCTTCGACCGCTTCTACCGCGTCGACACCGCCCGCTCCCGCGCCCATGGCGGCGCCGGCCTCGGCCTCAGCATCACCCGGACGATTGTTGAGGCGCACGGTGGCCGGATAGATCTGACGAGCGCGCCAGGCAAAGGCACGACGGTGGAATTCGTGTTCCCCGATGCACGAGCGGCAGACCGATAGCCAATCTATTTGCCGAATGGATACGGACTCGGGCTATCTTCCGAGAGCGGAACTTCGATGTCGGCGTTGGCTTCGACCGGCGGCAGATGCATCGAGGGTGGTAGGAGTTCCCTCAGCTCCTCGTACGTCAGGAAACCGTCGAGCGGATCGCCGTGATTCAGGTCGAAGATCGGATCGGCGCGGACGGCATCGCCGCTCAGATCCAATCGGCACGGGTATCTGAGCGGCGGCGTCGGAGTCACGATAAGCGAATGTAAACGAACTGCCCGTCGTCGGACTGACCCTCCCACTGCGCGGGGCACGCCAGGCAGGTTCGGTAGACTTCAAGCACGTTGATCGTTGGAACACCCATAGAGCCGTTTCCCCATTCGTCAAGAACACGAGACCGTCCACAAGAGATCACAGCGAGAAGACTGTTCGATAGAACGCTCGCAACGTACACTGCGTGAGAAGAACGGAGGCATCCGATGGCGCATCGCATCTCGACGGATGAGCTCGCCGAGCGTTTGGTTGACATTCTTGAGATCGTCCACCGCCAGGGCGAACGATTCGTCGTCGAACGCGACGGGAAGCCGCTCGTTACGCTCTCCCCCGCACACGGCGATCCGGATGTCTCCTGGAGTGAATTCATTGCTCGCCTCGCCGATCTCCCGCGGCCGGACGACACATTCGCCGACGATCTTGAGGAAATCCAAGCGACCATGAATCGGCAACGCGTTGAGCTTCCTGAATGGCTCTCCTAGTTGACGCGAGCGTCTTCATTACTCTCGAACGACGCGGAGTCCCTCCGAGCGATGTGAATATCGTCGTTCCGGGCGAGTCCCTAGTTGTCGCGAGCATGACCGCCGCCGAGTTGCTCATCGGCGTTCATCGTGCCGACACGCCCGCTCGTCGGCTCCGACGAGCGACCTATGTCGAGGGCGTTCTGAGCCTCTTGCCCCTCGTACCCTTCGACCTTGATGCTGCTCGCGCTCACGCTCAGGTCTGGGCGCATCTCGCCGTAAATGGCGCGCCAATCGGCCCGAACGATCTGATCATTGCGGCAACGGCTCTCTCGCGCGGCCACCAAGTCTTGACGGACAATCTTCGCGAGTTCCAGCGTGTTCCCGGACTCGTCGTTCGTCAGCCCGATTGGCCCGACAGACGCGGCTAGCCGCGGTACATGGGTATCGATTGGTGTGCGATAGAGGATCGACATGGCCGCATGGCTCTTCCAGGGCAGTCCAAGGACCTTCGATGTCGATCGTTATCTGAGTGCGTCCCGCGACATCACCTGGACCGTCAAGCCGCGGCGCAGCATCGAATCCGGCGAATTTGGAGGGCAGACGGCCCAAACAGGGGAACCGGCGGCATTGTCGCGGTCGGGTGGACGACGGGTGCGCCGCGGCCCATGCCCCACGACCCCAGACAATTGGAGATAGTGGAGGGGTTGGAGGGAACGCAGGTGGTGCTAGGCTCCGGCTCGTTGGAGGAAGGAGCGCTGGAGAGGCTGTGGTATCGCCAGGACCGCGTGGCGGTGCAAACGGCCTTGGCGGCTGGCGAGCGGCCCGACCTCGCCACGACGATGGCCCGCGGCCCGCTGGACGAATTGGTCGCGCTGCACGACGAGTTGGGCATCTTGGACAGCCTGGACGAGGCGGAGGTGGCGCGCGAGCGGGCCGGGCTGCCAGACGGCTTGCTGCTGCGGACGCTGGCGACGCTGCCGTTCGTGGCGGACGCCTCGCTGAGCGGGGCGGCGGGGGCGCTGTTCCGGGAGCCGGCGATCCTCTTGCGGCTGGGCTGGACGCCGGTGGCGCTCCGGGCCGCCACCAACGGCCGCCACCGCCACCCGGCCGGGCGCCGGCCCGAATCGCTGCCCTGCCACCCCGATGCCTTGCGGGATGCCCCGCGGCGAGTCGGTGCGGCGGCCTGGGACCGCGTGCAGCGGGCGGGGGTGGCGGCGCTCTACGCGCGGCGGCTGGTGCGGGGGGCGGTCTACGCCATCGACGGCAGCGGCCTGGGGGCGGACCTGCGAGTGGTCGCCTTGGTCTGCGTCTCGGCGACGCGCCCGGTGATCGTCGCCTGGCGCCTGCTGGAGGGGACGGCCTCGGAGAAGGGGAAGGAGGCCTGCGTCACCCGCGCCTTGGTCGAGCAGGTGCTGGCCGTGGGCGGCCCGGGGACGATCCGGCTGCTGCTGGCCGACGCGCTGTATGCCGACGGGCCGCTCTTGGCCTGGCTCCAGGGCGTCCACGACATCGACGCCCTGGTCCGCCTGCCGGCCGACCGCTGCCTCGACCAGGAGTTGGCGGCGTTGGCGGCGGGCGACGGCCTGGCGTGGCGGACGCACCACGAGGTGCGGACGGTGCGGGGCCACAAGGCGCGCCGGCGGGTCGAGGTGGCCGGACTGGACGGGTTGACGAGCTGGGACAGCGTCGTCGCCGCGGCGGTGGACCACGGCCAACCGGAGGCGACGCTGTGGGGGCCTGATCCGGGAGGAGCACCCAGAGCCGTCGGGCAGGGGCGAGACCTGGGGGCTGGTCAGCACCCGTCCCTGGCCCAGCGCCTTCGCCGCCCTGCAGGCGTACCGGGCGCGCTGGCACGTCGAGGACGACGCCTTCCGGGAGTTGAAGGAGGGCTGGGGGCTGGAGGCGCAACGGTGGGGGCGCGACGCGGCGGCGGCACGGGGGCGGCTGACGCTGACGTGCCTGGCCTTCAACACCGCCCAGGTCTACCGCAGCCAAGCGGGCGAGCGCGTGGCGCGGTTGGGGATCCGGCGGCTGCGCCGCCAGCACCGGCCGGACATCGGGGCAGCGCCGGTCGTCCTCTACGGCGGCGACTGCTACGGTGTCTTCGCGCTGGAAGACCTGCTCGCTCTGCTCGGCGCCCGCGTCCGCGAGAGCCTGCTACCGGGGCGCGGCTCTCCGGCCCCATGATCCCTTATCTCCAAATGTCTGCCACGACCCGGACGTCGTTGCGCTCTGGAAAGACATGCTCGACCTCGCCACCGAGCCGACAACGCACCGCGTCCCGATTCGCATCGACGAGGTGCGTCTGACGCCCGACGACGGAATGCTCTTCCGTACGGACCTCGAAGAACATACCGTGCTTCGCAACTTGTCAATCCTCCATTTCCGCCCATGCACTGGCCCACTCGCGCACCCGTGGGAGGAGGTGGAATGGGGGTTGGCAACTTCGACTATTCATCCGCCGGGATGAGTTCGAACCCTCGTTGCCGGCTGGCCTCCATGAAGTGGTAATCGAACCCGATCGCCTGGCGGCAGCCAAGATCCTCCATCACGACCAGACTGGCGCAGTCCACGACACCCCAAGTCTTGTCCTGGTAGGCGAAGAACAGGTCGAGCGCCCTGCCTTCAATCCTCTCGGTGACCCGAACCAGATCCACCGATTGCGGATCCGTGATCAGATCCTATAGATCGGCCGCAACCTGCCTACCGGCGCGGCTCTTGATCATTGACAGTGCTTCGAAGGCCGTCCAGGTCGTCGTCACGAGATGAATGCGTTCGGTGAAGCATTCTGCCAACAGTGACCGAGCCAGCGCATAGTGTTGGTCGCGGTCGTTTGCCGAAGCGAGCCAGGCAGACGCATCGACAAAGATCGGTGGTTGCAGTACCCCCTGCCAACGCGACACGCGGCTTCGCCTCACTCGCGCTCGCCATAGAGGTAATCTCGCATCCGCGACGATAGGTCCTCCGGACCACTGAAGCGCCCGAAGATCCGATGCAATCGTTCGAATTGCTCCGGCCCGCGCTCCGCAGGGCGGCCGACCTTCGCGCGAACCTCCTCGATTGTGACACCAATCCGCGGCGGGTGACGACGAGCAAGGGTCTCCTCGATGTCGCTTACTCGTGCTTCGAGCAGCGCAATTCGCTCTTCAACGGGTGCAACCATGATGCCCTCCCACCCAGACAAGCTAACGGCTGACCGCTGAGAGCTAACAGCTAATCGGCCACGATCGCCAGATCGACCGATTCCCGCGGATCGGCGGGGGTCAGGCGGAAGTGGTCCATGGTCAGGCATTCGGTCGGGCACCAATCGACGCAGATGCCGCAGCGGATGCAGCTGCGTTCGTCGATCACCATCGCCGCCGCGTAGGGGCCGAGTTCGGCGCGGGCTAGTTCCGCCAACTCGACGTCGTTGTCGATCGAGTCGATCCGGTCCGGCGAGATCATCTCGATGCAGCGGTGCGGGCAGGCGTCGACGCAGCCGTTGCAGAGGATGCAGCGGTTGCCGTCGATGAAGATGTTGAGCTGGCACTGGAGGCACCGCTTCGCCTCCTCGAAGCCGATCGGCTTCGTGTAACCCAGTTCCACCTCCAGCGTCGTGTCGTCCGTGCGCAAGCCGCGGTCCGGCACCGGCAGCGCCGGCATCATCTGCCGCCCGACGTTCGAGTAGTCGTCGCCCCAGACCAGCCGCCGGCTCATCGCCGTCAGGCTCCACTCCGCGATCCCTTCCGCCACCAGCGGGTTCGGCGTCGCGATGTATTCGGTCGGGACCCGGGTAATCTCCATCTCTTTCACGCGCGGCTCGACGCCGCGCATGAACCGGTCGATCGACTCGGCCACGCGCTTGCCCTCGCCGATCGAGGAGATGAAGTTCGTCGGGTTGATCACGTAGTCGCCGGCCGCCCAGACGTTCGGCAGCTCGGTCTTCAAATCGGCGTCCAGCAGCGGCACTCCGCGCCGGTCCCGGTTCGGCAGCATCTCGCCCAGCAAGCTGTTGTCTTGCCGTTGGCCGATGGCGACGATCACCATGTCGCAGTCGATCACGAACTCGGAGCCTTCCACCGGCTCCGGTCGTCGCCGCCCTTTCGCGTCTGGCTGCCCCAACTCGTTGCGGACTAACTCGATCCCGACCACTTTGCCGTTCTCGTCGCCGATGATCCGATTGGGCGAGACCATGTACATGAGCTCGACGCCCTCGATCTCGGCCTCTTCCAGCTCGAGTTCTTCGACCGGAATCTCCTGGATGCTCCGCCGATAGGTCATGATCGACGTCTCGGCGCCCATCCGCAGCACCGTGCGCACGCAGTCCATCGAGGTGAAGCCGCCGCCGACCGTCACCACGTGCTTGCCGACCCAAACGTCCTTTTGGCCGAGATTGACGTCCTCCAGGAAGTAGATGCCGCCGACGACCCCGTCCAGGTCCTCGCCCGGCACCCCCAACTCCTGCGCGATCTGGCAGCCTGCCGCGATCAGGACCACGTCGAAGGTGTCGGCCAGTTCCTGAAGCGAGACGTCGACCCCGACTTGGGCGTTGTATTTGATCTCGATCCCCAGGTCGAGGATCAGATCGGCCTCTTCCTGGATCACGTCGCGCGGCAGGCGCCACTCCGGCACGCCCGACCACATCACGCCGCCCGGTACCGGGAAGCGCTCGTAGATCGTCACTTGATAGCCCTTGCGAGCCATTTGGCGCGCGGCCGTCAGACCGCAGACCCCCGCGCCGACGACTGCCGCCGTCAACCCGTTCGGGGCCGGCGGCACTTCGCGCCGGGTCTCACCACGATAGTCCGACGCCACCCGCTTCAGGTAACAAATCCCAATCGGGGCATCGACCTCTTTGCGGCGGCAGGCGTCCTCGCACGGCCGGGCGCACATCCGCCCCAGGCAGCCGGGGAAGACGTTGTGCTCCCGGTTCAGCTCGAAGCTGTCGGCGTACCGCCCGTCGGCGATGAGCGCGATGTAGCGCGAGATGTCGGTGTGCGACGGGCAGGCGGTCATGCACGGAATGTTGTCCGCAAACCACTGCGCGTCGCCGGTGTAGAGCGGGTAGCGCTTGCCGGTGCGCTCCGTGTAGGGTGAGAAGAAGGAGGCGTCGACGAAGGCAAGGAGCCGAATCCGCCGCCCGTCCTCGACATCGACGTCGAGGCCCTGGCCGACCGCGCCGCGGCTGGCCAGGTCGCGCGTCTCCATCCCGATCTCGGCCGGGTCCATCGGGCGGAAGCGATCCGCCGGCGACCCGCAGGAGGGGCACTCGTTCGGCGGCGCCGCCCCGTCGTGGATCCATCCGCAGACTTTGCAACGAAACATCGGAGTCGCACCTTCCTGACGAGGAAATCCAGGTCACGAGGAGACGTCAACCCAGGCGCCGATCCCGAAAAGTATACTCCGCTCGCCGCGTTTGCCTGTACCGCGCCCGCCCCGCGCCCGGCAGCGATGCCCGACCGACCGCCTCCATGCGCTCCCGGTCCGGCCGGCGATGGCGCGCTAATAGCATGTTGTGATATAGTGAGTTTGATGCGAGCAGTTGTAGAGAACGGTTGCCTGTGAACGGGTTGTTTCATCGGCGATAGACAATGTTGTTATCAGGCAACATCCGAAATGTCGTGGTAAAGAGCGTCAGAACCGGCGCCGCGCACGCGCGTGAGGACGCTCATGGGGTTAGTTGCGAACGAGTATCCAGCCAGAGGGGGTCTGTCGAATGCGATCGTTAAACCGTCGCAGTGGGCTACGAGTGGTAGCGCTCCTGCTTGGTCTGCTTGTTGCCGCTCCGCTGTGGGCCGGCTCCGTCTTTGCAGCGCCGACGACCGTCAGCGCCGCGAACACCGTCTTGGAATGGGAGGCGACCAGTCCGGACGGTGCAGATGTCTTCCTCGATGGGACCGCGTCGTCGGAAGACGCGGTGATGTTTGCCTGGTGGGAAGATTGTCCCGCCCTCCCATGTGAAGGTGGCGTTCATATCGTTAAGGACAGTCCTACCGCGGTGACCGCTACCGTTCTGCTGCCCATCGGTTTCCACGAGATCACCCTCTGGGCCGCGGATGCCGGCGGAGAATGGGCCGCCGCGACGCCCATCACCGTGACGGTGACGGAGGCGCCGCCCGTGCCGCCGGTGGCTGAAGCGGGTGCGGACCAGTCGGTGCCCGCCACCAGCAACGACGGCGCCGAGGTCAGCCTCGACGGCTCCGCTTCCACCGGCGCCCTCGAGTACGAGTGGGCGCTGCCGGGAGGCGGCACTGCCACCGGCGCGACACCGGAGCCCGTTCTGCTCCCCATCGGCGTCCACCTGATCACCCTGACGGTGACCGGCGAAGGTGACCTCCAGGACACCGACACCGTCACCGTCACCGTGAACCCGGTGGCGGACGCCGGCGACGATCAGACGCTCGATGCCACGACTGTTGACGGGGCCGAGGTGACCCTTGATGGCACCGGCTCCTTCGGCGATACGTTGGTCTGGTCGACCGCCGAGAACCCGACGCTGGCAGAGGGCGCAACTCCGGCCGCGGTCCTCTTGCCCATCGGCATCCACGAGATCACGCTTACCGCGACCGGTCCCGATAGCCTCTCGGCGACCGACACTGTCACGGTTACCGTCAATCCGGTGGCGGACGCCGGCGACGATCAGACCGTCATCGTCGGCGAGGGCGGCACAGCCGATGTCATCCTCGACGGCTCCGGGTCGATCGGTGACCTGACGACGATCGTCTGGACCACCGAGGACGCGATTGAGATTGGCACCGGCGCCACCGCGACGGTTCCGCTGCCCGTCGGCGTCCACGAGATCACCCTGACGATCACGGGACCAGACAGCGTTGCGGACACTGATGTCGTCACGATCACCGTCAACGAGCCACCGCTGGTCAATCCTGGCGCAACCCAATTGGTGTGGGATGCAACGAGCGCGGACGGCGCGTTGGTGACCCTCGACGGATCGCTTTCCATCGACGATGCTCTCCAGTTCGCCTGGTGGGAAGACTGCTCAGCCGTCCCGTGCCCCGATGGCATCCGGCTGACTGATGACGGCCTCGAATCGGAGGTCGCCGAAGTCCAACTCTCCATCGGTGCCCACGAGATCACCCTCTGGGCCGACCTCCCCGAGGATGGCTGGACCGCCGCCGAGCCGATCACGGTGATCGTGAACCCGGTTGCCAATGCCGGTCCAGATCAGGTCGTGCGGTCCACGAATGGGACCGACGCCGAGGTCATACTCGACGGCTCCGGCTCAATCGGCGACCTCGATTCCCTTGTCTGGACCACCGAGGACACGACTGAGATTGCCACCGGCGCCACCCCAACCGTCACATTGCCGGTTGGCGTCCACGAGATCACGCTGACGATCTCCGGACCCGACGACGTCTCGGACACCGACACCGTCACGATCACGGTTGTCGTGCTGGAAGCAGACGCTGGTGAAGACCAGACGGTCGACGCGGAAAGCGACGATGGCGCCGTCGTCACGCTCGACGGCTCCGGGTCGACCGCGACCAACACCACGATTGTCTCTTGGGAGTGGTCGACCGACGAGGATCCCGATCTCGCCACCGGCGAGACCGCAACCGTCACCCTCCCGTTTGGCACGACCACCGTCACCCTGACCGTCACCGACGAGAACGGCTTCACCGACACTGACACGGTCGATGTCACGGTCGTCGTGCCCGTGGCGAATGCCGGCCTCGATCAGACGGTTCCCGCAACGAGCGCCGCTGGAGCTGAGGTCACGCTCGACGGCTCGGCCTCCCTCGGCGACATCGTCACCTGGGAGTGGTCGACCGACGAGGATCCCGATCTCGCCACCGGCGAGACCGCAACCGTCACCCTCCCCCTTGGCGTGCATGAAGTCACGCTGACCGTCACGGACAGCAGCGCGGGGACGGATACCGACACCGTCACGATCACGGTGGAGGTGCCGACTGGCGACGCCACGGCGACCGTGGAACCGGTGCGCGGCATCGTCAATACGACGGTTGCCTACGCGATCAGCCTCTTCCCACCGGAGATTGAGGTCCAGATCGAGTGGGAGCGCACCTCTGGCAGCATCATTGATCTCGGCACGGTCCAAACCGACGTCATCGGCAACGCCGAAGGCCAATTGACTGTGCCGGCGACGCCGGGCGGTGACAACCTGATCCATTTCATCGCCGGTGCGACGACCGCGACCGCGGGCTATGAAGTAGCGCCGCGCGTCAAAGTCATCCCCGGCACGGTGCAGCCGGGTCAAGTGGTCGATGTCTCACTGCGCGGCTTCGGCCGGCAGGAAGAGGTGCTCATCCGCTGGCGAGTGGATGGAAGCTGGGTGCCGCTCGACACCGTGATGACGTCTAATACCGGCAGCGCGAATGTGGATGTGATCGTACCGCTCAATGCGGACCTCGGACCGAACTCGGTGCGCGGCGACGGCACGGTCTTCCGCGCCCAGACCAACGCGGTTGAAGTGGTCGCGGCCCCTGGGCCACCAACGGCCACGGTCGAACCCACGCGCGGAACGGTCAACACTACCCTCAACTACGAGATCTCCAATTTCCCCGCGAATGCGACGGTGGAGATCACCTGGCAGAGGATGTCGGGCAGTCTGATCGATCTGGGCACCGTGGAGACCGACTCCGCGGGAGCCGCGACCGATTCGTTCCGCGTGCCCGCCACGCCGGGCGGCGCGGACCAGGTCATTCGCTTCTCGACTGGTGCACTCTCCGCGACGGCGCTGTACGAAGTCGCTCCGCGCATCAGGGTGCTCGACGCGGGTGCGCCAGGTGACGAAGTTGAGGTCTCGCTGCGCGGATTCGCCAAGCAGGAGACGGTTCTCATCCGCTGGCGGGTCGACGGTGTCTGGGTCGCGGTCGGCACCGTGACCACGTCTAACACCGGCAGCGCCAACATCATGGTGACGATCCCCGATGACGCGGCGCCTGGCAACAACTCCGTGCGCGGTGATGGCCCGCTCTTCAGCGCCCAAACCAACGTGGCGGTGGTCACGGAGTAACGATCGCATCGGCGACGCATAGCGATGTCGTCACGACCTGGATCGAGGCCCGCAAGCCTCGATCCAGGTCGTGTCCTGATACGATGCGCAAGGCGATTACCAGCGACCTCCGACCAACTCCTCCACGAATCCCACGAGTTACCCCCTAGACACCCGCGCGGCTCCAACCGATAATCCAAAAGAGATGGTACGAACTACTTAATGACGACAGCGACCGATGGTCCACCCCGCGCGGTGGTTTCGTCAAACATGGGGACTTGCCGCGATGCGCGATCCGGCGCCTGCCCATTCTTCGGCCGCGCCGGCGTCACCGGTCGCGCTCGTCCCGCCGACCGGCCGCCCACGAGAGGGCGGCGCCCTCCCTTTGCCCTTGACCCCCTTGGTCGGCCGGCATGCCGAGCTCGCCAAGCTTCGCGCGCTCGTCGAACAGCATTCCGCGCGCCTGATCACCCTTGTCGGTCCCGGTGGCGTTGGCAAGACTCGGCTGGCGATTGCAATCGCCCGCGAGGTTACTCCCCGCTTCCCGGATGGCGTCGTCTTCATCCCGCTCGCCGCGGTGACCGTCCCGTCCCTCGTCCTGCCGGTGATCGCCCAGACGCTCGGGTTGCGCGATGCCGCCGGGCAGGCGGCCGAAAGCCAGGTGGCCGAGTGGCTCCACGGACGGACCACCCTGCTCGTTCTCGACAATGTCGAACAGGTGATCGCCGCGGCGCCGTCCATCGCCGAACTGCTCCGGCTCTGTCCCACCCTGATGGTCCTCGCCACCAGCCGCGTCCCTTGCAACGTCAGCGGCGAGCAAGAGTTCCCCGTCCCGCCGTTGTCGCTCCCGCCACGGCAGGGCCAACGCCAGCCGGCGCCATCCGCCTCGCGTCCCGCTCTCGGATCCCTCGATTCCCGTCTCTCGGATCCCTCGCTGCCTCGAGACGGCAGGCTCACTGGACGGGACGCTCGCCCGCCGTCTGCCCACGAGTCGGAGGCCGTCACCTTCTTCCTCGACCGCGCCCAGGCGACCAAGCCCGACTTCGCCCTCACCGAAACCAACGCGATAGCGGTGGCGGAAATCTGCCGCCGCCTCGACGGCCTGCCGCTCGCCATCGAGCTGGCTGCCGCGCGCGTCAAGGTCCTCTCCCCGCAAGCCTTGCTGAACCGGCTCGCTCACGGACTCGACATCCTCTCCGGCGGCCCGCGCGACCTGCCCGCCCGCCTACGCACCATGCGCGACGCCATCGCCTGGAGTTTCGACCTTCTCACCCTGGACGAGCAAACCCTCTTCCGCCGCCTCGCCGTCTTCGCCGGCGGCTGCACGCTTGACGCCGCGGAAGTGGTGGCGGAAGGCGGAAGGCGGGAGGCGGCCGAGGCGGCGTCACTACCCTCCTTCCGTCTTGCAACTCCGCCGTCTTCCGCTTCCGTCCTCGACGGTCTCGCCTCCCTCGTCGACAAGAGCCTGCTGCGACAAGAGGAGCGGGACGGCGAGCCGCGCTTCACGATGATCGAGACGATCCGCGAATACGCGCTGGAACGGCTCCGAGGCGCGGGCGAGGAGGCGGCTGTCCGTGCCGCCCACGTCGCCTTCTTCCTCGCCCGCGCCGAGATGGCCGACGAAGATCTCCGCGGAGGCGCCGGCCAGGACGCCTGGTTGCGCCACCTCGACGCCGAGCACGACAACCTCCGCGCCGCCCTCGACTGGGCCATGGCCCACGCGGAGCCCGCGATCGCGCTGCGCCTGGCCTCCGCGCTCTGGCGATTCTGGGAAACCCGCGGCCACCTCCACGAGGGCGTCGGCTGGATTGATCGCGCCCTTCGCCGTGCGACCGACGCCCCGCCCGATCTCCGGGCCAAGGCGCTCAACAACCTCGGCAATCTCCTCTCCGACCTGGGCGACGACGAGCGGGCCCTGCCCGCCTATACCCAAAGCCTGAATCTCCGGCGGGAACTCGACGACCGCCGCGGCCTGGCTGACACGCTCAACAACCTCGGTCTCGTCGCGACCGACCTCGGCAACTACCCGCGCGCCCGCGAACTCCTCGAAGAGAGCCTGGCGCTGCGGCGCGCCCTCGACGACCGCCCTGGCTACGGGCTCGCCGTCAACAATCTGGGCGACCTCGCCATCGCCGAAGGCGATGCCGACCGAGCCTGGGCTCTGCACCGCGAGGCGCTCGCCGTCCGCGAAGAACTTGATGATTTGCGCGGCATCGCCTATTCCAACAATAACCTCGGCGTCGTCGCCCTCATGAAAGGCGACTTCGATGCGGCGCGGGCACTCCTCGACGAAAGCTTGCGCCGTTTCCGCGAGCTCGGCGACCGGGCGGGCGCCGCCTATTCGCTACGCAACCAGGGCGAGGTCAGCCGCCGTCGCGGCGACCACCGCGCCTTCGCCGCGCGCTACGCCGAGGCTCTCGCCCTCCGCGCCGAGCTCGACGATCGCCGTGGCATTGCCGAGTGCTTTGAGGGGTTAGCTGCCACCGGCATGGGAACCGACGATCATCAGGTGCGCTTGCTCGCCGCCGCGGCGTCCCTCCGCCAAGCTATCGGCATCCCGATCCCGGCCGCCGAAGAACCCGAGCATCATCGCCTGCTCGACGAATTGCGCGACCGCATGGGCGAACCCGCCTTTGCCGCCGCCTGGCACGATGGCCGCGCCCGCTCGCTCGAGGAGAGTTGCGCCGCCGCTCTCGCCGCCGCTCCCACCGCCGGTCCGGCCGACCACGACGCCGCCGGGGAGGCGTCCTTCCCCGACGGGCTCAGCGAGCGCGAGGTGCAGGTGCTGCGCCTCGTCGCCAAGGGCATGACCAACACCCAGATCGCCGACGCCCTGTTCATCAGCCCGCGCACCATCAACGCCCACCTCACCCGCATCTACCGCAAGATCGGCGTCACCTCCCGCACCGCCGCCGCCCGCTACGCCTACGCCCACGACCTGCTGTAGTCTCATCGTCATGCCGATCCCTCTTATCGTCATTCGACGTCCCCTCCCTCGTCATAATGACGAGCGGGTTGCTCGGCAGGGGGTTCGGCAGACGGGCCCGAGAGCCGACCACCGCGTAGACCGGCGCGCGCGCATTAAGTAGTCGAGATACGTCATTTCACCGATGACTGCCGCGCGGCAAACCGGCATCATGCCCATGGACTCGGGAACGGCGCGGTACGCCGGAGTTCCTGCCCCGAACACAGGGACCACGGGGAGGACACTGATGTGCGGCGCCAGGACGGCGACGTTGTGGCGCGACCGCGCGCGAACCGCCGGATTTGGGCAGGACTCAGACGTCCGCGCCGCTCCCGAGGAAGGTTCGCCGCTCCACTCTCCCCCATGCGGCGGCCGCCATCCTTTCCCCCTGACGCCCCGGCCAGCCCAGCCGGGGCGTCACCATCCCAAGCCGTTTCGAGATCCTGTGGCCGGTTAAGCCTGCTTGAGCCACTCCTTCGGGTTCTCGTTGAACTTCTGCATGCACTCCGTGGAGCAGAAGTAGTAGACCTGCCCTTCGTATTGGCTTTGCGCCTCGGCTTGCGAGCTGTCGATCTGCATCCCGCAGACCGGATCGGTGACCATCGCCATAGCTACCTCCTTCAGGCGTTCGGCAATCGTTGCCAACACACCGCGGGTAGATGCAGAAGTCGTGCCATTGGCCTGCCTGCTTTCCTGGTCATGACGTATGATGGCGGCGCCGAGCCGTGAAGGCGACCGCCCCGGACGCCCCGGCCCGGTCGCTGGCGGGATCTGGCACGCACCGCGCGACGTAGACAGTGAGATGAACCGACGATCCCCACACGTCGAATCCCGACCTCCCGCAAGCTACGCCGAGAGCGCGCGCCGGGAGGCCGAGCGTGCCCGCGACCGCACCACGCGCCTGCTGGCCGTCACCGCCGCCTTAGTGGAAGCCGCGACGCGGGAGGAAGTGGCTGAGGCGGCGCTGCGCGAGGGGATCGCGGCCGTCGGCGCCGCCGCCGGCGCGATCGGCGTTCTCGTCGACGGTGGGGAGGGGGTCGAGCGGTTAGCGATGATCGGCTACCCTCCGGAAATCGTCGAAGCCACTCGCCACCTGCCGATCGACGCCCTTGGCCCAGTTGCCACCACTGTCCGCACCGGCCAAGCGGTGTGGCTGGAAACGAATGAGAAACTCTTCGGGTGCTACCCGCAACTCGACACGATCCCCGCTCGGCGGCAATACGGCGCCGCGATTTCGGTTCCCCTCCTGATCGGCAAACGCTCGATCGGCGTCATGGCGCTCCGCTTCGCCGAGGAGCGGCCCCTCGACGAGGAGTTGCGAAATCTGACCATGGCCATCGCCGGCCAGTGCGCCCTCGCCCTGGAGCGCTCGCGCCTTTTCGATGCGGAACGCGCGGCCCGGGCCGAGGCCGAAGCGGCCGTGCGCCTGCGCGACGACTTCCTCTCCAGCGCCTCCCACGACCTCAAGACCCCGCTCACCGTCCTCCAGGGTCGCTCCCAACTGCTCCAGCGCCAGCTCGCGCGCCCCGATCCTCCGAACCTGGACCAGCTCGTCAGCGGACTCAACGAGATCCAAGCTGTCGCGGTGAAGATGGAGGCGATCATCGCGGAATTGCAGGACGTCGCCCACCTCCAAATCGGTCGGCCGCTCGAGCTTCACCGCCGCCCCACCGATCTGGTCGGTCTTGTGCAGGGCGAGGTCGACCAAGCCCGGCGTGCCGCTCGCGGCCATCAGATCCGGATCGACGTAGCCGCACCGTCGCTGGTCGCCGACGTCGACCCGCTCCGCCTCGGCCGCGTCCTTTCCAATCTCCTGAACAACGCCGTGCGGTACAGCCCCAAGAGGGGTGAGGTCTCGATTACCGTCGCCCACGCGGACGACGGCCCCGCCGGCGGCTGGATCACGATCGCGGTCCAGGATCGCGGTCTCGGCATCCCCGCCGCGGACCTCCCCCACATCTTCGAGCGATTCCATCGCGGCGCCAACGTCTCCGGCCGCATCGCGGGCACAGGCGTCGGCTTGACCGGCGCCAGGCAGATCGTCGAGCAACACGGCGGCACGATCACCGTCGAGAGCCGCGAGGGCGAGGGCAGCACCTTCGCCGTCCGCTTACCTCACCTGCTCCCTAACGCTTAACGCCCAGGCGCCGTTTTAGAAGCTCCGTCATGCTGAGGCGACGCCGAAGCACGCCCTGAGGAACCGAAGGGCATCCCCCGGCGAAGCCGCTCCGTCGTGCTCCCCCAGGATTGGGGGTTGGGGGGCCGCCGCGCTTCGCGCGGGGATGCTGCGATGCCTCAGCATGACGGGGTGCAAATGCGGCCTAACGCCTAACGCCTAACGCCTCATCCAGCACGCGCCGCAGCCGGTCGAGGCACGCGCCGCCGCTGCATGGCGCGGGCGCGTGCTGGATCGGCCTCCCCCCTTGGTCCAGGTCGAGTTCCGGCAATCCGAGTTCGCTCACCATCACGCCGGAGGGGAGCGCCCAGGTTGGGCTGCCTGGCGCTTTGAGGCGCTCCCAACCGTCGCGCGCCTCTTCGATTACCGAACCCTTGGCCACGCCGCTGTCAAAATCACGCGTGAATCGCTCCTGGTCCAGTCCGACACGTTCCGCCAAGTCGAGCAGGACGTGGCGCATCGACACGCAGCGATGCTCGGCAAAGAAGGCGACCCTGATCGCCCAGGCCAGATCGTCGGCCGCCGCCAAGCCTTGTCGTTCGGCGCACTTCACCGCCTCGAACGCTGGCCAGAAGGTGACCGGCCACTCGCTCGCCGCCGCCCGCCACGGCGCGTACGGAATCTCCGGCTCGCCCAGCAGCAAGATCGGCAACTCGACCTCGATGGTCGGCTTCGGCGTCGGTTCGCGGTTGACGTATTCCAGCGCAAGGCACTTGTGGATGATCTCCGCCCGGCCCGCGTACTCCGGGCGCAGTTGCCGCCATCGCGCGTGCGTTACGTACGCGAACGGGCAAGAGAGATCGGCATACATTTCGATGCGAGTGAGAGCAGTCATTGGCGACTCCTGATGCGACCTTCAACGCGGCACATAACGAAAATAACCCGCGCCGGGGTGGTCAATAGCGTAAAGTTAACGCACAATCGGCAGTACAGCCTCAATGCGGGGAGGCGGCGCGACAGCAAAGGAGGCATCCATGTCGTTCATGGACAAGCTCAAGGGTGGTCTCAATTCGCTGCTCGGCAAGGGCGACGGCAAGAAGGAGCAGACGAGCGAGACCGTCGACCAGCTCCAGGACCAGGCCGGCGAGGCGATGGACCAGGCGAACAAGCAGATCGACAACCTGCAGGAGAAGGCCTCCGGGGTGGTCGGCGAGGATCTCTCAGCGAGGGTCGATCGGGTCCAGAACCAGGCCGGCAACGTCGCCGACAAGGTCAATGAGCAGGTCGACAAGTTCCAGGGAAAGTCCGAAGCGAAAGCCGACGAGGTGAGTAGGGAAGCCGATCAGGTCAAGGACCAGGCGGCGGCCAAGGCCGACGAAGCGAAGGCAAAAGCCGAGCAAGCCGCCGACAAGGCCAAAGACCAAGCCGAACAAGCCAAAGACAAACTCACGCCGGGATAGGCATGGCTGCCCTCGTCATGCCGATCGCGGAGAGGCATCTGCCCGCGGGGCGGACGCGGAGAGATTCCTGGCTGCGCTCGGAATGACGATGCGGGCGAACAATCGGACGCCGTGGGCAATTGCCCACGGCGTCCTTATTGACGTGACCGACGTTTCGTGTACCGTAGGAGGCGCCGCCGTCCGCGAGCGATGGCGGGTGCGGCAAGGTGTCGCCGCGCGACGAAACGGCAAGGGAGGACCTCCAATGCACGCCCGGTATCTCCCCGCTCCGTTGGTTGTCGGTCTTGTCCTTCTCAGTCTTCTAACTATGGCTCCGGGGGGCGCACATGCTCAGGACACTCCTCAGGTCGGGATTACGGTCACTGGGGTCGGCGAGGCGAGCGCCCCAGCGGACACCGCCGAGCTTCAGCTCCTGCTGGTGACCGCCGATTTCTTCGGCGGTCCGCCCGAGGAATTTGAACCGGACGCCACTCCCGCCGCACCGGGCGACATGGAGGCATCACTCGCCACCGTCGTCGAGGCGATCGTGGCCGAAGGCGTCGACGAGTCGGCGATCGCCGTCGTCCTTAGCCCGACCAGTGGCGATCGCTTCGGCCGGGGCGACGGTTCCGTCGGGCGCATCGATCTCACGGTGGCCGAGCCGACGCGCGATGGCCTGAACTCCCTCCTGGCAGCTGCTGATGCCGCCGCCATGGAGCACGGACTTATGCTGACCCAGGTCGGCGTCGCTTTCGACCTGGAGGACTGCGCCGCGGTCGAGCGCGAGGCGCGCCTGGCCGCGATCGAGGACGCGCAAGCTCGCGCCGAGGTCCATGCCGAGCTGCTCGGCGTGCAGATCGGCCCCGTCACCGCCTCATCCGATTCGCCCTATTTCGGATTGATCGGCCCCGCGCCATGCGGATTCTCCGGGAGTTCTTACAGTAGCGAGGGCTATGGTATCCCGGTCACACTGCCGTCCTACGACCCCGGCGCCGAGCCAGAGGTCGAGGTCTACGTTCTGCTCAACCTCACCTTCGCCATCGCCCAGGGCTAACCGACGCCGAGCCGGACGGGACACTGCTGCCGCTCTGGCGGCTGAATTCGAACTTGAGAATTGCGATCATTTTCTTGGCGGTGAGCGCTGGAGGCTTCGGGCTCATACCAAGACGCGGATCCTGGTCGGCTCGCCTGACTCCAGACGATCTTGAACGTGGAGACGGATTGAGTCTTCGATCAGTTCCAACGCCTCCTGCTCGGTCTCTCCCTCGGTATAACATTCCTGGAGCGCGGGGCAGATCGCCACGAAGCGCCCATCCTCATTGCGTTCCACAATGACTGTATATTCGTAGGTCCTCATCGATCGATCCTTCCGAGCCTAGGCGGCGTTTGCAACGCTCCGTCATGCTGCGGCGAAGCCGAAGCATCCCCCGGCGACGCCGCTCCGTCGTGCCGCCGTGGCGCTTCGCGCGGGGATGCTTCGATGCCTCAGCATGACGGTTGGCAAACACGCCCTAACCGTCGCTGATCGCATTAGCGCCGATCCAGCGCCTCCGGATTGACCAGGATCGGCGGGCGGTCGCCGCGGGCGCCGGTGAGCAGGTTCTCGACCGCCATCTCCGCCATCTTGTTGCGCGTCGCCACCGAGGCGGAGGCGATGTGCGGCACGACAATCACGTTCGGCATTGAGACGAGGGGATGGTCGACCGGCAGCGGTTCCGGATCGGTCACGTCGAGCGCCGCTCCGGCGATTTCGCCGCGCCGTAGCGCCTCCACCAGCGCGTCGGTATCAACCACCGGACCCCGCGCCGCGTTGACCAGGACCGCCTCCCGCTTCATCACATTCAACTCCCGCGCGCCGATCAAGTGGTGCGTTTCCGGCGTCAACGCGACGTGGAGCGAGACGAAATCCGACTCGCGCAACAGGTCGTCCAGTTCGCGGTACTCCGCGCCCAGCTCACGGGCCGCGGTTTCGTCCTGGTATGTGTCGTAGGCGAGGATGCGCATGTCGAACCCACGACCCCGCTTCGCCATCTCCCGCCCGATCCGGCCGAATCCGGCGATGCCGAGCGTTGCGCCGTGAAGATCTCGCCCCATCAGCAGCGTCGGTCCCCACGTCTGCCACTTCCCGGCCCGGACGTAGTCCACGCCCTCGACGATCCGGCGAGCGGCGGCCATCAACAAGGCGAAGGCGAAGTCGGCGGTCGTCTCGGTCAGCACCCCCGGCGTGTTGCTCACCATCACGCCGCGCGCGGTCGCCGCCGGCACGTCGACGTTGTCGTAGCCGACGGCGAAGTTGCTGATCACCTTCAGTTGCGGCTCGCGGTCGAGCACGTCGGGCGTGATCTCGTCGGTCAGCAGCGTCAGCGCCCCGCCGCAGCCGCGCAGCATCTCCGCCAGTTCGGCGGCGCTCGGCGGCATCTCCTTTTCCCACAGGCGCAGCTCGATCTCGCCCGCCGCCTCGGCTTGCCGCAGCATTTGCATCCCCCCCTCTGGGATGATCCGCGTCACCGCCACCCGCGCCGCCATCGATGCTCCTCCGTTGTCTCGACCAGCACCCGCCGGCCTCGGTTCGAATCGGTGCGTCAGCATACCCGAAACCGCGCGTCCTGCCGTCCACTTCGTCAGGCCGACCGCTTCCCTCCGTCATTGCGACGTCAGGAGGAATCTGTGTCTTGGCAATCGGAGCGGCAGACTCCTCGGCGCGGCTCGGAATGACGGGGAGCGCCTTGCCACCGCGCCGCAATGTATTTTCCCGGCAGACCTTGACCTCTCCTTAACAATCCGCGGCACGGCGGGTTGAGGGCGGGGCGACGCGGTCCACGCCGCCACGCCGGTCCTAAGCCTTTCGTTGCGAGGAGTCAATCGATGATCGAGCATGTGACCGGTGGCCGATCCGCGCGACTGATGTTCTACTGCCACGACACCTACGGCCTCGGCCACCTGCGCCGCACGCTGACCCTGGCCACCGATCTGCGGAGACGCTGGCCGTCCACATCGCAGCTCATCGTGACCGGTTCCCCGGTGGCGCAGTCATTCCCCTATCCGCCGGGCGCGGACTACGTAAAGCTGCCGGCGGTCGTCAAGACCCGCGCCGGACGGTACGAGGCGCGCTCCATCGCCACCTCGTTCGAGGCGGTGCGCGATATGCGCCGCGACATCCTGCTCAGCGCGGCCCGCCACTTCAATCCGGACGCCTTCATCGTCGATCACGCCCCGGCCGGCCTCGAAGGTGAGGCCGTGGCGACGCTGCGCTACCTCAAAGAGCAGTCGCTGCGGACCCGCCTCATCCTCGGCCTGCGCGACATCCTCGATGAGGCGCCGCGCGTCCGCTCGACCTGGCAACGCGAAGGCATTCACGAACTCCTCGACAACCTCTACGACCGCATCCTCGTCTACGGCACCCCCGAGCTCTACGACGTCGTCGCCGAGTACGGCCTCTCCCCGCGCGCGGCGGCGAAGACCCGCTACGTCGGCTACCTGCGCCGCCCGCCCGCGGCACGCACCCGCGACGAAGTCCGCGCCGAACTCGGCGTGTGCTCCAATCGGCTGGTGGTCGTCACCGCCGGCGGCGGCGGCGACGGCGGCGACCTCTTTCGCTCGATCGCCGACGCTATTCGGCACGAGCCGGCGGCGAACGGCTACGACTGGCTGCTGGTTGCCGGGCCACTGATGGCCGAGGCTGAGCTTGCCGACCTGCGGGCGCGCGTCGGACCCCGCGCCGGCGTCCACCTCCTCGACTTCGCGGAGGATCTGGCAAGCTACCTGGCCGCCGCCGACGCCGTCGTCTCGATGGGCGGGTACAACTCCGTCTGCGAGATCCTCTCGCTCAATTGCCCGGCGTTGATCGTCCCCCGCGTCCACCCCCGCCGCGAGCAGTTGATTCGCGCCGAGGGTCTCAGCCGGCGCAACCTGATTCGCATGCTCAACCCGAAAGAGCTCTCTCCGCGGCGCCTGCTGACCGAGATCGACACCCTCGTCTCGACGCGGCGCGACGGGCAGGTGGTCGACCTCGACGGGCTGTCGCGGGTGGCAGCGGAGCTCGACGCCTTGTGGTGGGAGCCGCGACCGGCGCTGCCTCCCGTCCCCGCGGCCGGCTGGTTCGACACCCTGCCGGCAATCGCGGCGACTCCAGCCGTCGCCTGACATCCGCCGCCGACGCCCAACGGGAGAATGCCGCCATGACGACGACACCGCGCATCGCCTACGTCCTGAAGATGTACCCCCGATTCTCGGAGACGTTTATCCTCAGCGAGATCCTCGAGCTCGAGCGCCAGGGGGTCGATCTTTGCATCTACTCACTGAAGAAGCCGGACGACGGCCGGTTCCATGCCGCCCTCTCGCGGGTGCGGGCGCCGGTCGCCTATCTCCCCGAGTCGCCCTTCCTGGCGATCCGCTCAGTTCTCGCGGCGAACCGCGAGGTCTTTCGCTGGAATCGTCGCCGGTATCTCCGCCTCCTCGCCTCGTCCATCAAACGCCGGCGCTGGGGCGCGGTCAAGCGCTTCCTCCAGGCCGGCTGCCTGGCGTCCCGCCTCCGAGCCGAGGGCATCACGCACATTCACGCCCACTTCGCCACCAGCGCCACTTCGGTCGCGGTCTGGCTGCACCGGCTCACCGGCCTCCCCTACAGCTTTACCGCCCACGCCAAGGACATCTTCAGCGACGGCGTCGACCCGCAAGGGTTGATGCGGAAGCTGCGGGCGGCCGACTTCGTCGTCACCGTTAGCGACTTCAATCGCGCCTATTTGCGCGAATTGGCCGGTCCAGAGCATGGCCCGCGGGTGATGCGGGTCTACAACGGCCTCGACTTGACCCAGTTTTCGCCCAACGGCACGCGCCGCGACGATCTGCCGCTCATTCTCGCCGTGGGGCGGTTGGTCGAAAAGAAGGGCTTCGACGATCTCGTTCGCGCCTGCGTCTATCTACGGGACGCCGGCCTCTTCTTCCGCTGCATGATCGTCGGCAAGGGACCAGAAGAGGCGCGGCTGCGCCGCCTGATTATGGACCTCGGCGTCAATGGCCAGGTCGAGCTGGTGGGACCGCTCCCGCGCGAAGCCCTGATCGAGCTCTATCCCCGCGCGTCGGTCTTCGCCGCCCCCTGCGTCGTCGGCAACGACGGCAACCGGGACGGGTTGCCGACCGTGCTGATCGAGGCGATGGCACTCGGCGTGCCGGTCGTCGCGACGCCAGTGACAGGTATCCCCGAGCTGGTCGACGACGGTCGCACCGGCATCCTGGTTCCCGAGCGGGACCCCGCGGCGCTGGCTACCGCGATCGAGAAGCTGCTCGCCGATCCGCTCCGAGCCGGCGAGCTGGCCGCGGCCGGCAGAACCCGGATCGAGGAGGCGTTCGATCTCCGTGCCAACGTCCGGCTGCTCCGCGCCCTCTTTAGCCAAGAACGCCACGAGCCAGTGGCCGGCGCCGTTTCGGCGGTGGTCATGGCCGCGGAGGTGCGCTAATGCGCGTCGCCTATCTCTGCACCGACTTCGGCATCCCCGTTCACGGCAGCAAAGGGGCCGCGATCCACGTCCGCGAGCTGAGCCAGGCGCTCCACAACCAGGGCCACGAAGTGGCCGTCTTCGCCGCGCGGGCCGGTGAGCCGACCACGCCGGGCTACGACATCCCGGTCCACGAAATCGCCCCGGAGCCGCCCGAACGCCGCTGCTACGATCTCCTCCGGGCCGACCCCGCCGCCGGCGAGGCCGCCGCGAAGGAGATTCGGGGGTTGCTCCACGCGGCCGACTTCCGTCACCGGGTCGCGCCGCGCCTACACGCCTTCGCCGCCGACCTGATCTACGAGCGCTATTCCTTACTCGGCACGGCCGGCCTGTCATTGGCGCACGAACTCGCTATCCCGCTGATCTTGGAGGTCAACGCCCCGCTCAGCGACGAGCAGGCGGCTCACCGCGGTCTCCATTTCGCCGCCACGGCGCGGGCGCTGGAGCGGGAAATCGTCAGCGCCGCCGACCACGTCATCGCCGTCTCCCGTCCGCTCGCCGAGTGGCTGATTGCTTGCGGCGTAGCGCCGGAACGGGTCTCCATCCTCCCTAACGGCGTCGACGTCGACCGCTTCGCCGCCGGCGCCGCGCGCCGGAACGAAATCCGCGCCCGCCTGGGCATTGCCCCGAACCAGGCGGTCGTCGGCTTCGTCGGTACCCTCAAGGCATGGCACGGAACCGCCAACCTCATCCGCGCCGTCGCCGCCCTGCGCCATGGGGGCGTCGCCCCGTCGCTCCTGATCGTCGGCGAAGGGCCGCAACGCGCCGAATTGACCGCCTTGGCCGCGGCCGAAGAAATCGCCGCGGCGACGACCTTCACCGGCGCCGTCGGCCACGACGAGATGCCCGGCTACCTCGCCGCGATGGACGTCGCCGTCGCGCCCTACGACGCCGCGCCGAACTTCTACTTCTCGCCGCTGAAGCTCTTTGAGTATCTGGCGGCTGGTCGCCCCGTCGTTGCCGCCGCCATCGGCCAGGTCGCGGAGTGCGTCGCCGCCGGCGAAACGGGTCTGCTCTATCCCCCCGGCGACGTTGCCGCCCTTGCCGCCGCCATCGAGTCGATCGTGGCCGATCCGTCCCGCGCCGCGTCCCTCGGCCGCGCCGGCCAAGCCTACGTGCGCGCCCACCACACCTGGGCCGGCAACGCGCGCGCCGTCGCCGATCTGGTGCGGACGGCCCCCCCCACCCCCCAATCCTGGGGGGAGACGACGAACGACGCCGCGCAATCGTCTCCCAGAGTTGGGGATGCGGCGTCGTCCCCCCCCAAAGTTGGGGGGCCGGGGGGGCCGTCGGCCGAAGCGAGAGAGGCCGCCTAGCATGACAACGCCCTTCGCCGCGCTCCGCGGCCAGGTTGGCGCCCTCGGATCGTCGTTCAACACGATCGGGCGCTTCCGCCGCGATCTCTATCCGCATCGGCGGTCGCTCCTCGGCGCCCTGCTCTGCGCGTTCGGCTATACCACCATGCGTCTGGCCGAGCCGTGGCCGCTCAAGTTCATCTTCGACAACGTGCTGACCGGGATGCCGCTGACGACGCCATTCCTCTGGCTCGACCGCTTCCTCGCCGGCGAGCGCACGCGCATCCTGATGGTGGCGATCGCGGCCCTCTTGGTGATGGCGCTCCTGCGCGGCATCTTCTATTACTACCAGAGCTACCTCACCGCGCGGGTCGGGCAGGAAGTTGTGCTCACGATCCGCCGCCGGCTCTTCGCCCACATCCAACGGCTGTCATTGCGGTTCCACAACCAGAGCAGCACCGGCGATCTCCTCACCCGGCTCACGGGTGACATCAACAACCTGCGGGAACTACTGGTCGCCTCGCTCCTCTCCCTCGTTTCGGAGTCGATCATCCTCGTCGGCTTCGTGCTCATCATGTTTTGGATGGACTGGCGGCTGGCGCTGCTGGCGCTGGTGACGATGCCGTTCATCTTCGGCCTTGTAACCATCTACTCCCACCGCATCCGGCAGGCGGCGCGCAAGCAGCGCCGTCGCGAGGGGGAGCTCGCCGCTCGCCTGCACGAAGCGCTCTCCGGCATCCACGTCGTCCAGTTGTTCGCCCGCGAGCGGGAGGAGGACGAGCGCCTCCGCCGTCTCAACAAGCGCAGCCTGCGCCAGGGTCTGAAGGCGACGCGGATGGAAGCCAAGCTCAACCAAACCGTCGAGATTTCGGTCGCTGTCGGTATGGGAGTCACCCTCTGGTTTGGCGCGACCGAAGTGCTCGCCGGCCGCCTCACCCCCGGCGAATTGATCGTTTTCATCACCTACATGCAGGGCTTCTACCGGCCGCTACGGCGCATCTCCCGCGTCGCCGAGCGCGCGGCTAAGGCCGGCAGTTGTGTCGACCGCATCGTCGACGTCCTCGACCAGCACCCCGACATCGTCGACGGTCCCGACACCGCCCCGCTCTTCCGCGGCGACCTCCGCTTCGAAGGCGTCAGCTTCGCTTACGAGCCGGGTTCGGCGTTCGGCGTTCAACGTTCGGAGGAAGAGAACCACACGCCGAATGCCGAACCTCGAACGTCGAACGTGTTGCAGGACGTCGACCTCCTGGTCCCCGCCGGGCAGACGGTCGCCCTCGTTGGCCCGTCCGGGGCGGGCAAGACGACGCTCCTCAGCCTCGTCCCGCGCTTGTACGACGCGACGACCGGCACGGTCAGCATCGACGGCCTCGACGTCCGCCGCTTCACCCTCGAATCGCTGCGCGACCAAGTCAGCGTCGTACCGCAGGACGGCATGCTCTTCGCCGGCACGATCCGCGAGAACCTCGCCTACGGCCGCCCAGAGGCCACGGACGAGGAGATGGAAGCCGCCGCCCGCGCCGCCCAGATCCACGACGTTATCACCGCCCTGCCCGACGGCTACGACAGCGTCATCAGCGAGCGCGGCGTCTCGCTCTCCGGCGGTCAGCGGCAGCGGTTAGCCATCGCCCGCGCGCTCGTCAAGGATGCCCCCATCGTCCTGCTCGACGAGCCGACGACCGGGCTCGACGCCGAGGCGGAGGAGTCGGTGCTGACCGCACTCGACCGGCTCCTCACGGGCCGCACCGCCATCGTCATCGCCCATCGACTCTCCACGATTTGCCAGGCGGACCAGATCCTCGTCGTGGACGACGGCCGAATCGTCGAGCGCGGCGATCACGACGAGCTGCTGGCGCGCGGAGGTCGCTACGCCGATTTCTACGCGCGCCAGGTCACCGGCCATGGGATGGGCGATGACGATGTCGTCGCGGTCGGCCGCAACGGACTCGCGCCAGTGGAGGTGAGCTCATGACGCGTCCGATTCCCACGCCTCCGGTCGATCCGGCGCTGCCCGGATTGGCGGTCGTGCTCGACGGCGCTGCCATCGCCTCGGTCCTCGCCGAGCATCTGCCTGACCGCGCGGACGGGCGCTTCACCATCGACTCGTGCGAACCCAACTACGTGCGTTACAAGCAGGCCACGAGCTGTCTGGTGGGGTATCGCGTACTTCTGCGCGACGCGGAGAACGCGAGTGTGGTCGGGCAGTTGGCCCACATCCGCCTCTATGCCGACGATCACGCCCGGCTGTGCGCGGAGAGCGCCTCGCTCGACCGACTGGTCGAGCGGGCCGCCCGCCACCATCCAACGCCGCCGTTGGGCCGCGCCGCCTACGTCCCGTCGCTGCACGGCTTGGTCCAGTTCTTTCCGGTCGACCGCGACCTGCGGTCACTGGTGCGCGCCACGTCGCGGTCCAAAATGCGAAAGATCCTGGCAGCGGCGCTTCCGGCCGATGCCGGGCGGCCGTTACGCGAGCCGCCGGTGCTCGTCCGCTACAAACCGGCGCGCAAGGCGCTGGTGCGCTACGACCTCGAGGGTGAGACGCCCCACGCGGTCTACGGCAAGCTCCTCTCCGACCACCACGGCGCCGATATCCACGTTTTGGGGCGGGCACTCAAACAGCAGGGCATCCCGACGCCCGAGCCGCTCGCCTACCTGCCGGAGATGCAGTGTGTCGTCCACGCCGCCGCGCCAGGCGTGCCGCTGACGGCGCTCCGCGGCGACCCGAGGTACTTCGATGCGCTGGAACCGGTGGTGGACTTGCTCAGCCGACTGCGTGCGGTCTCCAACCCAGTGCTGCCGCCAACCCCGCCCGACGTGGAGACGGCCGCCATCCGCGCCGCCGCGGACGCGGTCGCCGTCCTCGTTCCCGAACTCGCCTCCCGTGCTCAGCGCCTGGCCGGCGGGCTCTGCGCCGTCCTGACCCGCCTGTCGGGCGAGCGGGCGCTTATCCACGGCGACTTCTATGACGATCAAATCCTCGTCGCGCCGGACGGTGTGACCCTTATCGATCTTGATGAAGCGCGGCACGGCCACCCGCTAATCGACGTCGGCAATTACCTCGCCCACCTCACCGCCGCCGGCGGCCTTGACGACGCGCGGGCGACCTTCCTCGACGCCTACCGTCGCCGCAATGCCGTGTCGTCCTCCGACCTCGCCCTCGTCGAGACGATCGGCCTTCTCAAGCTCGCCGTCCGCCCCTTCCGCCACCTCGACCCCGACTGGCCGGACGGCATCGCGGCCCTCCTCGACCTCGCCGAGGTCCGCTGGCGCGACGCATTGAAGGCAACCAACATCGTAGGGGCGGACCGATGTGTCCGCCCGCGTCCAAACCGCGACGATCGGGTTCTGGACGCGGGCAGACACGCGGGTCTGCCTCTACCAGACGGCGATCCATTGCTGCCGCATTTGCCCGTGTTGGGTGACCCCGAGTTGATGACCACTCTCATTTCGAAGGCGGTCTATGACGCCCCCGTGGAGATCCTCAATGTCACCCTCGTCCGGCACAAACCCGGTCGTCGCGCCATCTTCCGCTACGACCTGTTCGTCGGGACGAACGGCGACCCCCAACCTGAGCGGCTGTTCGGCAAAACCTTCGCCAGCGAACGCGGCCCCCGTGTGTACGAAGCGCTACGAGCGATCGCCGCCGCCCAGGCGTGCGGCGTCGGTGTGCGCCTGCCCGAGCCGGCCGCCTATCTGCCGGATTTGAAGCTGCTGCTCCAACGCGCCGTCCCCGGCGAGATCATCACGCCCGCGCTGCGCGCGGGGGACACGCGACTAGCGACCGCGATGGCCGAGGCCATCCACACGCTTCACACGTCCGCCGTCGACCTTCCCCGCCGGCACAATCTCGCGCGCGAGTTGGACCCCCTCGAAGCGCGGGTGGAACGGCTCGGGACGCGATCTCCTGCTTTGGAGACGGTGGCCTGCCGCTGCCTTGGCCTAATCGAGCGCGGACGACGCCGGCGTTGGGATTGGCGCTGGCGACCGATTCACCGTGACCTCTACCACGACCAGGTGCTCGCTGGCGACCACGGGCTGTCGATCCTCGACTTCGACGACGCCGCCATCTCAGAACCGGCGGTCGACGTCGCCAACCTCCTCGCCCATCTCCGCCTGCTGGCGTTCCAGCACCCGGACGCGGGCGACGGACCAGCCCGCGTCGCGGCGGCGTTCATCAACCGCTATCGCCGCCTCGATCCCGACCTCGATCCGATCCTGGTGGGCTTCCTCGAAGGCGCCACGCTCCTCCGCCTGGCCGAGATCCACCAGCCCCGCGCCGACGGCGACCGCATCACCGCGGCCCTCCTGGACGAGAGCGAACGCCTGCTCCGGCTCCATGACCCTACCTGGTGGGACACCGCGCGTGAGCATCAATCGCGCCCGGCGTCTGACGCCATCTAATCCGTCCCGCCTGGGACGGCCTTCCCAGCCGTCCTCGCCGCGCGCGACGCGGGGGCTACGGGCTGGTTGTGCAGGTGGACCGGTTCCGCCTGGGTCTTGCGGAGCCGCAGGTTCAGGACTTCGACCAGAACCGAGAAGCCCATGGCGAAATAGATGTACCCCTTCGGTACGTGGAAGCCCCACCCCTCGGCCACCAGCGACATGCCGATCAGGAGTAGAAAGCTCAGCCCCAGCATCTTCACCGTCGGGTGGTGCTGGACGAATTCGCTGAGCGGGCCGGACGCGACGAGCATCACGGCGACCGCGACCACCACCGCGACGATCATGATCTCGACATCGTCGGCCATGCCGACCGCGGTGATCACCGAGTCGAGCGAGAAGACCATGTCCAGGAGCAGGATCTGGATGATGACGCTGTTGAAGGTTGCGCCGGCGCGGCTGGACCCAAGCTCCTCATCCCCTTCCAACTTGGCGTGGATTTCCGACGTCGCCTTGTAGAGAAGGAAAATGCCACCGCCGAGCATGATCAAGTCACGCCCGGAGAAGTCGTGGCCGAGGACGCTAAAGAGGGAGCCGGTCAGATTCGCGATCCAACTGATCGAGAGCAGCAGGACGATGCGCATCAACATCGCCAGACTGAGCCCGATGATCCTCGCCCGTTCACGCTGAGCCGGCGGGAGCCGGTCCGCCAAGATCGAGATAAAGATGACGTTGTCGATGCCGAGCACGATCTCGAGCGCCGTCAACGTCAAAAGCGCAACCAGCGCTTCGCTGGTGAAAAAGACGTCCACCGATTCCTTTCCTCTGTTCCCGCGGTTGTGGAAACCGCTCGTCGCCACCGGTCGACTCCGGCGGCGTCCTCCTCGACCAACTGAACCCAACCGTCGCAAAAACGCCACGGATGGGGCGCGGGGTGGGACCTGCCTCCTCGCTGTTCGCCGTATCGTAACCGCAAGTGTCCCGCGATTCGACCGCTACCGCTTCGCAAGACGCATGCAGACGCGCTGCCGATCCCGTATCGCAGGCGGCGTCAAGTCGACGGCGTCTTGGGTCTTGACAATTGGTGGAACATTGCCTACTGTCTGTTGCATGCAATCTGCAATCGGCATCGCCGAGTTCAAGACCCGCGAGCAGGCCGCCTACGAGGCCCTCCGCCGCGCCGTCATCGACGGCCGCCTCGGACCGGGCGAGGGGCTCGTCGTCAGCCGTCTCGCCACCGACCTCGGCGTCAGCCGTATCACCGTCGCCAACGCCCTCAAACGCCTCGCCGGCGAGGGGTTCGTCCGCCTCACCCCGCACAAAGAGGCCGCCGTCACCCCCCTGGCGCCCGAAGATATCCGCGAGATCTACCTGATGCGCGCCGAGCTCGAAGCCCTTGCCGCGCATCATGCCGCGCCCCGCATCTCCGACGGCGACCTCGCCGACCTCCACGATCTCAACGACGAGATCGGCCGTCGCAAGGAACGCCTGCCGCTCGACATCCGCGCCATTCGCGCCGCCGACCTTACGTTCCACCGCCGCATGCGTGAGATCGCCGCCATGCCCTACCTGGCTCAGACCCTCCAGAATCTGGCCGACCGCTGCGAGGGCTATCGCGCCCGCACCCTCGACGAACGCCAGCTCGTCGTCCCTGGCCCCGAACGGCACGGCGCCATCCTCAAGGCTCTCCAAGCCCGCGACGCCGTCGCGTCCGCGACCGCCATGCGCCGTCACGTCCTCGCCGGCATGGACGCCGTCCTCGACGTACTGGGCCGGTCACGTGAAGGAGGAACGCCAGCCATCCGGTAGGGGCACGGCGGGCCGTGCCCGTCGCGCGTTCGCGCGACACCGTTTATCGGCCGTTCGGCAGATGGGCACGGCGGGCCGTGCCCCTACAGCGATGGACCACGTGGCAAACGGCGCCACAACGTCTGGTGCACTAGGGTCTGTGTGAAAAGGTCCGTCATGCTGAGTCCGCGGGCGAAGCATCCCCGCGCGAAGCGCAGCGGCAGCACGCGGGACCGGCTTCGCCGGGGGATGCTTCGATGCCTCAGCATGACGGTTTGCAAACGCGGCATAACGGTAGTTCACGCACTAGGAGGAGATGTCTCGATAACCGACACCGGCAACCGCAACGTCCAGGGTCTGCTCAACGCCTACCGCTCCGGCGGCATCTCGCGGCGCACACTGGTCAAAGGGCTTACCGCCCTCGGCCTCGGCGTGCCGCTCGCCTCGGCTCTCGCCACCGGCCGGGCCAGCGCCCGCCAGGCCACTCCCTCGACGCGCGAGTCGAGCGGCGAGTTGACCGTCGTCCTCCCCCGCTCCTTGGTGAGCCTCGATCCCCACGGCGCACAGAGCGTCGAGGAAGCGACCGCCGTCGTCTCGTCGCACGTCTTCGATACCCTGGTCGCCCGCGACCCGGCCACCGGCGAGCTCATCCCGCGCCTTGCCCTCTCGTGGCAGCCGCTCGACGACGCCACCTGGGAGTTCAAGTTGCGGTCAGGCGTCACCCACCACGACGGCAGCCCCTTCACCGCCGCCGACGTCAAGACCTCTTTGGAACGGGTCAAGACGCTCGAAGGCCCGCTCGCTCCGCTCTGGGCGCAAGTCTCCAACGTCGAGACGCCCGACGACCTGACCGTCCACTTCATCACCACAGGTCCGCAAGGCACCGTCCCGGCCAGTGCCTCGCTCCTCTTCATCGCCCCGGCCGCCCTCGCCAACAACGAGGGCTTCTTCGATGAGCCGGTCGGCATGGGCTCCTACCGGTTCGTCTCGTGGACCCGCGACTCGGAGCTGCGCTTGGAGGCCAATCCCGACTTCTGGGGCGGCGCTCCCGGCGTCCAAACGCTCGTCTTCCGGGACATCCCTGAGGTCGCCGCGCGCGTCACCGCTCTCGAAACCGGCGAGATCGACTTTACCTACGCGCTGCCTGCCGACCAACTCCCGGTCCTGCAAGAGAACGCTGATCTGGCCATCGCCTCGACTCCGTCCTACGCCTACTACTTCAACTGGTTCAACAATTCCCGCGAACCCTTTACCGATGTCCGCGTTCGGCAGGCGATGGCCTACGCCCTCGACGTCGACACGATGGTCAACGACCTGCTGCAAGGCGTCGGCGCACGCGCGCAAGCGCCGATCCCATCGACTGTCTTCGGATTCGCCCCGCAGACGCCCTATGACTACGACCCCGAACGGGCAACGGCACTGCTCGCCGAGGCCGGCCTCGAGGGCGGTTTCGAGACGCACGTTATCTGGGTGCCCGGCTCCGGTCCGCAGGATCGCGAGTTGATCCAGACGATGATTTCCAACTGGGCCGCCATCGGCGTCACCGTCGAGAGCCGCGAGATGGAGCGCGCCGCCTGGTTGGAGGCGCTCCTTGCCCTCGATTGGGACATGGACTTCCAAACGAACACCGTCCGCACCGGCGACGCCGACTTCACCTTGCGCCGTCTCTACACTTCGTCCGCCAACCGCCTCGGCTACGCCAACTCAGACCTCGACCAGATCCTCGTCGACGCCGCCGCGGTCACCGACCAGGCCCAACGCCAGGAACTTTACGCCCAGGCCTGCCAGATCATCTGGGACGATGCCGCCGGCATCTTCCCCTTCGACCTGATCGAGAACTACGTCCACCGGACCGGCATCAGCGGCTTCGTGCCCGCCCCCAGCGTCGTCCCGACCTTCGAAGCCGTCACTGTCGAGGAGTAGGGGTCAGGAGTCAGGAGTTAGGGGTCGGGGACGACGAGCGCTTTCCCTGACCCCCGACTCCTGACCCCTAAGCCCTAACGCCTAACGCCTATGACCACCTACATCCTCCGCCGCATCGCCTACGCCCTCTTCGTCCTGTGGGGTGCGCTGTCGATCATCTTCGTCACCGTCCGCATCGTCCCCGGCGATCCGGCGTCGATGATGCTCGGCGCCGGCGCCACCGACGACGAACTTACGGCGCTGCGCGCCCGCCTCGAGCTCGACGACCCGCTGCCGGTCCAATACGTCCAGTACCTCGGCGATGCCGTCCGGCTCGACTTCGGCGAGTCGCTCTGGCTCAATCGCCCGGTCCTCTCCTCGGTCGGCGAGCGGGTCGCCTTCACGGCCCGCCTGGCAGTCACCGCCATGGCGATCGCGCTGCTGGTGAGCTTCCCGCTCGGTATCCTGGCCGCGCTCAAACAGCGCACGGTCGTCGATGGCCTGATCTCGGTCGTCTCCCTCGTCGGGCAGTCGGTGCCCAGCTTCTGGCTCGGCATCATGTTCATCCTCGTCTTCGCCCGCCAGTTGCGGCTCTTGCCCAGCGCCGGCTCGGAAAGCTGGCAGCATCTGGTCCTGCCCAGCTTCACCCTCGCCCTCCCGCTCGTCGGCGTCCTCACCCGGTTGGTCCGTAGCGGCCTCCTCGAGGTGATGCACGAGGACTACATCCGCACCGCGCGGGCAAAAGGACTCACCTCGAGCAGCGTGCTCACCCGGCACGCGTTGCGCAACATGCTGATCCCGGTCGTCACGGTGGTCGGGTTGCAGATGGGGCATCTGCTTGGGGGAGCGGTCATCGTCGAGATGGTTTTTGGGTGGCCCGGCGTCGGCCGCCTGCTCGTCGACGCCATCTTCCATCGTGACTACCCGCTGGTGCAGGCCGCTATCCTCTTCATCACCGGCGGCTTTATCCTGATCAACCTGCTGGTCGACCTCAGCTACGTCTACCTCGACCCGAGGATTCGGCTGCAATGAGCGTCCGCACCGCCACCGCCGCCATGCCGGAAGGCGCCGCGTCCCGCGCGGGTGCAACCGCGCGTACCCGTCGCCTGACCCGGCGCACGCGCCTCATTCTCTGGGCGCTGCCAATCCTCACCTTCATCGGCATTGCCCTGATCGGCCCGGTGATCCGCCCCTACGACCCGATCACGGTCAATACCGGGGCCCGCCTGCTGGAACCGATGACGCTCCTCGACGACGGCAGCCGCGCCTGGCTCGGCACCGATCAAGTCGGGCGCGACATGCTTGCTCAGGTGCTGCAAGGGGCGCGCATCTCGCTCTTGGTCGGCGGCGCGACCGTGCTCTTCGCGGGGCTGATCGGGATGGTCCTTGGCGTGCTCGCCGGGTTCTACGGCGGGATTCTTGACGCGCTGCTGATGCGCCTGGCCGACATCCAGCTCGCCTTCCCCTCCATCCTGCTCGCGATCATGATCGCCGCCGTCCTCGGCCCCAGCGTCGCCAACGTCATCATCACCCTCTCGCTTACCCGCTGGGTCACGTTCGGCCGCGTCGCCCGTGCGGCGACCCTAGCCGCCAAGGAGCGCGAATACGTCCTTGCCGCCCGCGCCATTGGCGCCAACGGCCCCCGCCTGCTCGCGCGCCACGTCGTCCCGGCGACCGTCGCACCCTTGATCGTCATCGCCACCGTCGAAGTCGGTCTGGTCATCATTGCCGAAGCCTCCCTCAGCTTCCTCGGCCTCGGCACCCCGCCCGACCAACCCTCCTGGGGACAAACCGTCGCCAACGGCCGCGCCTACCTCAACACCGCCTGGTGGATCTCGACCATGCCCGGCCTCGCGCTCAGCATCGTCGTCATCGCCGTCGGTGCTTTCGGCGACCGCCTACGTGACCACCTCGACCCTCGGGCAAGGCGTTAG
The DNA here is from genome assembly GCA_050696075.1 of Thermomicrobiales bacterium. Taxonomy (GTDB): domain Bacteria; phylum Chloroflexota; class Chloroflexia; order Thermomicrobiales; family UBA6265; genus JBOGUF01. The sequence continues at coordinate 43,602 of JBOGUF010000033.1, forward strand.
GGCTCAGGCGGAAGGCGGAAGGCGGAAGGCGTTAGGAGATGAGATGTGGCATGACAGCGATCCGTAGGGGTGCGTGGCCATGCACCCACGTCCGAATAGACACCCGATCCGCTTGGTTCAAGGCGCCGTGAACCCTAACGCCTTCCGCCTTCCGCCTTCCGCTTTCGGAGGACCTATGGAATACCGCCCCTTCGGCATCACCGACCTGAAAACCTCCGCGATCGGCTTCGGCACCTGGCCGATCGGCGGCGCCCGCTACGGCCCCAGCGACGATGCCGACGGCATCCGCGCCATCCAGGCCGCCCTTGCCGCCGGCGTGACCTGTTTCGACAGCGCCCCGTCCTACGGCAACGGCCATGCTGAAGAACTCCTCGGTCGTGCCCTGAAAGGTCACCGCGCCGAGGCGGTCATCGTCACCAAAGGCGGGTTAGTCTGGGACAAGGGTAGTGCTGTCCATGGCCGCAACAGCCGCGCCGACTGGTTGGAAAGCAACCTCGACGCCAGTCTTCGCCGCCTGGCAACTGACTACGTGGACCTCTTCCTCATCCACTGGCCCGATCTCAATACGCCGCTGGAGGAGGTCGCGGCGGGCCTAAAGGGTCTCGTTGCGACCGGCAAGACACGCCATGTCGGCGTCTCCAACTTTACCGGCGACCAAGTCCGCACCCTGGCGGCGGCGATGGCCGGGACGCCTGTTGCCGCCAACCAGATCTCGTTCAGCCTCTTCGACGGCCGTTGGGCGCGCAGCACCTTCCCGGCCTGTCGCGACCTCGGCGTCGGCGTTATGGCCTACGGCCCGCTCGCCCACGGCCTCCTCGCCGGCGCCGTCACCCGCGACACCGTCTTCGACCCGACCGATTGGCGCGCCGCCGGCGTCATCTTCGGCCAACCGCTCCTCACCCTGGAGAACCGCGTCCGCAACCTCGACGTCGTCGATCGTCTGAAAGGGGTCGCAACCGGATTGGGCGTTGGCTTACCGCAACTGGCGATTGCCTGGGTGCTCGCCCACGACCTCGTCAGCGTCGCCCTCGTCGGCGCGCGCAACGACCACGAAATCACCGACGCCATCGGCGCGGCATCCGTGCGCCTATCCGATGCGGACATGGAGGGAATCATCGGGATCATGCAAGATGCGGCAGGACTGACCGATACGATGTTAACGTGATCAGCGACACCGACCAAACAAAGGGGCCAAGTCTCGTGCCAGAATCAATCACCTACACCAAATCGATCCCTGTCACCGCCGAAACCGACGTTCTCGTTGTCGGCGGTGGCCCGGCCGGCATTGCCGCCGCGATTGCCGCGGCCCGCGGCGGCGCCCGCACCCGCCTCATCGAACGCTACGGCTACCTCGGCGGCAACCTGACCGCCGGCCTCGTCGGGCCGTGCATGACCAGCTACTCGCTCGATGGGCAACAGCAACTCATCAAGGGGATCTTCGAGGAGATGGTCCTCCGCATGGAAGCGATGGGCAAGGCCCTCCACCCCTCGAAGGCTCCGGCTGGCAGCCCCTATTGCGGCTTCATCGTCTACGGCCACGACAAGGTGACGCCGTTCGACCCGGAAGCCGTCAAGCTCGTCGCGCTCGACATGTGCCGCGAGGCTGGCGTCGATCTCCAACTGCATACGTTCGTCGCGGATGCCCTGGTCGAGGATGATGCGGTTGCCGGCGTCGTCGCGGTCAGCAAGTCGGGCCTCGAAGCGATCCGCGCCCTTGTCACCGTCGATTGCTCGGCCGACGGCGACGTCGCCGCCCGCGCCGGCGCGGCCTTCGAACAGGGGCGCGAAGAGGACGGTCTCACCCAACCGATGACCCTCTTCTTCCGCGTCGCCAATGTCGACGACGCCAAGGTCGAGGAGTACGTCCGCGCCCATCCCGACGACTACCGCCCCTTCGCCTCACTTGTCGCCCAAGCCCGTGAGGCCGGCGAATTCCCCATCCCGCGCAAGGGCGTCGGTCTCTATCGCACCCTCGAGCCGGGCGTCTGGCGGATCAATACGACTCGTTTGCTCAAGTTCGACGGCACCGACGTGCGCGACCTCACCCGCGCCGAGATCGAGGGCCGGGAGCAGATCAAAACCCTGATGGCCTTCTTCCGCAAATGGCTGCCCGGCTTCGAGCAGGTCGAGCTCTCCGACACCGCCGCCACGATGGGTGTCCGCGAAACCCGCCGCATCCTCGGCGAGTACGTCCTCACCGTCGAGGACCTCGCCTCCGGTCGCGAGTTCGACGACGTGATCGCCCTCTGCGGCTACCCGGTCGATATCCACAGCCCGACCGACGATGGGGGCGGCGCTGACGGTCGTTACCAGACCGCCAACGTCTACCAGATTCCCTACCGCAGCCTGGTGCCGCGCGACCTCGACGGCCTGCTCGTCGCCGGCCGCTGCATCTCGGCCACCCACGAGGCGCTCGGCGCGATCCGCGTCATGCCTCCCGCCTTCGCCATGGGCCAGGCTGCCGGGACCGCCGCCGCCCTCGCCGTCGAGTGGGGCCGCCAACCGCGCGCTATTCCGGTGCCGCAGTTGCAGGAGTTGCTCGTGCGGCAGGGGGCGTACTTGGGTGAGCGCTGGAGCAAGGAGCCAACGATGCGATAGTCGTTGTCACCTTGCCAAAGGCGTGCTCTGGCCTACCGGATATGATGGCGCCCCCGAAACATTGGCTTACCCACCGGGAGGCAGCTCGATGAAGGGACCGGCGGCGGTCACGATGATCCCACCGAAATACGAGATTAGCGAGCGGTCTCACCCGCCCGTTGCAGAGCCTGCTCGATTACCGCAATCGACACGAAGAAGCCGGACGTGAGCAGGGCATCGATGCTCGGGCGAACCATCGAGATCACCCCCTGTCGCTTCGCGAAGACTAAGAGGCCGACCGTGCCGATCACCGGTAAACCGATTGCAGCGGCAAACCGGCGCGCCGCGAGATCGTCCACCAGAACCTCGTGGCCTTTGACCTCGATGGCGAGGGCCACAGCTTCCGCTTCACCCGGATCGAGGTTTGCCAGCATGATCCGTTCGTCCATCGGCTTACCGAGAGCGTGGACCGCTATCCACGGAGGACGGCGAACCGATGGCGCAATCTCACGGGCCACCATGGGCGGGATCACGCACGAACGAAACAGCGGTCCGCACGCCTCGAGCAGGCCGATTTGTTCCAAGGCAATCAGCGGGCTGGCATCCGCGACAACGGAGAGGCGTGTCAAGAGCCCGTCAATCTATCGATCGTGCGCATCTCCGCTTCCCATTCGTCCCGCGTCATGTCGATATAGGGAATGCCCAAGCTCGATGCGTGCTTGATGAAATCAATCCGTGGCATCCCGAGCAAAATGGCGGCTCTCCCGCTTGATATCGTTCCCCGCCGGTAAAGCTCCAACACGATCATCTCCCGCGCCGTTTGCTCGACCGGCGCGTCGGTATCCCGCAAAAAGGCCGCGAGTTCGTCCTCAATCTGAACCGTTACCATTGCCCAATGCCTCCACGAATGACTTGCCTACACCGTCAATCGTAGCAGCCGGGCGCCTTGCGTGGCCGCATCGGATCTCCCGCGTCGCCTTATCCAGCCGGCGCCTCGTACCGGAACCGGCTCTCTTTGCGTGGCTCAGGCTCACCCGGCCAGCCGAGCGCGATCGGCGCGCCGTCCCTTAGGCTTCCCGGCTCGTAGGCAAAGAACCGGTACTGGTTCGGGCCAATCGTCTCGAACTCGGGGAGTGCCACATCGCCGACGAAGAGCGACGGGGTGATGGCCCGCGCCTTGATCTCATCGCTCGTGCGCACCCGGATCTCGACGGCTTCCTTGACCTCGATCCGGCGTCTCCCCGCGTAATAGGCGCGGGGCTCGGCGAATTGCCGGCGTTCGATCTCCACCCTGATGATCTCGGGCAGCACCCACAGGTCGGGGCGTGGCGCGGGTGCTTCGCGGCTTTCGGCGTCGGTGCTCATGGCTCTTTCCCCCTCACGGTTTGACGATCTGCAAGACGTCGAAGGCCAGCGCCCGGTTGTCGGGCCGGTTGCAGCGCAGCAAGATCGCCCGTATCTCCGGGATGTCGAAGCGCCCGCGCGGCGCGGTGAAGCACTCGGCCCGGAAACGGAGTGTGTTCAGCATCGTCTTCGTGAAACTGTCGTCCGCCGTCCGGTCGTACGGGCGCGGCAGGCCGCCGACCGCATCGGAATCGACCCAAGCGGTGAAACCGCTGGCATCCTCCAGCCCCAGCTGGAACCCGGTCGCCCCGGTCGGCACGCTCCCTCCGTCGAAGACTTCGGCCGCGCGAATCCAGATCTCGCTCTGGGTGAGGTCCGTCACCTTGGCCAACGGCGAGCGGAAGGCACCCATCCCCTCCTTGTGCTCTGCCACCATCCCGGTCGTGTTGCCGTAGAAGGTCCCGTTGAAGGTCGACCCGGATTGGGCGAGATCATACTCGTCCGCGGTCAAGCCGCCCGACTGTGAGGTGCCCTGGCCCTGCGAATTGACCCCGATTCCGTTGCCGTCCTCGTGGTGGTCGACATCGAGCTGCTTCTCCCATTCGAAAGAGAGGTAGACGTTGCCGCTCGGTGCGCCCGATGGGAGATGCGTACCCACGAGGAAGCCGGTCGTGGCGTGGTTCAGCAGCGCCGCGCGGAAGATCGCGCAGCCGTACGCGGAGAGCACTCGCTCGTGGTCGGCGCGGGACATCACCGGCGGCCCCTTGCCGTCGTCCTCCGGCCATTCCGTGTTGAAGAAGTTGTGGTTGGCGTAGTGGACATAGAGCTGGGACTTGAACGGGTCCGGGCTTGCCTGATCGTAGAACTTCACCCCATCGTTGCGGCGCACGTCGCCGTCGCCGGCCGGGAGAATCGTCATGAACGAATAGGTCTTCGGCGCGCCGCTCGACGCCCCGGTGTCGGTCGGAGCCAGCGCGATCACCGCCCGGATGGTGACCCCGATCGCGCCGATGACCTCGGGCACCGTCACGACGGCGTCGCCGCCGCGCGAGTGCCCCATCAGCCCGACGCGCCCGAAGTCGATCTTCCCGTCGAAGATCGGGTCGCCGGCGTTCAACCCCTGGAAGTGCTTGATCGACTCGATGATCAGTCCGGCACGGTGATGGATGTTGGTCGCCGAATAGCCGATGCAGTTCGTTTCGTTCGAATAGACCGCGACCGCGATGATCCCCATCCGGGCCAACTGTCGCTGGAAGTAGGCGTACCCCTCGTGGTTGGGAATCTCCTCCCAACCGCCGGGGTTGCTGCACGACTCGTTGTTCTTGTTGGCAGGATCGCGGAAGATCGCATGGTTGCCATGCGCCATGAAGACGATCGGCGCCGGTCCGAGCTTCGCTAGACGCTCGTAGAACGGTTCCTCCTTGCCGTCGTTCTCTGATGGGTAGAAGACCGTGCCCTTGACCGAAAAGGTCTGCCCATCGATCGTCGCGGTCCCGCCGTCATACTCCAGGAACCCGACCGGGAAGAGATTGAGCCCGGCCGGGTTGGAGGAGAGATGCGGCGCCACGCATTTCGGCCCGACCTCCTGCGCCGTGCTCCCTTCGCATTTGGCGAGGTCCTGGGTCACGTGAATGATGTCGCCGAGGAGCAGCGCCTCCGAGGTTTGGACGACCGGTCCGCCACCTTCACCGACTTCCGCGAAGTTGCGATAGACCTTGATCGTCGCGTCCGGCACGAAGGTCAATACGGTGACGCTGGTGTCGCCGTCCTGGATCGGGGCGACGGTCGGCGCGGGCAGTGAGGAGCAGGGTTGAACCGTGCCGGTCCCGGTGCCGCTCGGCGGGTCGGACGGGCAAAGGCGCTGAGTGGCGGCAAAGGACTCGCCGTTCGCGAAGGGCGGGGCGAGCCCGACGTGGTGCCGTTGCCCCCAGGTCCGCCACGTCCCCTGGTTGACCGCATCTCGGTCGAGCGTGAAGCGGGCGCCGTTGGCGAGCTGGATCAGCGTCAGTTGCTCGCCGCCCTCGTAGATCGGCTCGAACGCCGGGGTCGGCAGCGGCGCCGGCGGCAACTGGGTGACGTGCGTCTGGGACGGTGGACTGGGATCTTTGCAAAGATCGGCCCAGGCGATGACGTCTTGCCCAAGCCCGTAGTCCGGGTTGACGTTGACCCCCTGGTGTTCCTTAGCGCCGTCGACCCGCCCCACCTCGGTCCCATCGGCGGTGATCCACACGTTGCAGCCGATGAGGAGGTTGCTCACCCCCGTCCGAGCCCCGCATTGGTGGACCGGGGCAGGGTTCACTTCCGGTCGCGGCGGTCCCGCCGGGTAGTCCACCGTGTGATCGCGGACAGTCACGCCGTCCGACCATGCGCTCTGGACGCCATCCTTTCGCTGCCGCGCGCGGACGACCTGGCCGGCGACGAGCGGATTCGGCAGGGCAAAGGTCTCCCCGTCCGGCATCGGGAACCCTGCCACCGCACTGACGGCGATCACGCCGTCGACCTCGACGTCGATCTCCGCGTGCGGCAGAAACGCCAGGACCGTGACGGCAATCGCACACTGGTAGAGCGGTTCCGCCACGATTGGCGGCGAGATCAGTTCCGGTTCATCCTTGAGATCGAGGCGTCGGCGCGGAACTTCCATGGACGTGGCTCCTTCCCGGCCCCAGAGAACGACCTCCTTCCCTTCCGCGTTCGCTTTTGAAGTGGCCACGCCGAAGCCGCCGCCGCTTACCGCAGCGCGCGAGCCGCTCGTGGACCATGGGAACTCGCGTTACCATGCCGGCTACCACTCCCGCGAACAAGCCAGAACGAACGGAAGGAGAGGGAAGGCCGGAACCTGGACCTGGATCAGCGCAAGAGCAACCGATTCCTTGCGTATGTCAACATTCTATCCTGACTGTCAATGGCCCATGGCAAACCGCTACCCCAAAACAGGCGGATGCACAGCATCTTTCGTCGTGACACGAATCCAGCGCCACACACGCGACCGGTTCGGTCCCCACGCGGACACCGCTCTGGCAGGTCGTTGACTGGGTGCAGGCGTTGCCGTCACAGACACCCACAACCGCACGGGTCGCGGTTGCGAGGACAGCACTGAATGGCTCCCAATGAGGGGCAACAGGTCGATTCGACGGGGAAGCAGACTCCATTGCCCGTATCGTCGACGCCACGGCAGGTATTGCCCCCGCCGCCGCGGGCGGATCACGACGTAGCGCCCGGCAAGGCCGGCGC
>JBOGUF010000034.1:0-18940 GCA_050696075.1 Thermomicrobiales bacterium
GCGGATGGCATCCTGGTCCCGATACGTCCATCCGCCTGGTTACGAACCTTCCACCCACACGTAGGGCAGGCTCCAGAGCAGGGCGTAGGCGTTGGGGTGGAAGTTGTGGAGGTGCGCGCCGTAGCCGGTGCGGCCCTGGATGAATTCAATGATGCCGACGGGCATCTCGGCCCAGATGATGTTCGCTTGCGCGATCAACAGTTCGACCCGCCGCGCCTCGTCCAGCTCGTAGCGTTGCTGCTCGTCCATCTCGTCGTAGCGCGGGTTGCAATAGCCCATCACGTTGAAGCCGCCGCCACAGGCGAACATCGCCCCCTGGTTGGCCGTGGCGTCCCAGCTGAAGCCGAGCATCGCCATCTCGAAGTTGCGCTCCCCGGCCACCGTCTCGATCAGCGTTTGCAGATCGATCAGGACCGGCGTCATCTCGACTCCGATCTCCGCCCAGGCCTGCTGCATGTAGGTCGCGGTCCGCTGCACCTTCTGGTCGCCGCTGTAGGTAAGCAACTCGAAGGCAAGCGGTTGGCCCTCCTTGTCGAGCACCCCGTCGCCGTCGCTGTCGGTCCAGCCCGCCTCGGCCAGGAGCGCTGTGGCTGCCTCGGGGTCAAAGCTGTTGTCGGTCTCCATCTGGTCCGGCGCGTAGGCGATCGAGAGGACCGGCTGCGAACCGACCGCCGGCTCGCCCAGGCCGAAGTAGATGCCCTCGTCGATCGCCTGCCGGTCGAGCGCGCGATAGAGCGCGCGGCGAACTCGAACGTCCTGGAAGAGTGTCGTCCGCTCAACGTCGAGATTGTAGAGATAAAAGTCGAACTCGAAGGTGTCGTAGACGGCGACGTCGACGCCGTCGAGTCCGGTCAGGCGTTCGACCTCGGCCGCCGGTACCGCCGGCATGACGTCGATCTCGCCCGCCTCCAGCGACTGCACTGCCGCCGTTTCATCCGGCAGCACCCGCAAGATGAACTCCTCGATTGCCGGGACCGTGCCGTGATAGTCCGGGTTGCGTGACAGGGTGACGCGGTCGCCCTGCACCCATTCCTGGAAGCGGAACGGACCGGCGCCGACGACGCGCGCCGGGTCCTGGCCGGTGCTGCCGGGATCGCTATTCCACTCGGCGAACGGCACACCTTCCCAGATGTGCTTCGGCATGATTGGTAGGTAGAGATCGAGCAGGAAAGTCGCACTCGGGGCATTCGCAACGATCTCGACCGTGTCATCGTCGATCGCGCGGTACGAGGCGACGACCGCGGCGATGGTCGCGCCGTAGGGACTACCCGTATCGGGACTGATCTGGGCGTCGAGGGTGAAGAGGACATCGGCGGCGGTGAGGTCGGTCCCGTCGTGCCACGTGGCGTCCTGGTTGAGATGGAAGGTGTAGGTAACGCCGTCCGCGGCCAGTTCCCACCAGTCGGCCAACCCTGGCGCCGGCTGTCCGTCGATGGGGCTGCTGACGACCAATGACTCGAAGATCAGCCCCGTGACGTAGAGGGTCGTGGCGTCGCTGGCCAGCAGCCCATTGAGGGTGCCGACGTCGAACGCATCGCCGAGGATCACCGTGCCGCCCCGCGCCGCCGGTTCCTCAAGGGAAAAGGCCTGCCGGAGCTGTTCCTCGAACTCCGCGCGGGTGATCGAGCGGGACGCTTCCCCCGTCGCGGCTACTGGCGAGGCCTCCTGGGCGCTCAGCGCGGGCGTCGCCACGCCGGCGAGCATGAGCAGGATCGCCAGGAAGGCAAAGACCCGCGGTCGATACGGCCGGTGAGACATTAAGCGCTCCTCTCAATCGTCGGGGTCAGGGGTCAGGAGTTAGGGGTCGGGGACGACGTCGCATCCGGCCCTGACTCCGGACCCCTGACTCCTGACCCCTCCGCGAGGTACCAATCCTGGACGTTCCACAGCAAGTTGTTGAACGCGCTGGGCCAGAAGCCGCCGACGGTCGTCGCGGCGACCGGGAAGACCTTGGCCCAATACAAGAAGATGACCGGCACCTCCTCGTGCAGCAGCTCTTGGATCTGCCAGTAGAGCTCTTTGCGCTGCTCCTGATCCACTTCGGCGACCGCATCCTCGGTCAGCTTGTCGATCTCCTCCTGGAAGTTGTAGGGGAAGAAGAAAGCCGGCAGATTGTAGCCGGGTCCGGTCGGGCTGGTCGGGATCTGCGAGCTGTGCCAGTAGAAGAGGTCGTCGGGGTCGTTCGAATTGACCCAGGGGTAGAGGCAGGCCGTCATCTTGTCGCTGAATTGATACCCCTGCGTTCCCCAGATCGTCGCCGGCGATTCGAACTTCGTCGTCGTTTTGATCCCGATCGCGTTCCAGTTGGCGGCGATGATCTCGACGATCTGCTGCGTCTCGGCGTTGCCGGCGAGGCCCCACAACTCCATTTCGAACGGGATCAGGCCGGCGGTCGGCGTGGCGGCCGGCGTGGCGGGCGGCAGCGCGTTCGGGTCGATCGTCCGCGGATCGGGCGGCGTCCCCGCGAGCACGCCGTCAGCGCCCGGCCGCAGGCCAGCTTCGGCCATGAGCTCCTTGGCTCGCTCGGGATCGTGTGGGCGTGGCTCGATGTTCGGGTTGTGGGCCCAGGTGCCGGGCATCTGGTCCGCCACGGCCGGCACGGCGCGGCCCTTGAGCAGCGTGTCGATGATCTCCTGGGTCGGGGTGGCGAAGTCGAGCGCCTGGCGCACCTTCGTTATGCGCAGGAAGTCGACGTGCTTCAGATCGAGGTGATACCAGGATTGGGAGGGGTGTTCCAGCACCGCGACGTCCTCGATGGCCAGCGCGGCGTCCACCCGCGTCGCGCTCAGCGCCCCAGTGCTGCCGACCACCTGCATCTCGCCCGCCGCCAGCGCCGCGAGTTGCGCGCCCGCATCCGGCACAACCCGGATCACGACCTCGTCCAGCTTCGGCGCCCGCCCCCAGTAGTCATCGTTGCGCTCGAGGGTGACCTGCTCCGGCACGTTCCATTCGGCTACCTTCATCGGCCCGGTGCCGATCGGTCGCCGCCCGAACTCCTGGCGGAAGAGGTCCACGCCCTCGGCCAACGCCCGCGATGGGCAGATGCCGGTCGTCCCGACGTAGGAGAGGAAGGGGGCGTAGACCTCCTTCGTCGTCATGACGACGGTGTGGTCGTCGGGCGCTTCGATCGTCTCGATCTTGTCCCAGCCGAGCTTGTTGTAGGCGCCGAACTCCGGGTCGACGATCATCTGCCAGGAGTCGACGACGGCCTGGGCGGTGAAGTCGTCGCCGTTGTGGAACGTCACCCCCTGACGGAGTTCGAAGGTGTAGGTCAAGCCGTCGCGCGAGACCTCGAAGCGTTCCGCCAGCGCCGGTTGCAACTGCTGCTTGGCGTCGTAGACGAGGAGACCGTCGACGACCCCGACCCAGACGTCGAATCCGCCGTCGAGGGGGTTGGTCAAGTAGGGGTGCAGCGTCTCGATCTCCGCGGTCGTGCCGGCGACGATGACGCTGCCCTGTTGGGCGTCGCCCGTGGGCTTCGTCGGCGCATCGGCCGGCACGGTCTCGGCTTCCTGGTAGGCGCGCCTGGTTCGGCTGGGACGCGGGGCAGGCGCGCCGAAGGCGAAGTCCGAGGTGGCATGGAGCATCACGCCGACGACCGGGGAGGCGATACCGAGCCGCGTCGCCCGTCGGATGAGGTCGCGGCGGCTGATCCGGCCGTCGATTCGCGCCTGGATGAGATCGGCGACCGGGTAGCGGCCGCACGTGCCATCCGCCGGGCGGCCGGGCCGCGGCATAGGATCGATCATCATGGATGCTCCCCTGGCGACACCGCGCTCACCGGTCTCGCCGTGGCTAGGACTTTCAGGTCATGGGCACCATAGCCCACGATGCGCAAGATCGCAATCGAATAGGCAATCATTGCACGAATGTGCTTGCCTTCATCTGTCGCGTCGGTGGGAACGAGGCACGATACTTGCCAGAGGGAAGTAACGGCGATAAAGTTACCGCCGTGGTTGGCCGGCGTATCGTCGCCGGCGCAGGTTTCACGCGACAAGGAGTACAGGGTGACGGACGCGAGGACGCGGCAGGTCGAGATCCTCTACTGCACTGGCTGAGGGTATCTCGCCAGAGCCGCCAGGTTGGCGGAGAACATCCTGCACGATTACCACGAGCAGATTCCGGGCGGGGTGACGCTGATCCCCAGTTCCGGCGGCATCTTCGACGTCTCGCTCAACGGCGACACGCTCTTCTCGAAGAAGGAAACCGGCCGTTTCCCCAACGAGAACGAGGTTGAGGAGAAGCTGGAGGGGGTGTTGAGCGCGGCATAGGCGACAGGCGTCAGGCGTCAGGCGTCAGGGCCGGGGGTAATTGCCTGGTCTCCGCGGGACGATGGCACGGGGATACAAGCCCGTGCTACGCATGACAAAGTCCCTCCGGGACCGTGGTGATGAGCGTTCGTTGCCACAGTCCCGGAGGGACTTTGTCTCGGGTAGCTGGTCGTCTGTCGTCTGTCGTCTGTCGTCTGTCGCCTATCGCCTATCGCCTTACCGCCTTACCGCCGCGCCGCGCGCCACTCCGAGGCAAGCAGGTCGAAGACGACGTCGCCGGCGAAGTCGGCGTCCTTGAAGCCGGACCAGTGTATGCAGCCGGCGTCGCGGTAGCCCTGCTTGCGCAGCGCCGCCGCCGAGCGGGTGTTGAAGGACCAGGCGAACGACTTCACCGAATGCAGGCCAAGGCGCTCGAAGGCGTAGGTCAAGAGCAGGTGCTTCGCCTCCGAACCGTAGCCGCCGCCGCGGTGTTCGTGCCGGTAGATCTCGGTCTCCGTCTCCGCGATCCGGTTGACCCAGTCGATGTCGGCGATGCCGTTGGCGCCGATCAACTCGTCGGTCTCTCGCAGCACGATGCCGAAGCGGACCCACTCGGGCGGATCGTCCTCCGCCAGCTTCTTCGTCCAATGCCAGTGCGCAATCGAGCTGCGTACATATCGCCCGTCTTCGTGGAACGTCTCCGTCTCTTGGAGCGACCAGCGGGCGATTGCCGCCATGTCGTCTTCTTCGAGTGGACGGAGATAGAGGCGCTCGCCGACCATCACCGCGGTGCCAGGCGGCTCGTCCGGCGTCGGCAGGAGCAGCGGGGCCGGGTGGCGCACCTCGCGCTCGACCGCGCCCTCGACCGCGGCCTTGGGCAGTCCGAGCCGCTCGATCCACGCTGGGTGAAGCGCCTCGTACATCACCTCGTCGTGCCACTGGCCATCGGTCCAGATCGCCTCGCGCAGGCGGTAGGCGAAGCGCATGCCGAGGTCGGCTGCCGCCGCTTCGACCTGGGTGTCGCCGCCGACCGTATCGACCCAGACGGCCATCTTCTCGCGCTCGTGGAGGAGCCACGGCACGACCAGCCGCATGATCTCGGCGCGCACCGCGCCGCCGCGCTCGCCGAGGATCGGATCGGCGTGGAGCTCGTAGACCCAAACCGAGGGGAATGCCTGAGTCTCGATCATGACCGAACCGACGGGCCGGTCGTCCGCGACGCGAAAGGCGATCAGCCGTTGCGAGCGGTCACGGCTTTGATCGGGGATTTCCTTCTTCAGGTTCTCCTCGGCGACCTCGGCCGGGATGGGGAAGGGCGACGGCCGCCACCGCGGCGTCGTCTTGGCGTCGCCGAGCTCGACGGCGCGCAAATAGATCGTTTCGCCAACAAGAAACGCTTGGCCCGCGCTACCGCGGGCCACCGGAGCAGCCTCCGTTGTGGCCATGTGGGATTCTCCTCATGTGCAGTAGTGAAATCGCCTACTCGTTGCGCCAGTGATGGCTAGCGGAACGCGTGGCCAGTCAGCGTCATCTTCATTTCACCCTCCTATCCTTACCAAGCCAATACGGGGCATCGTCGGCCCAGCGCGGATCATAGCAGACGCGTTGGGCGACGGCCCACACAGAATCATAGATGTCATAGATGCCATAGATGCCCACCTTCTAGGTATAAGCGTCTATGGCATCTATGGCATCCATGACGAGTATGACCGCCATGAAGAGCCCGTTGGCCACATTTTGATAATTGGCCAAGCGGGCTGATCGAATGGCCGCCCCGCGGTATAGGCAGTCTTGCCGATGGCGCCTGCCGCGGTCCTCGCTATGATGCAACTAGCCTGCGGAACGGCTGCCGGCCGCGCGCCCATCCTGCTCACATGTTCGAATCGTGCGTCCGTGCCATTGCGATCGCCGAGGGAATGGTCAGCGATATGTCCACGCCGTCGTCAGCCGAACGAGATCGCCAGCCGGCGCCGCTGCGGTCACTTCCCGGACCCGAGACCGCGCGAACCGGCGGCATGCCCGTGTCCCTCACGCGCCTGATGGGTCGGGCGCGAGAGATCGCCGAAGTCCAGGACCTGGTGCGCCGGCCCGACGTCCGGCTGCTCACGCTGACCGGTCCGGGCGGGGTCGGCAAGACCCGGCTGGCGCTTGCCGCGGTGGCAGGGTTGGATGAGGACTTTCCTGACGGCATGTGGTTCGTCCCCTTGGCCGCGATTACTGATCCGGCCCTGGTTCCCGCGGCCATCGCACAGGTGCTCGGCCTGCGCGAGACGAGCCAGCAATCGCCCACGCATAGCCTGACGTCCCATCTGCGGCACGACACCGCCCTCCTCCTGCTCGACAACCTGGAGCAGGTGCTGGCCGCCGCGCCCTTCCTCGTCGACCTGCTGGCTGCCTGCCCGACACTGACGATCCTGGTCACCAGCCGCGCCGCTCTGCGCGCGACGGGTGAGCACGAGTGGGTGGTGCCGCCGCTGGGTCTGCCCGATCTGGCATCGCTCCCGTCGGACACGGAAATCGCCGCGTGCGAGGCGGTTGCCCTATTCGTGGAACGGGTCCGCGCCTTCCGGCCCGAATTCGTGCTGACCACCGCAAGCGCCCCCATCGTCGCCGAGATCTGTCACCGGCTCGACGGGCTGCCGCTGGCCATCGAGTTGGCCGCGGCCCGGGTCAAGGTCCTGTCGCCGCCCGCCCTGCTTGCGCGTCTGACCAACCGACTCCAACTCCTGAGCGGCGGTCCCTGCGACCAGCCCGTCCGGTTGCGCGCGATGCGCGACGCGATCGCCTGGAGCTATGACCTGCTCACGCCCGACGAGCAGGCGCTCTTCCGACAATTGGCTATCTTCGTCGGCGGCTGTTCGCTCGATGCGGCCGAGGCCGTAGGCGGCGAGACGGCGAGACGGCGAGACGGCGAGGAGACCGACAATCGCTCCTTTCCGCCTTCCCGCCTGGCCGCCTCGTCGCCCTCCGTCCTCGACGGTCTGGGCTTGCTGGTCGACAAGAGCCTGCTGCGACCGGTGACGGGACCGGGCGGTGCGCCGCGCTTCGCCATGCTGGAGACAATCCGCGAGTTCGGCCTGGAGCAGCTGTCGGCGTGTGGAGAGGCGCAGGCCGCGCGACGGCGGCACGCGACCTTCTTCCTCACGCTCGCCGAGCAAGGAGCGCCGGCGCGTGCCGAGAAGGCGCCGGAGGCAGCAAGGCTCGATCAGTTGGCCGCGGACCACGACAACCTGCGAGCAGCGCTGGTTTGGACCACCGAGACGGGATCGGTCACGCGGACGCTGCGCCTCGCCTGGGCGCTCTGGGCCTTCTGGCTGGTTCACGGCCATCTGAGTGAGGGGCGTCGCTGGTTGGATGCCGCGATCGCCGGCGGTCGTGGCGATCCAACCCGCGTCGGTCTGCTCGGCAAGGCACTCTACGGCGCGGCCTGGTTGGCGATCGAGCAGGGCGACGACGCGGCGGCGCGCGCCTTTGGTGACGAGAGCCTGGCCCTCGCGCGCGATCGCGGTGACCCCGAGGGGATCGCTTATGCCTTGGGGCCGCTCGGGTTCTTGGCCCACCAGCAAGGCGATCTCGACCGCGCGACAACGCTGCACCGAGAGGCGCTGGCGATCAAGCGGGCGCTCGGCGACGACGAGGGCAGCGCCGTTACCCTCACCTACCTCGCCCACATCGCCCTCGATCGCGGCGAAATAAATGAGGCCACGTCCCTCGGTCAGGAAGCACTGGCAACGCATCGGGCACTCGGGAAACGACGCCACATTGCCCTCACGCTTGACATCCTGGGCGACGTCGCGTTCCACCAAGGAGATGACGGCCGCGCATCCGAGCACTTCGAAGAGGCGCTGACCATCTTCCGCGATCTCCGCGGCAAGCGAGGCATCGCCAGTGTTTTCGATCACCTGGGCAAGATCGCACGCGGTCGGGGCGATCACGCGCGGGCGTGGGCGTTCCACGCGGAGGCGCTCGATCTCCATCAGGAACAAGGGAATGCGGGCAGCATCGCCGCGTGGCTCGACGCCGTTGTCTCCATGCTTGCTTGCTGCCATCAGTACGCTTCAGCCGCACGCCTGTTCGGCACGGCAACCGTTCTCCGGGAGCAGGCGGGGCGTCCACGTTCGCGGCTCCTCGAATTGGAGAACAAGCACATCCTGGCTTCGCCGCGGCGCGGTCTGGGCGAGCGAGCATTCGCTGCCGCCCAGTCCGCGGGACGGGAACTCCCCGTCGACCATGCGATCACCGAAGTGATGGCAGTGACGGCGAGCGCGCTGTCCGGCAGTTCGCCACCGCCGTCGGATGCCGCCCCGGCACCCTTCGGACTCACCTCCCGCGAGCAAGACGTGCTGCGTCTCCTAGCTCAACACTTCACCGACAAGGAGATCGCCCAGCACCTCTTCATCAGCCCGCGCACCGTCGGTCGGCACATCACCAACCTCTTTACCAAGCTCGGTGTTCACTCCCGGAGGGAGGCCGCGGCCCTGGCGCAGGACCGCGACCTGGCTTAACCACCATTCTTGATCCCGCTACGTCGTTTCTACCCACATCTCTGCCTGCACATCCTCCTGAAAATGGGTAACTCCTGCGGATGCGCGTCACGGTGCGGCAACGCAGGATGATGCCGCGCCCTGCCGCCAAACGTCGGCGTCGTCGGGTGGCACTTGCCATTGGCCCAATCGTCTGCAACCGAATCAGATGAACGAACTGGAAAGCACGACATCACGAAAAGGACCCATTATGAACCCGCACAAAGATGACCACGCGCGGGATCCAGGGAGATGTCACCATCGCGGCGACATTGCCCGCACCGCCACCAATCTCAATCGCGGATTCCCTCGTCGCCTTTCCCTTTCCCTCGTTGTACTGCTCCTTGCCCTCAGTCTACTGCCGCCAATGGTGGCCGCGGCGACCGCCAAGCAAGCCACGCCCAGCCCGGCCGAAAGCACCCCGGCCGAGGGGGTGACGGTCGCCTGGCTCATCGAGGCGACGCTCGATTGGCACACGCTCCCGCATGCCTTCAACACTCTTGCGCTGTCGCGCGCCACCCCTCCCACCGGGGGCGGAGGCGACCGCTTGGACCGCGGCGCATCTGTTTTTCGTCGAGTCCGGCACGCTGACCGTTCAGGCGCACGCGCGGGCCTACCTCCCCCCGACCGGCACACCCGGCCCGGTCCACGAGGAGGTCCCGGCCGGTCCGCCCGTCACCTACGATGCGGGCGACCAGTTCCTCGTCTTCTACGATGTTGCATCCTCGCCCACGATCGCCAACCACGGGGCAGAACCGGCCGTTGCGCTCGTTGTCACACTCGCGGTCACGAGCCGGAGCAGCACCCGCGAACCCTTGACCGGCGGGGCGATCGTTGAGCCTTTGGCCGTCGCCGGTGTTGCCAGGGTGGGTCCGCCGCTCGTCACGGCGGGCAGGTTGGGCGCCGAGCCAATCTCCGTCGCACTCGTACGCGCCAGCTATGAACGTGGGGCGAACTTCGACATTGGGGAACCCGCCGCACGCCTGCTCGCCGTCGAGTCGGGTGCGCTGAACGTGCTGGTCTCTGACCCGGCGTTTTACGCGCCCGCTGATGCTGCCGGGAAGCCGCTTCCCTCGGACGCGCGGGTCTCGCTGGCGCCGGGCGACCACTTGCTCGTTCCTGCCCCCGGCCGGATCTCGACCCAAAACGTCGCGCGGGGCCCGATCGCGGTCTTCATCGTGACAATCGGCACGGCCCCAGCGGCCACTGTTCAGCGCTGAGGGAGGAGCGAGCAAGTGGCAACACCCTGAATCCTCGTGCATCGGAGGGGTCAAGTATCGACGAGCAATCTCGTTACGGCGCAAGGCAAGGCCAGGGAACGGAGCAGACGTCCGATGAGCGACCGGATAAAGCAAGCGACCGAGCGCCAGACAACAGCGAAACCGGCCGCGCCGCGGTCCCCGGTGTCCAATGCCCACGAACGACCGGAGGGTGGCGCGGAGGCGCGGCCGCCGGTCCAACCGTCGATGCTCGCCTGGTCCAGCCCCGATGGCATACCCCTGCTCAAGCGCCTCGCGCCGCAGCAGCAGCGCCACACACTTCATGCGCTTCAGCGGACACATGGCAATGCCGCCGTGCAGCGGCTGATCGTCGGCCCGATCGCGGCGCCTGCCGTGACGGCGGAATGCGCGCCGATCCGCCGGTTCGGCTCGGGTGAGCACCAGTCGCTGGGCGACACCGCGACAGGCGGCACGACCGTCAACCTCGGTGGCGAAACAGGTGACGAGCGGTTCGAGCTGAGTTACGGCGATGTGATCGCACTCTCCGGAGACTACTTCGATCCGCACGAGTTGATGAACCTCGCCAAGGAACCCGGCAACCGCGGCACCCGCCAAGGCACCCGCGACGAGATCGTCTACGCTCTCAAAGAGGCAATTGGGTCCGACCGGCGCTTCCAACGCGGTGGCATCTGGGCGAGCTGGGTCTTCACCGATGGCGTCAAGCAAGCGGTCGAGCGCCGCTACCAAGAACGGGCGGCCGCCAACACAGCCCACTTCGCGGCCCCCCGCGGGCGGGACGCCAGCGGCGCGCCGAAACCGACCGCGCCGGGCGAGGCGAGCGCAGGCGGCACTTATCGCAGCCGGCATGAGGATGCACTCTGGCTCGCGTACGAGGCCGGCGGCGGGCGCGGCGGCAGTCTCTCCCACGCGTTGGCGATGGAGGCGGCCGCCGGCCATTTCCTGACCGACGCCTTTGCGGCCGGGCACGTCCGCACCCCGATCGGCGAGATCCGCGACTACTGGGGCGGCAAGTACCCGCTCTTCTGGTACAACCTGCGCCACAAGATCGCCCTCGACACCGCGATCGCCATGAACGACCAGGACACCAATGCCGTCACTGTCTTCGGCTCTGTTCAGGCGATCTACGAGGAGATTTCGGCCGAGGTCGAGGAGATGGCGAGCGATCTCCCGGCCGTCACCCTCGGTGATCTGCTCGGCAAGGTCTTCCACGACTGGGACAACGAGCAAGGGGTCACGATCCAGGGCGGTGGCAAGCTCTTCGGCGACAGTCACCTCGACGAGGCCGTCAGGCCGGGCGACGCGCCGAACGTGACCCGCAATCGTGCCCAGGACGCGATCCGCGCCGGCACGAAGGAGATTGAGGCCGCCTTCACCATCGGTCAGTCCCAGGCCGGGCTTCAGAAGGCCGACGTCTACAAGCGGGTGATCGGGCCAACGACCGGTTCCGGTACTGAGTACGCCGCCGAGGTGATGCTGCCCCGACCCGACGCCGCTAACCCGGCGATGAACTGGATGGCGCCATCGATCGAGGCGCTTTGGAATCAGCCGATCGTCCAGGGCGCCAAGGAGACGGTCGGCGACCGGATCATCGTGGCCCTGGGGTCGGGGGGCGAGATCCGGGGTCAACTGGAGGGGCTGGCCACTAAATTCGAGGAGAGCAAACGGGTCTACAAGAAGAGGATCTACCTGGGCACCGTCCACCCAAGGGGCGCCTATCGCAACGGCTTCCTCACTCCCCTCCTGCCTGGAACTGGCGATCCGAAGGCAGGCGTTCTCTCGATCGTCCACTGGGCGCCGAACTACGGGCTGGCCGGCTGGGACCGTGACGACGTCTCGCTGGCGACCGGCCAGGAGCTGGCCAACGGCATGAAGAAGGGCGAGAACCTGAAGGGCATGACCACGGTCGCCCGGATTCGGTACGTCCGCGAGCTAACCGGCGGCTTCGTGGGGGATAGCGAGGAGCAGTTGGTCGTTCAGATTTTCGCGACCGCACCGGTCGCGGAGCGGCCGGCGATCTACCGTGGAGTCGAGGGGCACGCCTGGACGGGCGACTGGATCCACGGCGTCTTCACCAGCGACGACGAGATCTGGAACGCGCTCAATCGCGATCGGCTCAAGGCCGTGAAGACGTTGATCAACGCGGGCTGGAGCGGCCGGCCGTAGCACGCCGCCGCACCTTCGACCGGCGATTGGCAACACGAGGATTCCGGATGAAGCAGCCAGACCAAGTCCTAGGGGTGGCGTGGGGAGAGGACGCGCACGCGGTGGCCGACCGGCTCGGCGTCGCCTGCGGCGAATGGGAACCTTGGGGCGACGGGACCAGGTTCGAGACGTGCCTGGCAGCAGCGCCGTCAACCTTCTTTGGCCGGGAATGCCATGTGCTGCTGGTGCGCTATGGCATGCGGCTCGAAGGCCTCCAGTTCCTCTTCCCTGGACATGCGGGATCGCAACGAGCGCTACGTGAGGCGATCCGGACGGCGTTTGGGCTCGAGGTGGGCGGTGACCCCGACCTCTATCACGGCACGGGGGGCGGTGGACTCGTGCGGTTCACCTGCGATGAGGGTGGCGCTTGCACGCTGACCGTCGCCGGTCCGCACCTCGGCAACGTCTACGCCGCCCGCGAACTCGCGCGCGGTCTCGGCGCACTCGGCGCCAGTCTGCGCCCGTGATCCCGCGCGGTCATGTAGCACTCCTAGACCGTGCCAGCGGGTTGGTGTCTACTCCCGGCGGGAGGCTGTCACCTTAGTACACGGTTGCAGCCTCCCCTGACCAGGGGCCCGCACCCACTACGTAGTCTTTACCCATCTCTTCCCTTGAACCCAGCCCCCAAATTGCGCAACTCCTGCGGATGTGCCGCGGCCGATTTCCGGGCATCGTAAAGCCGGGCCGCGGGCTCGGTCGTGGCCGGCCGGGTCGCACCGGCGGTGCGTCGGAGGTGGGTAGCCGCTTGCAAAGCTGCTGCCCGGAATCAGGAGGATGCGGATGTGAGACGTGGTGAAAGGACGCTGATATGAACGATACGCGAATTGACCGGCGCCGGACGCTCAGAGCCGGCGGCGCGCTGCTCGGAGCGGCGTCGTTGTTGAGAACTCGTCTGACCGGCGCGGCGGACCTGGCTATCCAGGCAGAGGAGAAGACGATGGTCTATCAGATCGAAGGTCGATTGCTCGAAGTCTGCACCTGCAACACGCTTTGCCCCTGCTGGGTCGGCGAGGACCCCGACGGCGGAACGTGCGACTCGGCCCTGGCCTGGCGCATCGACCAGGGCACGATCGAAGGGATCGACGTCGCCGCGCGGACATTGGCGCTCTCGGTCCACATCCCCGGCAACGTGCTGAACGGCAACTGGCAAGCGGTCGTCTACGTCGACGACGAGACGACGCCGGAACAGCAGGAGGCGATGCTGAAGGTCTTCACCGGGCAGCTCGGCGGCGCCATCGCGGACCTGGCTGGTTTGATCGGCGAGGTGATCACCGTCGAGCGGGCACCGATCGTCTTCACGGTCGCGGAGGGAAAAGGCACGCTGAAGATCGGGGAGACGGTCGAAGCCGAGCTCGCTCCCTTCCAGGGCGCAACCGGGCAGGTGACCGCGCTCCATGACACCGTCTTCTCGACGATCCCCGGTGCGCCGGCCTACGTCGGCAAGGCTTCCCGCTTCCGTCGCGGCGGCGAGACGCACGGGCTGTCGAAGATCGACCTGGCGGGCCACAACGCGATCCAGGGTCTCTTCCGGTTCGGAGCATAGGAGGGTCTCGCCTCCGACACCATCCTGGAGGCCGAAGGGAGCACCATCGATGGCGTTAGCGCGACGAGAAACAGCGCGACCGGAAGCGTCGCTGGTCTGGTTGGTCGTGATCGCGGCGTGGGGCCTGACGGCGACCCTCTTCCTGGTCGGCCGGGCCGATCTGGTGTCGCACGATGCGTTGCTGGCCACGGGCACGCTGCCGACCATCGGCAACCTGATCCTCTTCCTGGCGACGTGGCAGCTCATGACCGGCGCCATGATGCTGCCGTCCAGCGCGCCGATGGTCGGGCTCTTCGCACGCGTCAGCCGGTCGCAAGCGCGGCCGCGTCTGGCATTGGGAACGTTCCTGGCGGGCTACTTCGTCGTCTGGACCGGCTTTGCCGGCGCCGCGCTGGCGGCGGACGCCGGACTGCACGCGCTGGCCGAACGGTGGGCGTGGCTCGACGCGCAGCCGGCCCTGATCACCGGGGTAGTGCTGCTCGTGGCGGGGGCGTTCCAGTTCAGCTCGCTCAAAGAGCGCTGCCTGGACGCCTGCCGTACGCCCATGAGCTTCCTCTGGCGGTTCTATGGCCGGGGGACGCGACGGGCCGGCGCTCTCGGCCTCCGCCACGGGCTCTTCTGCCTCGGCTGTTGCTGGGCGCTGATGCTGGTGATGTTCGCGGTCGGGGTTGGCAACCTGTTCTGGATGGCCGCGCTGACCGGCGTGATGGCGATCGAAAAGACCGTGTCGTGGGGACGCAAGCTCGCCCCGGTCGTTGGCGCCGGCCTGATTGCCTGGGGCGTGGTCGTCCTCGGCTTCGGCGAGGCGATGGCGCACGCGGGCGAAGACCACGGCGAGAGCGGCGAACGCTTGCTACCCGGCGTTGCGGCCGTGGCAGCGATGACTATCGCGGCGCTCGTCGTCTGGGCGAGACATCGCGCCGATGACGCGGACGGCCGTGCGGACCAGCGACCCAGCGACCGTCCCCTTGACCGTCAAGCATGAAGGAGCGATCAACACATGGAACAGCGAATGGTTCGGTCCAAGCGGACGCCGGCGCGGATGGGCGCGGCTGAAGCAGGAGACTGCTCCCCATCAGGAAGGATCGAATGGGAGATGCCATAAAGGAGGGATGACATGACCGATGGCCGGCGCATGTCGACATGGAACTGGATCGGATTGGCGGAGAGTTGACCATGAATGATCGAGCAGAACGATTGGCAACACACCTTGAGCGCGTGACCGACGAGCTTGTCACGGCAATCGAGGCGAGACCAGAAGGTCATTGGCGATCCATCAGCCCGGTCGAGGAATGGACCGTCGGCACGACAGTGCATCATATCGCCGGGGTCACCGAACTGGTCATGGGTCTGGTCCAGGCGCTCGTGGCGAATCAGCCATTGCCACCCTTGACCTGGGACGTGGTTGACGCCGGCAACGCCCAGCATGCCGCCGAGCATCCGTCCCCCAACAGGCTGGAGACGCTGACCCACCTGCGACGCGCCACCGACGACGCGGCGCGCGTCATTCGGCAACTGACGAACGAACAATTGGACCGCGCCAGTCCCTGGGGATTGGACGATGGCGAGCCGATCAGCGCGGAGCAGCTCATCGAGCGCAACATCATCGCTCACACGCGCCAGCACCTCGCCAGCATCATGGTGGCAGATGACTCAGTCGCTTCCGTCGCGGCCGATGATTGATCAGGAGGAGCGAAAAACCATGAAACAGTCAGCGATTCGTTGCAATACGCGGACATGGACAGTCTGGAGCGTCCTCGCGGCGCTGACTATCGCGGCGGCATCGGTCCTCGCCTCCGCCGCCGGTGATGCCCGCGCCCAGGAGACCGCCGCGGTCTCGATTGTCGATTTTGCCTTCGAGCCGGGCACGATCACGATCGAGGCGGGCACGACGGTCACCTGGACGAACACCGGCGCCGCGCCGCACACCGTCACCGCGGACGATGGTTCCTTCGATTCCGGCACGATCGACAGCGGCGGCACGTACAGCCAGACATTCGACACTCCGGGCACCTACAGCTACTTCTGCGCGATCCATCCGTCTATGACTGCCACCATCACCGTCACCGGGGACGACGTGGGCGACGACGACGCCCCAACGACGGTCCCGGATACCGGCATCGGCACGACCTCGCTGCACGACTCGACGTCGCTGCTCCTCGCCCTCGCGGGCACGGCGACGGTCCTGCTCGTGCTGGCGGTTCGACAGCGAAGGGTTGTCTAAGGATAGTTCCTACCCGGCGTGCGCGTATTTCCCTCCCACGCGCACGCCGGCCGTAAAGGAGGTGTGGCCGTGTCAACCGAGACGTGGCAAGTCGCAGCCGCGGCCGTCGACATCTACGAATCGCAGCTGGTGCCCGCCCTCTTCGCCGAGTGGGCGCCCCGTCTGGTGGACGCGACGGGAGTACGATCCGGCGATTGGGTGCTCGACGTCGCCTGTGGAACCGGCGTCGTCGCCCGCGAGGCAGCGGCCCGCGTCGGGCCGAACGGGCGGGTGACGGGGCTCGACCTCAATCCAGGGATGCTGGCCGTGGCTCGTCGCCTTCGATTCGACCTCGTGTGGCACCAAGGCGACGCGGCGGCGCTCCCGTTCGCGGACGGCGCCTTCGATCGCGTGCTGTGCCAGTTTGGGCTCATGTATTTCCCGGACCGCGGGTCGTCCTGGCGCGAGATGCGGCGCGTACTGGCTCCCGGTGGCACGGTCGGGTTAGCGGTGTGGAACTCCATTGATCACAGCCCTGCCTTCGTCCTGTTGAGCGAGATCCTGGAGCGGCACGCCGGGCCGAGTGCGGCCGACATCCTGCGCTCCCCCTTCGTCCTGGGCGATCTGGACGAGGTGCGCTCCCTGCTGACGGCCGCCGAACTGCGCGTGCAGCGCGCCGAGACGCTGGTTGGCGCCGCGACCTTCTCGTCAGTCGACGCGTTCGTGCATGCCGAAGTCGACGGCTCCCCCCTGGCGGGGCTGCTCCACGCGCGAGGCGATGCGGTCTCTGAACAGGTGATCAAAGAGACACGCGAGGCGCTTCGACCCTATTGCAGCAGGAGTGGTCTTTCGTTCCCGATAGAGGCACACCTTTTCGTCGCACAAGGAAGTTGACCGGCAGAGGAGGATACTATGCGACGGTTGCTCTTCGTCGTTCCGTTATTGTGGGTTCTTTCGCTAACCGTACCCCTGCTTGGCGCCGCGCCGATCCAGGCGCAGGGCGAGGAGGTGAGGGTCACCATCATCGACTTCACCTTCGATCCCGGCACGATCGATGTTCAGGCCGGCACGACCGTAACCTGGACCAACAACGACTCCGCGCCGCACACGGTGACGGCTGATGGCGGCAGCTTCGATTCAGGCACGCTCGAACCGGGCGATACGTTCTCTTTCACCTTCGAGGAGGCAGGCTCATTCACCTACTACTGTGCCATTCATCCCAACATGAAGGCCGCCGTTGAGGTCGTGGCGGCGGAGTCTGCGCCGGGGGAAGAGGCGACGGAGGACGTCGAGGAGGCGGAAGCGACTGAAGAGGTGGCGATCGACATCGCCAACTTCGCATTCGACCCGGGATCAATCGAGATAAAAGCGGGTGCGACGGTGACCTGGACGAACAACGACACCGCGCCCCACACGGTGACCGCTGACAACGGGGCGTTCGACTCCGGCACGCTCGAACCGGGCGACACGTTTAGCTGGACCTTCGCGGAGGCCGGTTCCGTCGCCTACCATTGTGCGATCCACCCGGAAATGACCGCGAGCGTTGAAGTCGGCCAAGCCGAGGAAGAGGAGCCACCGGCGCCTCCGCCTCCGCCGCCACCAGCTGAGGAAGAAGAATCCGAGGAGGCCCCGGAGCCGACGTCTATTCCGGATAAGGCGCCTGTGCCTCCCCCAGCGGAAGAGGCGCAGGCCGAGGGTCAGGGTGAGGATGTCGCGGTCAGCATCGTGAACTTTGCCTTCGATCCAGGCTCGATTGACGTTGAAGTGGGCACGACGGTGACCTGGACGAACAATGACACCGCGCCGCACACGGTGACGGCTGACGACGGATCGTTCGACTCCGGCACGCTCGAACCGGGCGACACGTTCTCCTTCACGTTCGGGCAGGCTGGTTCCTTCGCCTACTTCTGCGCCATCCACCCCAACATGACCGCGTCGGTGAACGTCGGCGAGACCGCTGAAGGGGCAGCTCCCGCCGCCTCACCGGCGGCCGGCGGCGAGCCGACGATGGTCGGCGCCAGTGTCGACGGCAGCGCCGCGATCTGGATCATGGGCAAGATCGAGCAACGCGGCGGCAACTTCTCGCTCTATGGCTATGTGAACCATATTGAAGGCCTGGAGACCACCGCGCTCTTCACCGATCCCGACCCAGTCTCGTGGAACGAGACGACGGCGCGATTCACCGTCTTCGGCGAGGCGACGATGCTCAACACCTTTGTGCTGGCGGAGCGCGTCTTTACCACGTCCGCGGAGGGGACACTCCAGTTTTTCTTCAACGAGCGCGCGGGCGCCTCGTTCGCCGCGCCAGAGTCCTTTTTCAGTGGCGAGCAGATCGCCGAGGCCGAGCTGGACTTCCGACAAACCATCTCGATCTATGCGCAGCAAGAAGGAATCGCCGACGGCGCGGGCGCGTTCACCCTGACCAGCACCGCTCCCTTTACCCTCGATGGAGCGTCATTCCAACTTGGTCAATCGGGGCAGCGGCACGACATGACGTCGACGGGGCTCGGCACGCTGAGCGAGCCGGCCGAACCGCGCTCGACGTTGGACATCGTGGCGCGGACGGAGACATCTGGCGCCGGCGCGCCGGGCGAGGTGGACGCCGTCGATGCGCTGCCAGCGGCCGCGGCGGCCGACGAGCCGCTCACGATCGATCTCGATGAGCTCAACTCCTCAGGCATCTCGGGCACCGCGACGCTGACTCCCAAGGGGGAAGAGACCGAGGTGTCGCTTCAGCTCACGGGTGCGACCGGTGACCATCCCGCCCACATTCATCTGGGCACGTGCGACACCCTCGATCCGAACCCCGAGTTCCCGCTGAAGGCAGTGGCCGCGGACGGAACGAGTGTGACCACCGTGGAGGTGGCGCTGACCGACTTGCTGGCTGGGGAGTTCGCGATCAACGTCCACGACAGCGTCGAGAACATCGGTCTTTATATCGCCTGCGGCAACATCTCCCGGTAGCGACGCACTCCCAC
>JBOGUF010000035.1:0-14568 GCA_050696075.1 Thermomicrobiales bacterium
TGACAAGGAAGTGCAGTGGCTCGGCATAACATGGCTGACGGCTGACGGCTGACGGCTGACGGCTGACGGCTCGCGATAGGCCGCGCGCAGCATCAGCGCGGAGACCGCCAAGATCGCCCAGAACCCCGAGACCGGCATCAAGATCGCGCCAAAGGCGCCGATGACGAAGACGGACCAGCCGAGGAAGGCCGGGAGTTGCTCGTTGCGGCGCTCGATGGCGATGGTGAGTCGTCCGATCAGGAGGAAGGTCCAGCCGGCCGTCATGTACCAGAACCAGGCCTCCCGGTTGTCGTGGGGTTCAACGGCGTTGACCACCCCGGCTCCGGCAATGTCGGAGAGGACGCCGACCTCGGTGAGGCCCAGCACGATGTGGGCAATGCCGATGGCCGTGAGCAAGCTCCCATTGGATCGAACAAAGCGAATGAGATAGTGCCTCGTTTCCTCATTCGAGTGAACCGCGCCGCGCTCCGCCCGGCGTTTGGCGGCGCGGAGCAAGATCCGCCGGATGATCGCGCTGCCGGGCCGGATCACCCGCCAATACCGCCCGAACTGCCGCCGCGCGGTGGCGTCGGTCGCCAGCACCCGCGTCTCGGTGATGAGTTCCGCGCCGTCGCCGGCGGGGATCGCCAGGAAGTGCATCGCGGCCTTGGCATA
Source organism: Thermomicrobiales bacterium (assembly GCA_050696075.1). Taxonomy (GTDB): domain Bacteria; phylum Chloroflexota; class Chloroflexia; order Thermomicrobiales; family UBA6265; genus JBOGUF01. Next base: position 655 of record JBOGUF010000035.1, read on the forward strand.
GCCGGGTGCGGCGAAGGCGACGAAGTCGTCCGCGTCGCGCACGTTGGCCGTGGCCCCGCCGCGTACCTTCCACAACTCGCTGATGAGGCCGATGACCACCTCGCGGTCGGGATCTTCGCCCAGCGAGACGAACCCGCTGGCGAGCATCTGCTCGTGGAGCGATCGCCGCCTCGCGTGCGGCAAGCCGCGGCCTCCGAAGAGGCGTTCTGGCAGCGACCGGATGTCGAAGAGCAACCCAACGAGCGGTATCTCCGCCAGCGTCACCTGCTTGGCGGCCTCCAGGGCTTGGTGTGGCGGCGCGGCAACCATCACCCGATGGCGCTCGCTGAACTGGTACGTGGGTAGGATGTCGTCGAGGATCATCGTCTGGCCTCCCGTTGTCCGGCAGAATCGCCGGTTACATACGCTGCCGTATGGTGCCATACGCCCCGCCGACTTGTCAATACGGTAGCGTATGGGAGAAAATGCGTCGATGACGAACGACGCTTCGATCAGTCGCAAGCGGGCGCTGCGCGCCGATGATTGGATTCGCGCCGCCCGGCGGGCGATGGCCGAGGGCGGGGTTGTCGCCGTTGCCGTCGAACCGCTGGCGAAGCGACTGGGCGTAACGAAGGGCAGTTTCTACTGGCATTTCCCGAATCGAGATGCCCTCCTCCGCGCCACCCTTGAACGCTGGGAGCAAGAGGAGACCGAGGCGGTGATCGTCGCCATGGATCGGATTGCCGACCCCCGGCAGTGGTTCAACCGGTTGCTGGACCTGTCCGTCCGCGGTCACGCCTCCGGCGCGGATGCCGACGTGGCCACGCTGCGCGACGAGGCGGCCTTCGAGCTGGCGGTCTCCGACGCCGCCGATGACCCGGTCGTGCAGCCGGTGCTGCGGCGCGTGACTGAGCGCCGCATCGATTACCTGGCCGACTGCTTTCGCACGTTCGGCTTTGCCCCGGACCAGGCGCGGTCCCGCGCGCTGCTTGCCTATGCCGCCTTCCTCGGCTTCCAGCGCCTCTTGCGCGACGCTCCAAGCCGACTGCCTCTGGGGACGGACCTCGACGCCTATCACGCGCGAGTCGTCGCCTTGCTCATTGCCCCGGACGAGTACCATTGATGTTCGGCATTCGACGGAAAGACTGACGTCGAACGTCGAACCCGTCACGCCAAACGCCGAACCATGAACGTCGAACGTCGAGAAAGGCTGGTGCGCTAGGTGAACACGAATCGACTGCTGGCCCCGGTTGCAGGGCTGGCGCTGCTGACCGGACTCGCCGTGGGCGGAATCGTCGACCGCTCGGTCATCGCCCAGGACGATGACGAGGCGCGAGGCGAGATGACCGCCGTCGAGGTGGTCGAGACCGTGGCCCCGGCGGTGGTGACCGTGATCAATCGGCAGGTCTTCCGTGGGGCCGACGGCGCCGGCATCATCCAGCCCATCGGCAGCGGCACCGGCTTCGTCATCGACGACGAAGGGCACATCGTCACCAACGCCCACGTCGTGGCCGGGGGGGACGACTTCGAGGTGATCTTCGCCAACGGCGACGAGTTCGAGGCCGAACCGATCGGGGCCGACCCCATTAGCGACCTCGCCGTAATCAAGGTGGAGGGTGAGATGCCGGTGACCGTCGCGCTCGGCGATTCCGACGAGCTGAAACCGGGTCAGCCGGTGCTGGCGATCGGCTCGCCGCTCGGCTCCTACACCAACACCGTCACCCAAGGGATTGTCAGCGCCCTCGGCCGCGACCTCAGCCTGCAACCGTCGCAGTACACCAATCTGGTGCAGCACGACGCGGCGATCAACCCCGGCAATTCCGGCGGGCCGCTCTTCAACCTGGCGGGCGAGGTGGTCGGCGTCAACACCCTCGGCATCGACGAGCTGGAGGACGGCCGCACCGCCCAGGGGCTCTTCTTCGCTATCCCGTCGAACACGGTGGGCGAGATCGCCGAGCAACTGATTGATGACGGCGAGGTGATCTACCCCTTCTTCGGGGTTGGCTACGTGTCGGTTACCGATCTCGTCGCTGCCCAGGCGGACCTTGCCGTCGACTATGGAGTCCTTGTGGAGCGCGTCGAGCCGGGCGCCCCGGCGGATGACGCCGGCATCGAGGCGGGCGACGTCATCCTGGCGATCAACGGCGAGGAGATCGACCGGCAGCAGTCCTTCACCGAAGTCCTCTTCGCCTACGAACCCGGCGATACGGTCGAGGCCACCATCCAGCGCGGCGACGAGCAATTCACCGTCGACGTCACCCTCGGCGAGCGCCCACCGGATCTGTAGGCGTGAGGCGTGAGGCGTGAGGCGTGAGGCGTGAGGCGTGAGGCGTTAGGGATTAGGCCGCGTTGGCACCCCGTCATGCTGAGGCCGCGAAGCATCCCCGCGCGCAGCGCATCGGCCCCCAACCCCCAATCCTGGGGGAGCACGACGGGGCGGCTTCGCCGGGGGATGCCCTTCGGTTCCTCAGGGCGTGCTTCGGCGTCGCCTCAGCATGACGGAGCTCCTCAAACGCCGCCTAGGCGTGAGGGGCTACGTCGTCGTTCCCCTAACGCCTAACGCCTAACGCCTCACGCCTCTACTATCGTGCCTTGCGAACTATCCCTTCGGTCCGATATGTACGGACACACCGGTTGTAAGGTAAAGGCGGGACGTTGCGCGCCCGGCTGGCGCCACTGTTCCCAGCGCCCGCCTGGGACACCGGAGTGGGGGATGTCGTACGTCGCGGGACCGGCCGGCATCCCAGGCGCGAGGAGGGTGTGATGCCTGAGCAGTTCAATGCCTTGCTCATTGCGCTGCTCTTCACGATCCTGATCGGGAGTTGGCTGCTGGTCAACGCGCTGGTCGATCTGGCCGCGCGCCGGGTCCGGCGGTGGTTGGCCGCGCACTGGGCCTGGTTCAGCGCCCGCTGGCCGGATACCGAGGCGCAGCCCCGCCCCTCCCAAAGCGACCCGCACCCCTTTTCCTGATCATTCGGACGTCAAGGCAATCGCAACGGCGGTAGGCGTGCGGGCCTATCGCCGTTCCTCGCCGTCCTCATTCCCCAGCGGTAGGCAAACCGTGAACGTGCTGCCGACACCTTCGCGGCTCTCCACGCCGACCGTGCCCCCGTGCTGTTCGACGATGTGACGGACGCCCGCCAGGCCCATGCCATTGCCGACGACGCCGGCGACGTTCGCCCCCCGCCGGAACGGCTCGAAGATGTGCGGCAGATCCCCCGCGGGAATGCCGGCGCCCTGGTCTTCGACCGAGACGCACGCCCGCGGCCCGGCATCACCCTCGGTCCGCGTCACCCGGACGCCGATCTCGCCACCGTCGCTGTACTTGATGGCGTTGGTGAGGATGTTGGCCAGAACCCGCTCGAGCCGGGTCGCATCCCAGTAACCGGTCAGTTCCCGCGCTGCCGCTTCGACCCGAATCGTGTGGTGCTCGGCCGTCTGCCGGTACTCGTCCGCGACCTGCGCGGCGAGCCGGACCAGATCCGTCGGTTCCCGCTCGAGTTCGATCGGTTGCCCACCCCGCGGCCGCGCGATGTCCTGCAACTCGTCGACCTGACTTGCCAACCGCCGCCCGATCGCCTCGACGCGCGCCAACCCGGTTCGCAACCGGTCCGCGTCCACCGCGTCGATCCGCGCGGCGTAGCGGGTGAGCAGTTGCGCCTGCACCGTGAGCGCGCTGATCGGGTTCTTGAGGTCGTGCGCGATGCTGGCGAGGTGCATCTGATGGGTCCGTTCCAGGTTCTTCCGCTCCGAGATGTCGCGCATCATCCCAAGGTTGACGGGGCGGGTCGGCAACTCGACCCGGCGCGACCAGACCTCGATCGGCACGTGCGAGCCATCCTTGCGCCGCGGCACGTTCTCCCCGCGCAACGAGCCGTCCGCCTGAATGCGGCGATAGAGGTCAAAGGCGATCTCGGGAGCGACCGAGAGGTCGCCCACCTTGGCCGCCAGCAGCTCTTCGCGGGTGTAGCCGAGCATGTCACACAGCGCCGCGTTGACCTCGATGTAGTTGCCCTGATCGTCGGAGACGATCACCGCGTCCGCCAATCCTTCGAAGAGGTTGCGGTAGCGCGCTTCCGCCGCCTGGGACGCGCGGTAGAGCCGGGCGTTGTCAACGGCGACGGCGGCCCGGTGGGCGAGCTCCATCGCCAAAACCTGATCGGTTTTCGTGTAATGCCGGCCGGACTCGGCCGTGGCGAAGGTGATTGTCCCGACCGTGGCGCCGCGGGCCGACATCGGCGCGATCATCGCCGAGCGGAAACCGACCCGGCGCAGGATCTCCAGATGCTCCGAATTGCGCGCCGCCGCGACTAGCAGATCGTCGGTGATCTCCGCGTACAGCTCTGGGCGGCCAGTACGCAGGACGTTCGCAACGCCCCGCGGCGCGTTCGGGTCGAAGGGGTAGTGCTCCTGAAGCTCACGCGCCCAGGCGACCTTGGCCGGGTCGACGTGGGCGACCGCGAGCTGGTCGACCGCGCCGTCGTCGCGGATCAGATGCACCGCGCACCAGTCGGCCAGGCGTGGCACGGCCAGATGCGCGACGGTGCCAAGCGTCGTCTCGACGTCGAGCGACGACGACAGCGCGGCGCCCGCCTCCGCCAATAAGATGAGCCGATCCTCGATGGTCGCGCGCCCCTGCTCAACGGGCACCGTAGTGGCAGTGAGCTCACCCATGGCGGGGCTCCCAGGTGAACGCGGCCCTGTGCTTGCGCATCAAACAGATGGGGGGACAGGGACAACGGTACCAGCCAGTCATGCCCCTGCCCAAACTCTACCGGAAATGCCAGGAAAGCGGTATGGCGCGTTGGTTCTAGGAAGGTCTTTCATCTACCGCGTTTGGCGTATGCACCCCGGCCCGTCACCTCCCGTCATGCCGACCGCGGAGTCCAAGCGAGGAATCTCACCTCGCAAGGCCCGCGGGCGGGATGCCTCTCCGCGGTCGGCATGACAGGAAGAGCGGTCAGCATGATGGGAGGGTCGCTCGCGGTGCAAAGTAGCGGCAACGTGCCCGCTTGCCAATTACGACGGTACGGCCCCGTTCGCCCGCGCTACCTCGCCCAACCACCGGGCGCTGGGCTTGACCGTCCGCTCTTGCGTGGCGCGGTCGACCGCGATCAGGCCAAAGGTGGGGCGGTAGCCCAGCATCCATTCGAAGTTGTCGAAGATCGACCAGTAGCAGTAGCCCCGCACCGGAATGCCGTCGGCCAGGCAGCGCCGGACGCCGTCGAGCGCGCGGCGGATGTACTCGACCCTCCGCGTGTCGTCCTCGGTGGCGACGCCGTTTTCGGTGACGATGATGGGGATGCCGGTTTCGGCCGCGGCGGAGCGGATCGTTGCCTCCAGCGCCTCCGGCCAAAACTCGTAGTCCATCATTGTCAACTCGACCCCCGGCTCGTTATCGAGCACCCCTTCCGGCCCGACGCGGATGCGGGAGTAGGTTTGGACCCCGAGGAAGTCGTCGCCGCGCGCCGCCGCCAGGAACGGTCCGTCGACTTCACCATGGATGCGGTCCCGCTCCGCCTCTCCACCCGTCACCGCCTGATATTCCTGCAACGCCAGCGTCATTCCGACTGGAAAGGTCCCCGCTTCGGCTTTGATCGCGGCGACGGCCTGCCGGTGCGCCGCGATGTAGACCGGCGCCGCCAGGTCCTGCCGGGCGGTATGGAAGCTGCCGAAGGTCTCCGCCCCGACGGCGCGCGCCGCCGCGACTCGGAGCGGCATCGTCGCGATCTCGTCGTCGGCCGGCCAGAACCCGAGGGCTTGCAGAAGCAAACCGACGTTCGGCTCGTTGAGCGTGCAGGCGGCGCCGATCAGGTCGCCCAGGTGCGCGGTCGACCGGCCGCAGAACCGGGCGAAGAGATCGACGTTTTCCATCACTTCCCAGCCGCCGCGGGCGGCGAACCAGCGCGGCGAGGTGAAGTGGTGGTAGGTGACGATCGGGGTCAGGCCGTGCGCGTGGCAGGCGTCGAGCATCCGCCGGTAATGGTCGAGCGCGGCGACGGAGAACTCCCCTTCCTCCGGCTCGATTCGCGCCCACTCGATCGAGAAGCGGTAGGTGTTGAAGCCGAGTTCCGCGAGGAGCGCGATGTCCTGCTCGTACCGGTGGTAGTGGTCGCAGGCGTCGCCCGATGGTTCGATCCACGGCGTCCCCGGCACGTGCTCCAGCACCCAACAGTCGCTGTTGACATTCCCGCCCTCCACCTGATGCGCCGCGCTCGCCGTCCCCCAGAGAAAGTCCGCCGGGAATGCGACTTGGTCCGTCATCCTGATTCCCCCGCTGCCTACGTCCGACGTGCCTTGCGGCCGGAACTCATCCCTTGACCGCCAGCACCACGTTATGGGCGCATAGCCGGTTCACCATCGGTACGGTCTCGACGATGCGCTCGGCCAGCGCCGCAACACCAAGCAGACGGCGCGGGACGAAATCGGGCACGAACCCGGATTGGCGGATCAACACCGGTCGGGCGCTGCCGGCTCGCAGGCCGGCGACGATCTCCGCGGTCGGGATCAGGCGCTCGGCGCCGGTGTCCTGCGGCACCCGCTTCATCAGCAGCGGCCAGTAGGGATTGCGCGGGTTGTGGTCCCAGACCAGGATCTGCCCGCCCGGCCTGGTGACGCGCGCCATCTCGGTTAGCGTCCGCCGCACCGCCGCGGGCTCGGCGACGTGGTGCAACACCGCGATGCAGTAGGTCAGAGCGAAGGTCTCGTCGGCGAAGGGGAGGGCCGTGCCGCTCGCGGCGACGCCTGGCAGGTCCGGCCGCCGCTGATGCAACTGGCGCAGCATGCCGCGCGAGGGGTCGAGACCGACGATCGCGTAGCCGGCGTCGGCGAGGCGCTCAGCGAGCAGGCCCGTGCCGCAACCGACGTCGAGCGCCGGTCCGGGCGGCACGTGCTGTTTGATAAACGTCAATCGCTTGGTCAGGTAGTGCGCGACAACATGCGCCGGCAAACTCTCGTCGTAGACCGGGGCGACCGCGTCGAAGTCGGTCGCCGCGCGAGGCGGCAACGTCTCGATCACCGCGCCTGTCCTTCGAGTTCAGGGGCGGGCAACAGCGGCGGGCGCCGGTTGTTGCCGAGGGTCGCCAATCGGAAGCGTAGGATGAAGATGCCCATGCGCAATCCCAGCCGGAACGCCTTCCACAAGTCACCGGTCACTGACGAGACGCCGACGCGGGGCAGGTAATTGACCGGCACCTCGACGAAGCGGGCGCCGGAGGTGATGGTGACCAGCATCAGTTCCGGTCCGAAGTGGCTGCCGCCGACGGTAAAGCGGTCCTTGATGCGCTCGTACGTCTCCCGCGTCAAGAGGCGGTAGGTACAGCCAACGTCGCTGAGGTGGCTGGTGTTGAAGATGACTTCGACCAGCTTGGCGGCGGCCCAGTTGCCCCACATCAGGAAGCGACCCATGTTCGCGCCCCGCCAGATCAACTCGCGGGTCGTGCGCGTGCCGAAGACAGCGTCGCATTCGTCGCTGTAGACGAGCAGCTTCAGCACGTCACGCCCCAAAAAGGTGCCGTCCGGCTCGGCCAGCACCAGCAGGTCGCCCGTCGCCTCGGCCAGGCCGCGCCGGCTGGCGTGGCCGTAGCCTTGCTTCGGCTCGAATACCTGCCGGGCGCGCGTCCGCGCGACCTCTTCGGTCGTTCCTGTTTGAGCATTGTTGTTGACCACAACGACTTCGTCCACCACGCCCGTGGCGAGGAAGTCGTCGATCACTCCCCGGATCGAATTCTTCTCGGCGTAGGTCATCAGGATGACCGAAACCGTCCGACCGTTCCACATCGGCGTCCCTCCACGCCTGGCACTCGATCTTGGTATCGGCTTTGCGTTTCGCACGTCGATCGGCAGGTTTGCCCATGGGGCCGACTGGCGGAACGTGCAGCGACACGGCGGCCATGCCGCGCAAGACGCATGCCGCTAGGGCGCGGTCGCGCCACCTGGCCGACGAACGGTACCATGTTCCCTCGACGTGCGGGCGCCGCCACACGATGGAATCTATAGGTGATGCTGACACGGGACGCAATTGCGACTCGACAGGCTGAACAGATGACCACGCGCCGGGCCGATGCGATCGGCGTCGCCGTTCTGCTTGCACTCACCGCCGTCGTCGCCTGGAACCGTCTCACCTATGACGCCTGGCTTTCGCGACACGATTTGCTCACCTTCTTTTTGCCCTGGTATCACCTCCTTGGAGAGCGTCTACGCGATTTCGACGTGCCTGGTTGGAATCCGCACGTCCTCAGCGGTACGCCCCTCGCCGGCGACCCCGAGTCGGGCTGGATGTACCTGCCGGCGATGCTCTTCTTCCCCTCCCTCTCGGCGACGGCGGCCTTCAAGGCGATGGTCGTGCTGCACCTGGCTGTCGCCGGCATCGCGACCTACGCCTTCGGCCGTGTCTTGGGCATGGGCGTCGTCGCCAGCCTCGTCGCGGCCGTCGTCTACGAGTTCGGACCATTCCTCTACCAGAACACCTACTGCTGCACGGTCCGCGCCCAGCTCGCGACCTGGATCCCGCTCGCCTTGCTTGGGGTCGAATTGGCGCTCCGGGCCGATCGCTGGCGAGACCGCGTCGTGCCCTGGTTTGTCGCCGGGTTCGCGATCAGCCAGATGTTCTCCGGCTGGCTCGGGCAGGGGGTGATGAACGGGCTGCTCGTCGTCGTCGCCTATTTGGGCTTCCGCACGCTCATTTCGCCGCCGGTGGCCGGTCGCGAACGGCAATCACGCCTCATCGTTGGCGCGGCGACCGGCATCGCCATCCTGGGATTCGGGCTGGCGCTCGGCGCGGCCGGCCTCCTGCCCCGCCTCTCCGTCAACCAGGCAACGAATATCCCCGGCGGCGACTATAGCCAGCTCGACCCTGAGCACAACGCCACGCCTTACTCATTTGGGAACCTGCTCTTTCATCTTCTCGGCGATGGCTACGACCACCGCGCGGTGGCGCTCGGCGGCGGCGTGATCGTCTTCGCGCTCCTGGCGCCCGTCTTGGCCCGGCGCCGCTTTGCCGTGCCCTATTTCGCGGGCCTGACGCTTGTCGTCTACACCCTGACCCAGGAGACGACGCCGCTGCATCACCTCTTCTACCTGATCCCGCGCTTCGAGTCGCTGCACGTGCATAGCCCGCACCAGATCAATGCGGTCGTGATGATCGGGCCGGCGATCCTGGCCGCCGCCTCCGTCGAGACGCTATCTGCCTGGCGCGGCCAGCGGCGTCTGCCGCGGTTTGTCGGCGTGCCGCTCCTGCTCGTCGCCGTCACGGCTCTCGCGCTGTGGTTGACCGACCGCTGGGTCGGTTGGATGCCACTCGCCGCGGCGGTGGCGGCGACGGCGCTGGTCGCCGTCGTGATCGCCGCGCCGCGCGTCCGCCTCTTCCGGTTTGCCACGGACCGGCTGGTCCGCCTGGTCCCGGTGCTGGCGCTGGCGCTCATCTTTGTGCAGCCGACGGGCACGGAACTCGCCGGCTCCTGGAGCGGGCACTCATGGAGCCAATGGAAACCATGGTGGAAGCCCGAGGCCAAAGTCACACGCGCCATCGCGATCCACACCGCCGAGACTGACCCCGGTGGGGCGGGCGCATTCCTCCACGAGCGGCTCGCCGAAGACAGGCCGTTCCGCACGGTCGGCTACGGCGCCGTCAACCATCCGGACGAACCGCCGGGCGGCTACGAGCACCGGCGCTTCGTCCCGGAAATCCAGGCGCTCCTCGTCAGCGGTCGCCCGATCTTCCTCGGCGCCTACGAGGTCCAGGGCTACAACCCCCTCCAACTCGCGCGCTACTCCGACTTTATGGTCGCGCTCAATGGCATCCCACGGGATTACCACATGGCCAACCTCTTGCCGAGTGGTACGGTCTCCCGGCTGCTCAACCTGCTCAACGTGCGCTACGTCCTGGTCGCGGCCGACCTGCCGCCCGATCGCCCGGACGTCGCCGCCCTGACGGCCGGACGGCACGAGGTCTTCCGCAACGAGCTGGTCGTCGTCTATGAGAATCCCGACGCGTTTCCCCGCGCCTGGATCGTCCATAACGTGCGGAGCGTCGCGCGGGACGAGGCGGAACGGCTGCTGACCGACGAGACGATCGATTTCCGGCAGACCGCGTTGGTCGAAGGTGAGCGTCCTGAGGTCGCGCCCGGCGACTCCACCGCGGCGTCGGCGAAGGTAACCCTGTACGAGCCCGAGTCGATGGCGATCGCGACGACGGCGACCGCGCCCGGTCTGCTCGTCGTCAGCGAAGTCTACGAGTCGGGCTGGCGAGCCTACGTCGACGGCGCGGAGGTCGACCTGCTGCCGGCCAATCTCGCCTTGCGCGGCATCCCCATCCCCGCCGGGGAGCACGTCGTCGATCTCCGCTACGAACCGCGCTCGCTCCAAATCGGCCTCTGGATCAGCGGCCTGGCGACCGCGGCGATGCTGGCGATCTTCGCTGTGACCCTAGTGCATCACTCCAAACGGCTCGTTTCTCGCCATGGTGTCTGGTACAATTGGTTGCCTACGGAAAGGAGGCCGTCATGAAGAAATCGAGCAAATCGACGACCGCGCTCATCGATCGGGAAACCGATGCGCGGCTGAGCGCTGAGCGAGAGCAGCAACGTGCCACTGACTGGTCGGTGATCGATCGGATCAGAGAGCGCAACAAGGACAAGGATCCGGACGAGGTTCTCGCCGACGTGACCGCGGTCGTCGAAGAGGTTCGCCAGGAGCTATATGAGCGAGAGCAGCAGCAGGCTGCGCATCGCCGTTGACACAAATCTCTTCATCAGCAGCGTCATTCTTCGACGCGGAAACCCGTACGCGCTGAGGCAGGCATGGCAGGCCGTTACGTTCCGCCTCATCCTTTCTCGATTCCAGCGCACCGAGATTGCGGACGTCCTCAATCGACCCAAGATCGCGATCAAGTACGGCGTTTCCATCGGTGAGCGCGAGGCCCTCTTGCATCGCATCGACGACGAGGGTGAGTTGGTGGACCCGCTCACAAAGCTACCTGTACGGGAGCGCGATCCCAAAGATGAGATGATCCTCGGGACCGCGTTGGCCGGCGACGCCGACTATCTGGTGACCGGCGACGAGGATCTGCTGGAGTTCGCGGGTGATTCCCGCCTGGGGAGACTCAGAATCGTCATCGTCGTCGATTTCCTACTCATCTTGGATGAGCACGGCCAAGGAGCAGTGTAGGGCGAGGAGCAGCAATCCGGAGCCGGCCGCGGTCGGGCTGAGAAACGCATCGGCCCGCCTTCGCGTCACCACCGGGACGCTTCCCGCGTTCATCACCGATACGCCCGCGCAATCAAGAGGTGAAACGGCAGCACGACGACGTCGTCTTCGGTCACCTCGCGCAGCGGCGCCTCCATGTCGTCGCGGATGGCCGCCGTTAGCTCCTGCCGGGCGACCGCGTCGAGGTGCTGCATCGCCGGGATCGCCGCCGTGTCGACGTCGATCTCCCCCGCCAGAAACGCGTCGGGGTTCGGGAAGCGCGCCGTGACCGAGACCGGCGCGAAGTCGATCTCCCGAAAGCCGGCGTCCACCAGCAGCGCGCGGAGCAGGTCGGCCTCACCGAGCGCGAAGATGTCCGCGACGCCCGACATCCCCAGTCGCCGCTCGATCGACGCGTCGAGCGCCACGTAGAACGGGTGGCACGCGATGGGCTGAAAGACGCTCACCCCGGCGCGCCCGCCCTCGGTCAGCACCCGATGCATCTCGGCGAGGGCGGCCCGCCGGTCGGCGAAAAACATCAGCGCGAACTGACACAACGCAAGATCGAACGCCCCGTCCGCAAAGGGGAGCGCCTCGGCCCGGCCTTCGCGCCAGTCGATAACCGATCCCTCTTGCGCGCTCGCGGCGCGGGCAACGGCGAGCATGTCCGGGCTGAGATCGAGGCCGGTCACCGCCCCGCTGGCGCCCACGCGCGAGACGGTGTGGCGGGCGACGACACCCGTGCCGCAGCCGACGTCCAGCACCCGCTCGCCCGCTCGCGGCCGCGCGATGTCGAGCACCCGCTCGGCGGCGGGCGCAAAGAGCGGCGGCACCATGTAGCGCTCGTAGGTCTCGGCCGGACTGCCCGCGGTCTCGATCCATTCCTGCTGGCTGAGCTCCACCACGTTTGTGCCTCACTTTCGCTAGTGCCTCACGCCGGATTCAGGCCGACCAGGGCATGCCCACGACCCCGACCACGATCGCGGCGCCCAGCGCCAGGAAGCCAACGCCGACCACCCTCGCCGCCCGTGGTCCGACGGGCAACTCTTTCTCGGCGAAGACGACCAGCGTCAGCAGCAGCATCCAGGCCAGACTCATCACCCCGGCCGCCACCAGCACCGCGAACAGTGCCCAGCAGCAGCCCAGGCAGTAGGCCCCGTGGACCAGGCCCATCCGCAGTGCCCCCCGCTGTCCCGCCCGCCAGTGCGTCATGACGAAGTCCATCGGCGTGCGGCAGTGGTCGAGGCAGACCCGTTTGAGGGGCGTCACCTGGTAGAGCCCGGCGACCGCGAGCGTTGCTCCGAGCGCCAGCGGCCCCCACGTCTCGCGGTCGCCGGCGCCGAGGCGGCCGGCCAGATCGCTCCCGAGCCGGACAACGACATACGTGACCGCGCCGATGGTGGTCCAGACCAGGAGGTAGCCGGCGGCGAAGACCCAGGTTGGGACAAAACTTCCCCCTTCCGCCTGGCGTCCGGCATGTACCCGATGGAAGAGCAGGATCATGGGTGCGGCGGCGGGGAACATCATCGCCGCCATCATCACCGCCCAGGCCAGGAGGAAGGTCGCGCCCGTATCCCACGACCAGCCCGCATCAGCCATCCCCGCCATGCCGGTCATGGCCATCTCGCTCATGCCGCCATCGTCGGCATCGTCAGGCGCGACGACGCCCATCGGCATCTCCATCGTCTTGGTTTGGTAGATCGTCGCGGTCCAGGCGCCGGCGGTCAGCACGACCAAGACGAGCAGGATCGTCACCCGGCCGCGCTCGAGCGGCGTGGCGGGTCGGAACCAGGCGGCGCGGCCGGCTGGCGGCGGTGGCGCAACGCGGGAGGAGGCAGCCACGGCGACACTACCCCTGGTACGCGAACGGCGCGAAGGCGGCGTACTTGCCGGGATGCTCAAAGCTGATCTTGTCGCGCACGCGGTACGCCGTCGACGAGGCGAATGACCCCTCCTTGAAGATGAAGCCTTCCGGCAGCACCGCTCCCGGGTGGACCTCCTTCCCGGAGACGGGGTTGCGGATCGGTTCCATCGCCAGCTCCAGGGACTCGCCCGCCCGCACCGTGGTCCGATCCCCGTTCAGCTCCACGAGGTAGGGCACGTACCGCGGGCCGTGGATCTCGGTGAACGTCGTGACGAGGATGGCCCAGGGACCGCCGGCCTTGCCGCCCAGCAGCGTCGCCAGCGCCTCGCGCTGCGCCTCGTCGGCCCGCTCGTCGATCAGGATCAGCGCCGCGCCGTTCCCTTCATGGATCGCCGCCGGCCAGTCGCCGGCGACGGAGACGTTGAGTCCGTCGAGGCGGGTCTCCCCGAACTGCCCCGCGTCGATGTGCCAGGTCCAGGCGCCCTCGCAGTCGCCGGTGGTGGGCCGCGCGTTGAAGTTGCAGGGGCAGCCGTAGTCGCAGTTGCAGCCGATCAGCACCGTGCCATGCATGTGCCAGTTCACGGCGGTTTGCGTGTCCATCGTGCTCTCCTCTCATCATCGCGAGCGAGTCACTACGCCGCGGGCGTGGCAGGCATCTCCATGTCGGCCGGCATAATCAGAGGCTGACCAGTTTCGAGGACCAGTGTGCCCAAGACGACGGCCGGCTCATCCCCAGCGCCCCTCGCCGTGTGGACCACGTCATCCTCGTAGTAGATGGCGTCCCCCCGCTCGAGGACAACGTCGGCGCCGGGCTCGACGAGGTCCTCGACCGGTTCAGCCGCGCCGGACGCCGCCCCGCGGACGACGTGCGCGGTGCCGGCGATGAG
>JBOGUF010000036.1:0-2220 GCA_050696075.1 Thermomicrobiales bacterium
GGCGCTCTCCTGGGCGATCGAACGCCAGGAAGAGGAGATTGTCCTGCGGCTGGCCTCGTCGCTCTGGCTCTTCTGGCACGTGCGCGGCCACGGCGTCGAGGGGAGCCGTTGGCTGGAGCGTGCGCTCACATTGGGAGAGGGTGTCGCGTCGGCCGCCCGGGCTCGCGCTCTCAACAATCTCGGCAACCTCGCCTTCAACCTGGGCGACCTCGATCGCACCCAGACTGCCTACGAGCAGAGCCTGGCGATGCGGCGCGAGCTCGACGACCGCGAGGGGATCGCCGATACGCTGAACAACCTCGGCATGGTCGCGATAGCCCGTGGCGAGTACCCGCGAGCGCGGGAGTTGCTCGAGGCGAGCCTCGCGCTGGGCCGGGAACACGGGCGATCCGACATGCCGGTGACACTGATCAATCTCGGTGACGTGGCGTTTGCCGAAGGGGATAACGACCGGGCACTAGCCTGGTACGAAGCGGCGCTGGCTACGAGCCGTGAAATGGGCAACGTGTGGCTCGTGGCGTACTGCCTTAGCAAACTCGGCCTCGTCGCCCACCGGCGCAGTGACGACGCGGCAGCGCGCTGCCTGCTCGATGAGAGTCTTGCCCTGTTCCGCGACATCGGCGACAAACCCGGTACCTCGGACGTCTTGCGTATCCTCGGCTGGGTGCATCTTGAACAGCACGAGGTGGCGCAGGCGGCGGCGCTCGTTGGCGAGGCGCTGACGCTGCGCTGGGAGCTTGGAGAGCGACGAGGAATCGCGGAGGGTCTCGAAGGATTGGCCGCGGTCGCCGTGCAACGCGGGCATGCCGCCGCCGCGACCCGTTGGCTGGGAACCGCGGCGGCGCTGCGGGCAGCGACGGCGTTGGCGCAGTTGCCCACCGAACGGGCAGCGTCCGAGCGAGAGCTGGCGCGCACCCGTGCCGCGCTCGGGCCGACCGCCTTCGACGCGGCTTGGTCCCAAGGCCAGCGAACGCCGCCTGACCAGGCGATCGCCGAGACCCTTGCGCTGGCGGCGGAGATTGCCGCCGAGGCCCCGCCTACCGAGCCGGTTCCACCCTCGCCGGCCTCGCGCAACCCGGCCGGCCTCAGCGAGCGGGAAGTAGAAGTGTTGCGCCTCGTGACCGCCGGCCTGACCAACGCCGAGATTGCCGAACAACTCTTTCTTAGCCCTCGCACGGTCCAGGCCCATCTGAGCCGCATTTACCGCAAGCTTGGTGTGCGAACGCGTGCTGAGGCGACGCACTTCACCCTTGGGCACGGCCTGGCCTGATCCCGTCCCTCAGGCGTTGTCGTCATCTCAAAACATCGATGACTGATCCTCGTTCCGGTGCTCCCGCTGCATCAAGGAACCGGGAAGCGCCATCGCCGCCGGCCGCGATTAAGCATAATCGTTAGGCCAAACAGCGTATGTCCGAGTCGACGACATCGCCTATCGTGGCCAGCGTGGCGTCCCGTCATGGGAACGGCACCCGCGTCTGTTCATGGAAGGAGGCCAAATCCTGGTGACGATGGCTATTCGATAGCTTGGCGTTTCCCGCGGCGGGAATTCATCCAAGGAGGATTGCGCAGCTAGGTAATGACATCGATCCAACGAGAAGTCCATTGACAGGATGATTTCACCCAGGAGCATTACAAACCATGAGGTATCTCCGCAGCGTAATGAGTCTCTTGACGCGACCGGTCTTGATCCTTGCCATCGTCGCCGTCCTGGGCGCGGCGCTTCTGCCGAGCCTGACGGCGCCGGCGGTGGACGCCCGGAGTGGCTTTCTCTTCGCGCCTGGCGATCGATTCAAGGTGAACACCAGCACCCTGAACGTCCGCGGCGGACCGGGCTTCAGCTATCGGCCCTTCCGCGTGGTCAGTGGAGGGACGACCGGCACGATCGACCGCGGCCCTCGGTTCGCTGACAACTACGAATGGTACCGGGTGGTGTTCGACGACGGTCGCCCCGGCTGGGTGGCCGGTCATCTCCTGACCAAGACGTCGAGCGGCGGCGTGAGCTTCCCAGTCGGGGCCCGGGTCGTCACCACGACGGCACTTAATATCCGAACCAACCCGGGCCTCGGGGCCAAGATCATAAGCGTGTTGCCCTACGGCTTCGAGGCGCTCATCCGTGGCGCCCCAGTCTCGCGCGACGGCTACACCTGGTATCCGCTCGACAACGCGTATGAGCCCCCCCTGGCGGAGCCCATGGGCTGGGTCGCCGGAGAGTTCCTCCGC
>JBOGUF010000037.1:0-3953 GCA_050696075.1 Thermomicrobiales bacterium
CGTCGTAGGGGAGGGACCTGTGCCCTCCCGTCGCGCGCAGCGCGACACGCCGCGCAAGCGGCCCGTTTGACCACACGATGACGGCCCCGTTCATGAGGGCAAGACGGCCGGCAAGCCGGCATGTCGCCCTTTGGGCGACGGGAGGGCACAGGTCCCTCCCCTACGACGAACGGCACCGATCCCCGCGGGCAACGAACGAATCCCGCCGAGCAGCGGCGCGTGCTACTATCCTTGGCATCCGCGGAACCCGCTCCTTCGCCGGTCGTGCCCGTTCGGTGGGCATGGTTTTGTCTGCACCTGAGGATCACCTATCGTGGCAAGACTCGAAGAGCTAACCCGCGGGGCGACCGTCGCGGGTATCCTGCCGGCCGGGCCGGTCACCGTCGTCGACGTCAAGTGGCACGGCACGACCGTCGTCGAGCTGACCTATAAGGACGCCGCGGGCAACCTGGGACACGAGCTGCTCTTCCGCGACAACGAGACCGCGCTGGAGATCGTCGAGGCAGGCGCACCCTGGAGCTTCGACGGCGACGCGGAGCTGCTCCGGCTCGTCTCCGAGGCGAAACGGATCTCGCTCGCCTACCTCTTCGATCCCCTGCTGGCGGTCCACACCTCGCAGGTCGATCCGCTGCCGCACCAGATCGTCGCCGTCTACGAGGAGATGTTGACCCGGCAGCCGCTCCGCTTTCTCCTCGCCGACGACCCCGGCGCCGGTAAGACGATCATGGCTGGGCTGCTGATCAAGGAGCTGTTCGCCCGCGGCGACCTCCAACGCTGCCTGATCGTCTGTCCTGGCAGCCTGGTCGACCAGTGGCAGGACGAGCTTTGGAGCCGCTTCCACCTGCCGTTCGACATCGTCACCAGCAGCACCATCGAGGAGTCGCGCAGCGGCAACCCCTTCCTCGAAAGGAAGCTCGTCATCGCCCGCCTCGACCACCTGGCGCGCAACGACGAGGTGCAGGCGAAGCTCACCCAAACCGAGTGGGACCTGATCGTCTGCGACGAGGCGCACAAGATGTCCGCCCACTTCCTCGGCGGCGAGGTGGAGCGAACCAAGCGCTACAAACTCGGCGAGCTGCTCGGCGGGCTCTGCCGCCACTTCTTGCTGATGACGGCGACGCCGCACAACGGCAAGGAGGAAGACTTTCAGCTCTTCCTGCGCCTGCTCGACGCCGACCGCTTCGAAGGGAAGTTCCGGGACGGCGTGCACCAGGTCGACGCCTCCGATTTGATGCGGCGGCTGGTCAAAGAGCAATTGCTGAAGTTCGACGGCACCCCCCTCTTCCCGGAGCGGATCGCCACCACGCTGACCTACCCGCTCTCGGAGGGCGAAGCCGCGCTCTACAAGGCCGTCACCGACTACGTCCGCGAGCAGATGCTCCGCGCGGACGCGATCGGGCAGGAGGGGGACAACCGGCGCAAGGCGGTCGTCGGCTTCGCCCTCACGATACTGCAACGGCGCCTGGCCTCCTCGCCATGGGCCATCGCCGAGTCGCTGCGCCGCCGCCGGGAGCGCCTCGAAAAGCGGCTGCGGGAGGAGCAATTGCTCAAGCGCGGGGCCGAGGCCGCGCTCACCCTGGCGCCGGAGCTGACCAGCATCGATGCCGACGACATCGACGAGATGGATGAGGACGCCCCGGCCGGCGAGGTCGAGGAGATCGAGGAGCGGGTGGTCGATCAGGCGTCGGCGGCGCGCACGATCAACGAGTTGCGCGGCGAGATCGCCATCTTGCGCAATCTGGAGGCGCTCGCTCTCGAGGTGCGCGAGAGCGGCAAGGACCGCAAGTGGGACGAGCTCTCGCGCTTGCTGCAAGGGGAGGCCGAGCTCTTCAAGAAGAGCGGCCGGCGCCACAAGCTGATCATCTTCACTGAGCACAAGGACACCCTCAACTATCTCAAGGGCCGCATCGCCGCGCTGCTGGGGCGACCCGAGGCGATCCGCACCATCGACGGTTCCCTGGGTCGCGAAGAGCGGCGGAAAGTGCAGGGCGAGTTCACCCACGACGAGGACGTCCAGATCCTGATCGCCACCGACGCCGCCGGCGAGGGTGTCAACCTGCAACGCGCCCACCTGATGGTCAACTACGACCTGCCCTGGAACCCGAACCGGCTCGAACAGCGCTTCGGCCGCATCCACCGCATCGGCCAAACCGAGGTCTGCCACCTCTGGAACCTCGTCGCGCAAGAGACGCGGGAGGGCGACGTCTTCAAGCGTCTCTTCGAGAAGTTGGAGATCGAGCGGGCCGCCCTCGGCGGGCAAGTCTTCGACGTGCTGGGCCGCGTTTTCGGCGAACGCCCGCTGCGCGACGTGCTCATCGCCGCCATCCGCTACGGCGAACGCGACGACGTCCGCGCCCGGCTCTTCCAGCAGGTCGACGAGGCGATGGACCACCAACACCTGATCGCGCTGATCGAGGAGCGCGCCCTGGTCCGCGACAGCATCGACACCACGCGGGTGATGCACATCCGCGAAGCGATGGAACGTGCTCAGGCGCGGCGACTGCAACCCCACTTCATCGAGGCCTTTTTCCTCGACGCCTTCCAGCGCCTCGGCGGCACGATCCGCGTCCGCGAGCCGCGCCGCTACGAGATCACCAACGTGCCGGCCCTCATCCGCGCCCGCGATCGCCAGATCGGGGCCGGCGAGCCGGTGCAGAAGAAGTACGAGCGGGTCGTCTTCGAGAAAGCTCTCATCCACCCCCAGGGCAAGCCCGGCCCGGCCGCCTTCCTCTGCCCCGGTCACCCGCTGCTCGACGCCGTGATCGACCTGATCCTCGAGCGGCACCGCGACCTGCTCAGGCGCGGCGCGGCGCTGGTCGCCCCGGCCGACCTCTCGCTGACGCCGCGGGCGCTGGTCTACCTCGAACATACGGTGCAGGACGGCAAGATCCAGGCGGACGGCTCCCGCCGCGTCATCTCTCGCCGCTTGCAGTTCGTCGAGATCGACGCCGAGGGGACCGTCCGCGACGCCGGCCCCGCTCCCTACCTCGATTACCGCCCGCTCGAAGCGTGGGAACGCGAAGAAACAGAGCACCTGCTCACCGGCGACTGGATCCGCGGCATCCCCGGCGCCGAGCACGGCCTGGAAGAGTTGGCAACCTCCTACGCCTCGCAACACCTGGCCCCCGACCACCTGCGCGAGATCAAGGCGCGCAAGGAGGAAATGGTCGAGCGGACGATGGCCGCCGTCCAGGACCGGCTGCAAAAGGAGATCAACTACTGGGATTTGCGCGCGAACCAGCTCAAGCAGCAGGAGGAGGCCGGCAAGTCGCGCGGCAAACGGCTCAACGCCGAAAAGGCCCGGCAGCGGGCCGATGAGCTGGCCGACCGGCTCCAGACCCGCCTCGCCGCGTTGCAGCAGGAGCGCAAGGTCTCGGCCGCGCCGGCGGTCGTCGTCGGTGGGGCGCTGGTCATCCCCTACGGCCTGGTCCGCGCCCTCAGTAAAGGGATCGCAATCGACCAGGAGCAGATCGCGCGGGTCGACCGGCTGGCGGTCGCGGCGGTGCTGGCTGCCGAGCGCCTGTTGGGCCACGAGCCGCGCGAGCTGGCGCACAACCACCCCGGCTACGACGTCGAGTCGCGCGACGCCGCCGGCCGCCTCCGTTTCATCGAGATCAAGGGCAAAAGCGGCGAGCAGGAGACCGTCACCGTCACCGTCACCAAGACCCAGATCCTGACCGCCCTCAACGCCCCCGACCAATTCATCCTCGCCCTGGTCATGGTCGACCCGGATCAGGGCCGCGCCGCTGCGCCGCGCTACGTCCGCCAACCCTTCGGCCGCGAACCCGACTTCGGCGTCACCAGCGTCAACTACGAGATGAAGGAACTGTTGGCGCGGGCGGGAGCGCCGGCATGATGGGCGACGGCCCCCCAATCCTGGGGGGAGACGATGGACGGCGATTGCGCGCCTCGTCGTTCCATCGTAGGGGAGGGACCTGTGCCCTCCCGCGCGC
>JBOGUF010000038.1:0-4266 GCA_050696075.1 Thermomicrobiales bacterium
GGGATGGGGTGGGGAGGGGAAGGGAGAGGGAGAATGGGAAGACCGACGACGCTCGTCCGTGCGCAACAGGGCGCCGCGCACGTCACGTTCGGCTTCGAAAAGGATCTCGTTCATGAGGAGATGCATCGTCGAGCCTCCCGGCATCGCCTCTACGACCGAAGTCGCGGGAAGGCGGATCGCGTCGTCGATCTCACGATACACCCGTCCGGTGATTAAAGCAAGTAGTATCTGTTTTTATTTGCGCTTTCTCGGCGTTCCCCTATACTGATGGACAGCGGGTGGACGTTCCGCCCGGCCGACAACGACCTCGTATCCTTGGACCCAAGCATGTCGACGACCGTTGCCACAACTCCCGCGATCACTTCGGCCCTCGGTAGCTTGCCCGATACCCGGCGCCAGATCGTCGAGGTGCTCAAGCGCCAGGGCGAAGCTGACGCCGCGATCATCGGCGGCCTGCTCGGCATCACCGCCAGCGGTATTCGCCAACACCTGACCGCGCTCGAACGCGACGGGCTCATCGCCCACCGCAACGACCGCGACGGCCGCGGCCGGCCGAAGCACTGCTACTTCCTCACCCCCGCCGGCGACGCCCTCTTCCCTCGCAACTACGTCGATCTGACCAACGAGCTCCTCGAGTACGTCGAGGACGAGGACCCAGCGATGCTGCAACGCATCTTCGACAAGCGCGCCCGGCGGCGACTCGAGCGCGGTCGGACCCGGGTCGAAGGACTCCCGTTCAAGGAACGCGTGAAAACCGTCGCCCGCATCCTCGACGAGGACGGCTACCTAGCCGACTTCGCCGAGCGGCCGGACGGCGCCTTCGTCATCACCGAGCACAACTGCGCCGTTCTCGCCGTCGCCATTAAGTACCGCCACGCCTGCTCGACCGAGCTCGAATTCCTCCAGGAACTCCTCCCCGACGCCGACGTCACCCGCATCGCCCACCGCATCGCCGGCGGCCACGTCTGCGCCTACGAGGTGCGGCCGAAGGAGAATCCAGCTATCACCGACTCGTAGGTTCGCATGGTGGCGTCATACCGTACGAGGACGAGCGGGTGATGGCGGAACAGTGGGCGCGCAAGCACTTCGTTCCGGTCGGCGGTCAGAATGATTCGATCCGCGTTCGCTTGACCACTCGACGCGGTGTGCTTGTTTACTACACCGCCCAGTATGAGATCTGGATCGAAGACGACTGGCGCCCGGCCGTGCGTTACGATAATGCCCATGGCCGCCCACACCGCGACCTACTTGACTGGGACGGCCGGACGGTCGCCAAAGAGCCGCTCCCCGATCTGCCACCGAATCGGGCCCTTGCCGCGGCCATCAACGAGGTCAAGCTACAGTGGAGTCAGTTTCGCGCCGACTTTCTCGGGAGGCGACGATGAACACGAAGACGGCAGACATTCGTCACACCTCGATCGAGGCTGATGCGCTGGTGACCAAACAGTTGGATCTCGTCCAACGCTTCCACACGGCTGCCTTTGCCGAACCAGCTCTGCTCGACGAGATCCCCGACGGGGCGACCCTTGTGCTCTTGCCGGACGACGACGACGCGTTTGTCGAGGAATCGATCGCGATCGGCATCCAGACGCTACGCCACGGTCGCGACGTGTACTTTCGCCACGTTCGGATGGCAGAGTTGCCCGGGTAACGGGTAACCACGATTGGGCATCGCCGTCCGCGGCGTCAAAACCGCGGCGAGTGAGGGCGGCATCCAGCAGTGCGGTCACCGCGGCGTCGTCGAACTAGCCGGAGCCGTCGGCGAACCAGCCGCCGATCGGAGCGACATCATAGGAGTCGAGACCGAACGCTGCCTGGAAATGGTCCATCATCGGGATGGCTGTCATTCCACGCTGGCCCAGCACACGCTGGATCTCCGCGCTTGACGCGCCACGGCGCTTGAGCTGTCGCATCATCGCGACCAGCCCCGGATCGGTCTCGAATTGCATGTACCGTTCGCTCCTTTCTCCTCACTTCATCGTGGTCACGGATGGAAGAGCACATCCACCTTGGTATAACTACCCGGTTTACCTTCGAGGTTGCGGACGGGCACCTTGGCGAAGCCGGCAGCGGCGTCCTGTTCGCCCGTCCATGTCCCAAGCGCGGCCTGCTTTGCCGACTTACCCGCGGCGGTCAGCGCGTTGAACTTGGCCAAGTTGTCCTCGTAGGACCAGGCGCCCCGGATCCCTTTCACTTTCCCCCCGAAATGTTTCAGCATCGCCCGGAACTGTTTCTTGCCGCGCAGGATCGACGACTTCTCGCCTCCGAACTCCGTCCGAAACACTGGCTCTCCCGCGGATTTGATACTGGTGGCAATTTCGTTTCGAAAGGGTCGACGTGCTCCAGCCGAGGCGTCAGAGGGCCAGGAGTGGGCGCGCCCACGCGGGACCGAAGGCGCCGTTGTCCCCTCGTCCGGGCACCACTCTAAAAGGTACGCGCGTAGCGACTTTGGACGCGATCGAAGCGCGCGCCGCGGAGCAGACACCGGGCCGCGGCGGTTTCGGACGAGGCGAGGATCGTCAGCCCGTCGTCCGCCAGGAGCAGAGCCCGACATGCAGCGACCGCGGGATCGGCAAGACAGCGGGGACCACAGGCCTCCTCCTCCAGCGCGGCGGGCGGATGAAGGGCATTGTCCCCCAGGTCAACGAGGACCGAGGGCCGGTTCACCCAATCCGCGGGTGAGCCGACATGGGTATCACTTAGCAGCAGTTGGCCTGGTAAATGGCACGGGCATGGCGGTCCACGGAAGTTGCTCGCGAGACACCAAGGCACCACTTGCCGCGCCTCGCGTTCTGAAACCAAGGACTGCCTGAGCGACGAGGGAGCCATGCCGCCACCGCAACGCCCGCGTATTGAACCGACCGACGACTGGCAGCAACTCCAGTTGCGAGTCAAGGAATCGGCCCACCACCGCTAGACGTTGAACTTCACCAACGTCTCTTCCCACAACTTGTTAATGGCGACCCACTCCTGAATGTCTTCCTTGGTCAGGACGATCTCCCAAGACAGCGCCTTCTGCCACGCATGGCGAATCTGCGTGATGTCCTGGAGCGGGTCGTTGTTCCTCCATCCCCAATGCCTTTTCGAGGCTCGTTCCACGACATCACGCCCCGCGAGGACCTCCGATAGCTTCCCGCGGGTGGGGGGCCCAATGGTGGCGAGTGCATGCCAAGCATCTGCGACGAGCGCCGGCATCCGCATTTCCGCCAAAACGGAGCCCCGGGACTCCGAAGGGTCAGCAATGGATTGGCCCAGGAGGCCCGCGCGCTGACGTGACTCGATGCGCGCCTTGTCGCGCTTCTCGATCGCCGTCCGATGATCCGCCTCTTTGGCCCAGTAGGTCGCCCCTGCGCCTTTGAACGCCTCGAAGTCATCTCTGATCGCGTCGTTCGTGTCCTTCACGGCGTCCCCGAACTCCTTCATCTTGGAGTCGTACTTCTTGCGCTTCTCTCGAGCATCGAGGACCGTTGCCACCCCGAGCGCAACACCCTCCGCAACACCCACCCACCCACCGCCGACGAGTCCGATGACATCATGGAGCTTCAGTTCCAGCGCTTCATACTTGGGTTTATCTTTGGCGAGTCGCTTGGCCTCCGCGATGGTTCGTGACAACTTGCCTTTCGCTTGCCAGAACTCCTGTCGCGCAAGGTCGAGATCTCGATCTGTCCGGGCCACGTCGAAAACGAAGCCGCCGGGCAAGTCGCCTTTCCCCGTCGCGTGTGTCGTGGCGTACTCCGCTTGCATCTTCCGCCAGTCGCGGTAGGCCTGCTTCTTCACGACGGATGATTGCGTGTCGTCGGTCGGTCGCAAGGCTCGCTTCTGAGCCGCTGTCATGTCAGTAGGGGCCTCCGGCGCACCCGCGCTGAGCAGGTCCCTCAACCGCCCGATGCCAAGCAGCACCTCACCGAAGTAGTGCGTGAAATCGTTGTAGTCGGACACGAACTCGCCCAACCTTCCCCCCTCGAAGCGCATCATCTCCTTGCTGACGGAGATCGGCCACGGGGCGCGACTGCTCAGCTTCTGCTCCAGTTTCCCGACGACACTCGTGGTGCGAACCAGACCAGATGGATGCTGCGCCGCGTGTTGCTTTTCTTGCGGTGAGTACTTGCCGCCCTCGATTCGATACGGCTCGAGGTCCACGGCTGGCTGGCGCTGCACCGCATGCGTCAACCCATGGACCGGCGTTTCCTGCCCCGCCCTGCTGCCCGGGTTAACCTCAACCTGCCGGAGGAAACAGTCGGGCTCAATGGCCGCCGGGTCCTCACC
>JBOGUF010000039.1:0-27795 GCA_050696075.1 Thermomicrobiales bacterium
ATCGCGAACCGCCCAGCGCTCGCGATCCGCCCGGTCTTCCCCAGGTTGGCCACGTGGCCAACCTGGCCAAGCTGGCCCAGCTGGACGTCCGGGTCTCTGTCCACCGGCAATGCGTTGTCCCCGCCGACGGAGCAAATCTCCCGAGTCGTACCAACGGGCGACTCTCCGTCTAGCGCTCTGGCGACGACACTGTATCCTGCTCTAGAGTTCGATCACGGCCTTGATCCCGCCGCTGCTCGCCTCGCGAATGCGCGCGAACTCGGCGAAGCCACGCAGCCGGTGCGTGATCAACCGTTGCGTCAACCTGGGCCACAGCTCTTCGAACTGGTCGAAGTGGCCGACCCCGGCCACAAAGTCCTCGCGCGCCGAGTTGACGCTGCCGACCATTACCTTGTTGCCGAGCACGAACTCCCGGTTGATCTCGGCCGCCGGAATTACCAACCGCTCATGACCACCGGTTAGGCTGAGCAAGACGAGGACGCCATTCCCGCCGAGGAGCGACGTCGCTTGAAACGCCGGTTCGCTGACGCCGGTACACTCGAAGATGAGGTCGATGTTCGGCAGTTCGGCCGCAAGCTCCGGCAGCGGCGTCTCTCGCGTCGAGACGTATCGGCCGCCACTCGCCGTCACGATCACGGCGGCCGGATTCGGCGCCGCCGTGCGAGCGACCGTCACCACCTCCATCCCCTCCGCTCGCAGCAGCAACGTCCCCAGCAGCCCAATCGGTCCCGCGCCGAGGATCAGCGCGGTGCGCGGCTGCCATCCCGCGATCCGGCGTTGGATCTGGCGCGCCTGGCGCCACGCTTTCTCGACCACGCTCAGCGGCTCGAGCATCACCGCCACCGGCTCTAGCGCGACCGGAATCTTGACCAGGTGGGCCGGTTCTTCGACGAAGCGCTCGATCATGAACCCATGCGCGCCGATGATCCCCCGCTCGGTGTAACCGCGCCACAGACACATATCCGGCTGCCCTGCCCGGCAAGCGGGGCACCCGTCCGGCCGCCGCACCGTCGACACGACAAGATCGCCCGGATTGAACCCGGCGACAGCGTCGCCGGCATCCTCGACCACGCCGAGCACCTCATGCCCCAGCACCAACTCGTCGCTGCCCGGCGGGGGCGTACCGAACTTGGCGTCTATGATCTCCTTGTCGGTGCCACAGACCCCGACCCGCCGCACCCGCACGAGCACCTCGCCTGGCCCTGGGATCGGCATTGGCAGTTCGGCCAGATGGACCGACGCCGGGCGACCCGGATAGACGGCGATGCCGGTCACCCGGCCGGTCGCGGAGGCGGTCGCCACCATGCAGAGCCCTCCCATCGCTGATGAGTCGCACGTCGCGAACCTGAACGTATGGGCAAATTGTCGCGCATTACCAAGGTCTGTGCGCAATCACGGACGTAGCGTATACTTGCCTCGTCGTAGTAACGTGCCCACCATTCGCGTGGGAGTAGTCACGAAAGTGGTGATGACAACGCATGCGGGTTGAGCTTCGCGAGTCAGAGAGCTTTGAGCAATTGCTGCGCCGGTTCAGCAAGGGGATCGAGCGGTCCGGCATCATCCGGGAACACCGCCGGGGTCTGCGCTTCATCAGCGTCCAGGAAGAGAACCGCGCCAAGCGACGGAAGGCTGAGCGCCGCCGCCGCCGCAATCAGAGCAGCTAGTCGCTCCTGACCTAGTTCGACAACCCAACCGACGGCGCCGCCAACCGCGGCGCCGGGCCAGCCGGCCGGGAATACCCCCGCGCCGGCCTTTATCGTGCGCGCCGATGTTGGTCGCTAGCTAGCGCGCAGCAACCCGACGCCGAGCGTCACCGTGCCGACCGCCAGCGACAACGCGCCGAGATAGACCAACCCGATCAGTGCGTTCGGCTTGGATGCCTTCGGCGAGACGATGGAGAGGAAGAACCCGAGCGGCATCAGAATCGGCGCCAGCGGCAGCGTAAACCGCACCAGATCCTTCGCCCTATCCGACAAGTCGGTGTGGTCAACATATAGCCTCCCGACCAAGGTGAGTAGCACAAGTACCCCCGCGTGGGCATGCCCCGCGGTGAAGAGCGCCCGCCGTGTCGGATTCTCCATGTACCCCGGATCCCGCTTCATGATGTAGCGCAACAACGAATACCCGCCAAATTCGATGGTCGGCACCACGACCAAAAGCACGCCGGCCAACCGCCACGAATCGTTCGACATCATAACCCCTCAAACTCAGGGCGTCACCCACCAACTGCCGCGCCGCTCATTAGGCCACGCCCTCGACGTTTGTTGCCATGGTGCGACGTGCCGCGGGCCGATTTGCTATCGTTCCGGGGCGGAAGGCCGTTGGGGCGTCAAGAACCGACGCACACGGCGGTACCGCGAGAAGGAGAAGTGCTGGATGAAGGTTCTGATCTCGGCCGATATGGAGGGGACCTGCGGCGTCGTTTCCTGGGTTCAGGTGATACCGCCGGAGTATGCGAGCGGCGGAGAGCCGACGGCGAGCGGCGAATATGAGCGGGCACGACTGCGCCTGACGCGTGAAGTCAACGCGGCCATCGAGGGGGCGCTCGACGCCGGCGCCGACGAAGTCATCGTCAACGACAGCCATGACGGGATGCGCAACCTCATACCCGAAGAGTTGCACCCTAGGTGCCGGTGGATCAGCGGCAGCGACAAGCCGCTCGGCATGATGCAGGGAATCGACCTCGACGGCGTCGGCTGCGTCTTCTACACCGGCTACCACGCCAAAGCCGGCAGCCCCAATGCGCCGCTCGCCCATACCTGGACCGGCTGGATCAACGACGTCCGCATCGATGGTCACTCGACCGGTGAGTTCGGCATCAACGCGGCAGTCGCCGGCCACTTCGGCGTTCCCGTCACGCTTGTCACCGGCGACGACAAGGCGGTCATCCAAACGCGGGCGCTGCTCGGCGAGCAGGTCGTCGGCGTCACCGTCAAAGAGGGCTATTCGACGTTCGCTGCCCTCCACCTCCATCCGGAGCGCGCCCAACAGTTGATCAAGGAAGGCGCGACGCGGGCGGTCGCAAACGCGGCATCCGCCTCGCCATGGCCGCTCGCCACTGGCGGCACCATCGAAGTGGAATTCGATCACCAATCGCGCGCTGACCAGGCCGCCTACCTACCGAACGTCGAGCGCGGCGGCGAGCGCTTCGTCACGTTCCGGCCCGCGGACGGCGTCCAGTTCATCTCAACCTTTCGCGCCATTGTGCGTGCCGCCTCCATCCGAATGTCGCCGTAGTCACGGGATGCCCCTGACGGACGGAACGTGGCGGCAGCCTAGTGCTGCCCGCCCGCCGATTGAGTCCGATCGTGAATCGCCGCGAAGAAGGCGGCCGCCTCCCGCGTGGTCTTCGGATGACGCAAGCGGGTCAGGTCGAGGAGCAGCGTGACCGGCAACGCGACGAGTGCGAGCAAGACAAAGTAGGTCGAGAGGATGATCGCGATCTCGATCATCCAAGCGCCCAGCACCCAAAGCATGTAGCCAACGACGTCGAGCGGCGACGTGATCTGCCCGTCGAAACCGAGGCCGAGGTTGATGTTGAACCGTTGGCGGAAGATGAAGAGTGGCAGCCAGAAGACGAAGCCGGCCAGGAAGAGAACCGTCTGGGTGCCGTACCCACCGACGTGCCGGGCGACGAGACAGGCGACGAAGATCAGCGAGATCGCCAACAGGATGAACGTGATGGTGCGTACTTGATCCGACGGCGGGTTGTACTCGATCCGTTTCGATGCGAACCGTTGGGTCATGCGGTAGGGGATGCCAACCAGTTGCCGCCAGTTATCGACTGCCGACGTCCAGGCGATGAAGACCGCGGTCGTCGCCAGCGCCAATCTCGGAATTAGCCGCCACAGACGCTCGGGATCACGCGCCACGTCGCGCAGGAAGATGCGGTTCGCTAGACCGAGGAACAGCAGCACGCCAACAAGCACGACGCCGAGCGCGGCGTTGCTGGCCAAGAGGCGATCGAGCTCCATCGCGTTACCCTCCGAGCGCGGCGATCTCCGCGTCCACGTCCGCCAATCGCCGTCGGGCGATCGGCACGCGCTCCGCCCACTTCGCTAGGTCGTCGCGTTCCTGATCTTGTTCCCGCACTAGGCGATCGACCTCGGCTCCCAGTTGCTGCCGGCGGAACGCGCGCCGCGTGCATTCCGGGCACTGACCCTTCCAGTCGCGCCACCCGCCGCACTCCGGGCAGGGTTGCGCCAGTTCGGCCAATGTCGGCGCGACCGGCAACGGCTCGGCCGCCAGCTTCCGCTCCCGCAAGTCGGTCGCGAAGACGAAGAGACTGTCCGTCAAGTGAGTCGTCAGCGCGTCTCGCACCTGATCCGGCGTTGCTGGTGGCACGAGCCGCTCGACCTCTCCCGACCGCTGCTTAAGCTCACCGTGGACGACGGTCGTACCCCGTTCCGCCCAGTCGATTTCCTCTTCGTAACAAAACGTCTCTCCGCCGATCCAAAACGACACGGACGGTGGTTCCGCGATCGACACCGCGATCTCCTCGATTGGCGTTGCGGAGAGCGAGGTTGATTCGACCTTCGGCAACTCCGCCAGCGCCTTGACGTCCGCGTCGACCGTGCCGATCGCCTCTTCGAGCAAAGCGATCCGTTCCTGCCACGGGTTCTCGGGGCGCAGCGCCGCCTCCGCTTGCTCGACGTCGAATATGATCGCCTCGCGCCGCTTTCGCAGGCGAGCCAGCCGCTCGTCATGCGGTAGAGACGACTTCGCGGGCGCGACTTCCCGCGGCGGACGGGGCACCGGACCGCCGATCGTCGCCGTGCGGCGCCGCATCTCCGGCTCAGCCGTTTGCCCGTCGTTCTCTTTGTCCCAGAATCGCCAGTTTGGCATAACCGGTCATCCCCCACCGTTTCAGCCAATTGTGACACAGACCGCAAGCCGAACCCTTGCGCCAGACCTTGACCGTGGATCGCAACAGGGCAACAATGCCGACCGTCCCTGTTGGCGTTCTCACACGCGGCGAAGGCAGGCGGGATCAGACGACGACAGAGACTTGGCAATGCCTACGTCGCGGTGCGGAGGGCGAGGATGGAAGCCGAAGCGGTGAGCGACGCCGTCGCCTGGCGGCCGTCGACCGAGTATCTGCGCCGCAGCCGCCTGTTGCGGTTCGCCGAACGGGTTGGCCAGGCGTCGTACGAAGACATGCTCGCCTGGGCCGCGGCCGACCCCGGACGGTACTGGGACGCGGCGGTACGTGACCTCGGTCTCGAGTGGCATTGGCCCTATTCGCGGGCACTTGATCTGGCGAACGGTCCGGCCTGGGCGACCTGGTTTCCTGACGGCGGCTTCAACTACGTCCACAACGCCCTCGACCGCCACGCTGCCGGTGAACGCCGCAACCAACTCGCCGTCATCTGGGAAGGGGACGACGGCGAGGTCCGCACCCTGACCTACCGCGAGCTCGCCGCCCTGACCAATCGCCTGGCGAACGCCCTCCGGGCGCTCGGCGTCACGAAAGACGACCGCGTCGGCATTTTCCTGCCAATGCTGCCGGAGACGGTCGCCGCTACCCTCGCCGTCGGCAAGATCGGTGCGATCTTCACTCCGATGTTCTCCGGCTACGGCGAGGAAGCGGTCGCCACCCGCCTGCGCGATTGCGAGGCATCGCTGCTCATCACCGCCGACGGCTTTTTCCGCCGCGGCGCGGTCGTGCCGATGAAGGCGACGGCCGACGCCGCGATGGCCGCCGCTCCCTCTGTCACCCGTTGCCTGGTCCTGCGCCGCGCCGGGAACGACGTCGATTGGCGCGATGTGCGCGACGTCTGGTGGTACGACCTCGTCGACGCCCAGCCCGCGGCCTGCGACACCGAACCAACCGACGCCAACGACCCCTACATGATCCTCTACACTTCCGGCACGACCGGGCGGCCGAAGGGGGCGGTCCACGTCCACGCCGGCTTTCCGATCAAGGCCGCGCACGACCTCGCCTACTGCTTCGATCTCCATCCCGACGACACCATCTGCTGGCTGACCGACCTCGGCTGGATGATGGGGCCGTGGCTGATCGAGGGCGGGCTGATGCTCTGCGCCACGATCTGCGTCTTCGAGGGTACGCCCGACTTCCCCGAACCGGACCGCCTCTGGCGCATCGTCGAGCGCCACGGCGTCACGATCCTCGGTGTCGCCCCGACCGCGATCCGCGCCTTGATGGGTAAAGACGCCGACTGGGTGCGCCGACGCGATCTGTCGTCATTGCGCATCCTCGGCTCGACCGGCGAAACCTGGAACCCCGGTCCCTGGCGCTGGTACTTCGATGAGGTCGGCGGTGGTCGCTGCCCAATCATCAACTACTCGGGTGGGACCGAGACCGGCGGCGGCATCGTCACGTGCGTGACCGTGAAGCCGATCAAACCGTGCTGCTTCAACGGCCCCGTGCCGGGTATGGACGCCGACGTCCTCGACGAGCAGGGCCTTCCGGTGCGCGGCTCCGTCGGCGAGCTTGTCGTCCGCCAGCCCTGGGTCGGCATGACGCGCGGCTTCTGGCGTGACCCGGACCGCTACGTCGACACCTATTGGTCCCGCTTCCCGAACGTCTGGGTTCACGGCGACTGGGCAGAGATCGACGACGACGGCTTCTGGTTCATCCGTGGTCGCTCCGACGACACGCTCAAGGTTGCCGGCAAGCGCGTTGGCCCGG
Source organism: Thermomicrobiales bacterium (assembly GCA_050696075.1). Lineage (GTDB taxonomy): Bacteria > Chloroflexota > Chloroflexia > Thermomicrobiales > UBA6265 > JBOGUF01. The sequence goes on from JBOGUF010000039.1 coordinate 6,653, forward strand.
CGGAGGTCGAGTCGGCCGCCGTCACCCACCCGGCCGTCCAGGAAGCGGCCGCGATCGGGCTGCCGCACGACGTCAAGGGAGAGTCGGTCTGCGTCTTCGCCGTCCTCCGGCCGGGCCACGACGCCGCACATGGCCTTGCCGAAGAGGTGCGCCAAACCATCGCCCGGCAACTCGGGTCTGCCTTACGGCCGGAGCGCGTCTGCTTCGTCCGCGACCTGCCGAAGACCCGCAATGCCAAGATCATGCGCCGCGTTATCCGCGCCGCCTACCTTGGCCAACCACCCGGCGACGTCACCGCCCTCGAAAACCCCGCCGCCGTCGCCGAGATTGAGGCAGCAAGGGAGAGAGACCGGCAGGGCGTGGATTAGGGCAAAGTGGTGAATACGGCTCAGGAGAAGCGGAGGAGCAATGGACCGGGAACAGTTGCACGGGACGCGGATGCTCCAACGCGAAGCGGAGCTACCCGAAGCGCGCGTCAAGGAACGCCAGGCACTCGACTTAGAGCACGGGCTCGAATCGGCGGCCAGCATAAGCGATCGCACGATCCCGCTCTTCAATCGCTCGCGGACGCGCTACCACGCCGGCGGCGCCTTCATGGGCGCCCCGTTCCTCGAGGACATGCGCCAACTCGGCGGGCAGGACGTCGCGGTCGTCGGCGTCCCGCTCGACGCGGGCACCACCTACCGCTCCGGCACCCGATTCGGCCCGCAAGCGATGCGCCTCATCTCCGGTCTCTCCTCCGGTTACAACTTCGAGACCGGCATCGACCTGCGGGAAAGCCTCACCATACTCGACGTCGGCGACGTCACCGTCATCCCCGCCAACATCGAAAAGAGCTTCGACCAGATCGACAAGGCGCTGGCGTATATCCACGAGCACGACGTCTTCCCGGTCGTCCTCGGCGGCGATCACGCGATCGGCTACCCCGACATTCGCGGCCTCGCGCCCTACGTCGACGGCAACATCGGCATCATTCACTTCGACCGCCACTCAGACATGTCTGAAAGCGCGCTCGACGAACGAATGCACGGCTCCCCCTTCTTTCACGCCACCAATATCCCGAATGCGCCGCCGTCGAACCTGGTGCAGATCGGGATCGGCGGCTGGACCGGCAATCGCTCCGGCGTGCGCAATACCCGTGAGCGCGGCGCGACAGTTATCACCATGACCGACCTCGACCGGTGGGGCATCGAGCGCATCGCGGAGATGGCGCTCGAGATCGCCTGGCAGAACGCCAAGGCAGTCCTTCTCTCCTTCGACATCGACGCGATGGATCCGGCATTCGCGCCCGGCACGGGAACACCGGAATCGGGCGGCCTGCTGCCACGCGAGGCGTTTCGCCTCCTCCACGTCGTGACGCGGGAGGGACTGGCCGGCATGGAGGTGGTCGAGGTGGCGCCACCCTATGACGTCGGCGACGTGACCTCCCTGCTCGGCGTGCGCGTAATTCAAGAGGTTCTCGGCACACTCGTCGCCAGTGGCAAGCTCGGCAGCCCGCGTCCCGCGGCGGACGAACCGGCGACAACGGCGGAGACGGTTACGAAGTAATGCACGGCCCGCTTGCTTGAAGCGTGCGCGCTCTGGTGTCATCATCCGTGGGTGAAGCGCGTGCAGGAGACCCAACCGCTCCCCCGACCCTTAAACGGCGCCGTTACCTCGGATGGCAGCATCGTCTTCCCGTCCGAACCGGAACCGACCTCACCGCGCCGCCGCCAACGCTCCTTTTGGAACGAGCTGCGGCGTTGGGTTGTTACGCTCAGCATCTTCGCCTGCCTGGCCGTCGTGCTCCTCGTCGCCTCGCTCTTCGCGGCGATCTATATCCAGGCACGTTCCGACCAGACCCGTCCGGTTGACGCCATCGTCGTCATGGGAGCCGCCCAATTCGACGGACGCCCCAGCGCCGTCCTCCGCGCTCGGCTCGACGAGGCCCTTGCTGCCTACGAAGCGGGTAACGCGCCGTTCCTGGTCGTCACCGGCGGCCAACAGGCCGGTGACCGCTTTACCGAGGCCCGCGCTAGCCGCGACTACCTCATCGAGCGCGGCGTTCCCGCGGACGCCATCTTGATGGAAGACGAAGGGCGGAACTCCTGGCAGAGCCTGCAAGCCGTCGCGCGGCTCTTAGAAGATCGCGACCTCGAACGCGTCCTGCTCGTCAGCGACGGCTTCCACCTGTTCCGCGTCAAGCTGATGGCCCGCGACCTCGGCCTGGAACCCTTCGGCGTCGCGGCCGATGAGAGCCCGATCCGGGCCTGGTCCGGCGCCGAGTTCGGCTTCATCATCCGCGAAGCTGCCGGCATCGTCTCCTTCCAATGGGACCAGTGGTGAATCCTTACACTCCTTCCATCACCCACAGCATCTGCTTCGACCGCCGGTTGAACGGTTCGCGGTTGTAGCTGCCGTACTTCGCAACCGGCCGCATGCCCGCCTGCCGCATCAGCAACTCGAGCTCGCGCGGGTAATACATGTGCCAGGCCAGATCGTCGGTGAATCGCTCGTGCCGCCCATCCACCATGTAGAGCTCGTAGAAATAGGTGGTCATGTCGAGTTGCGTCGCCGCGTCGTAGCGCTCGGCGGCGAAGCGCAAGAAGCGCGTGACCCCGCGTTCTGGCGCGGCGAGATCTAGCTCCAGCCGCATCGCTGGCGTGCGCTCGGCCTCGGCGAGATACTGGAGCGACGGCGTCAGTACGTCGATGGCGAAGCAGCCGCCCGGCGCAAGGTGGCGGCGAACCGCCCGCAGGCAGGAAAGCTGGTCCTCGAGCGCGTAGACGTACATGAGCGAGTTGAGCCCGATTACGATCAGGTCGAACTGCTCCCCAATGCCGAAGTCGACCATGTCTCCATGGACGAATCGGACCGCGTTCGCGCGCGGCGCGGGGAGTTCCGAAGCTAGGAATTGGGCTCGTTCCAGAAACGGTTCACTGATATCGAGCCCCACGATCTGAAAGCAGGAATGCGTGGCGAGGCCGGGCTCGATCAGCGGCAAGGTGATGCGCCCGGTGCCGCAGGCGAGATCAAGGACGTGCGCGGCACGCCGCTCTTCGAGCAAGCCGATCCAATACGGCAGGTCGAGGTTGTAGCCGCCGGTCTCGAGATCGTAGATCGTCGCGTTGTCGTGCATAGGTTCCTCACACGCGTATTGCCGCTGGTCAGCGTCGCAAAGCAGTCGGAAGATTCGACCCAGTGCGCGCCGTCGTCAAGCACCCGTCGGAATCGTGTAAGGTGACGGGCGCGGCATTCAGGGTACATGACCCATTGCGGTCGTGCCTGGATATGGGAATGGGAGGGGACTCGATCATGACTTTTGGGGGCGCGCGGTGTACCGTCACAGAGGTGACGCTTCCGCGTGGGATTCGCGCGGTCCTGCTGGAAAGCGACCTCGTCGCGGTCACCGTGCTGCCAGACAAGGGCGCCGACATCTACGAGCTGATCTTCAAGCCGCGCCAACTCGACGTTCTCTGGAAGAGTCCGTGGGGTCTGCGTCGGCACGCCGGCGGCATCCCGGTTGCCGCCAATTCGCACACGGCCTGGTCTGATGCTTATGAGGGTGGCTGGCAGGAGATTTTCCCCAGCGGCGGCGGCCCGTGCGTCTACAAGGGGGTGGAGCTCAGCTTTCATGGCGAGGCCTCGACCCTCGCCTGGGACGTCGAGGTCGGTCAGGATGCCGGTGATGCCGCCGAGGCGCGCTTCAGCGTCCGGTTGGCGCGCAGCCCGTTCCGGATCGAGCGAGTGATGCGGGTCGAAGCGGGGAAGCCAACCCTGCACCTGCGCGAGCGGATAACGAACGACGGCGGCGAGCCGGTGGACTACATGTGGGGACACCACCCCGCCTACGGCGCTCCCTTTCTCAGCGGCGCCTGCCGCATTGACACGAACGCGCAAACGATCCGCGCCGACGACGAGTACGACCCCGAAACGAACCCGATGAACCTCGATGGCCGCTCTCCCTGGCCGCACGCCGAGCGTCAGGGCGTGACAACCGATCTCTCGCGCGTGCCCGATCTCAACGAACCGCGCGCCATGCTCGGCTACCTCGGCGACTTCGACGGCGACACCGCATGGTACGGCATGACCAACACCGAATTCGGTGTCGGCGTCGGCCTCGCCTGGCCCGTCGTCGCCTTCCCCTTCGCCTGGTTCTGGCAGGAGATGCACGCCACCCCTGGCTTTCCCTGGTATAAGGGCGTCTACGTCATGGCCATCGAACCCGCCACCAGCATACCTGGCCAAGGACTCACCACCGTTATCGAAAAAACCGGCTACCACCGCACCCTCGACCCGGGCGAATCCGCCGACGCCGAACTCGTCGCCGTCTTCTACGAGTCGTCGACCGGCATCTCCCGCATCGCCGCTGACGGCACGGTCACGACGACATGAGCGTTTCGCGACCGTCCAGCTTGTTACGAGCCGTGTAACAGGCTCGTCTCGAGGGTCTTCGCCAACTCCTCGAATCGGTCGATGTCCGCGCGGACGACGTCGAGACTCGATATCCAGAACTCCGGCGCACGAATGTCGATGCCGAAGCGAGACGCCAATCCGGCGGCGTCGGCCATGCCCGTCGCCGACAGCAGTTCGTCGTAGCCGGCGTTGAATGGTTCCGGGTCGGCCTGGTAGCGCGCGTACAGACCGAGTCCGAAGAGCAATCCGAACATGTACGGGAAGTTGTAGAAGGCGTGGTCGACCGCGTAGTAGTGCGGCTTCACCGCCCACATGTACGGATGGAGTAGGTCGCTGTCGAGGCCGTCGCCGTAACTCTCCCGCTGCGCGTCAAGCATCATGTGGCAGAAGTCGTCGATCGAGAGCTCGCGGGCGGCCCGACCGTCGAAGATGCGCTGCTCGAAGAGAAATCGGCTGGTAATGTCGACAACAACCTGCGTGGAGTCTTGCAGTGAGCCGTCGATAATTGCGAGTTGCTCCTCTTCGTCGGACTCCGCGAGGGCGGCGTGTCGAATGATCGTCTCACAAAAGATGCTGGCCGTCTCCGCGAGCGTCGAGGGCGTCTCCCGTTGCAGCATCGTCCGCTCGGCCAGATTAAGGTTGTGGTAGGCATGACCGAGCTCATGGGCGACGGTGCTCATCGCGCCGTACGACGGCACGTAGTTGATCAGGATGCGCGACTCGTCGTCCCGCAGGGACATACAGAATCCGCCGCCGCTCTTGCCGTCGCGCGGCTCCGCGTCGATCCACCGCTCGTCGAACGATCGCGTCACGAACGCGCTCAGGCGCGGCGAATAGGATCCGAAGTGCTCGACAATGAAGTCGACCGCTTCCGGCCATTCCCAGGAACGCTTGGATCGGCCAACCGGCGCGAAGAGATCGTAGAAGGGGAGGCGTTCCGCTCCGAACAACCTCGCCTTCGCCCTCAGGTAGCGCCGGAAATCGGGGAATGAGTCGCGCGCCGCCGCGAGCATAGCGTCGAGCGTCGGCTGGTCGATGTGGTTCTGAAAGAGCGCCTGATCGAGCGCGGTGCGCCAGCCGCGCCGGCGTAGGAGCGTTATCGACTCCCCCTTGATGCTGTTCAATGCCGCCGCGAATGGCACGGCATTGACCTTCCAGGCCGCGATCTCTGCCTCGTACCCCCGTCGGCGCACCTCCCGATCCTCGTGGTACGCCAGGTTGCGGATCTCGCTCATTGACAGGGACCTCGATTCGCCGTCGAACTCGAAGGCAACCGCGATCTGCGACCAGACATTGAGGAAGAGCTTTTCCCAGGAATTGCCACCGGTGACGTGTAGCTCCGCTGCCAGCGTCTCCTCCGGCGGCGACATCAGGTGCCGAGCGCGCTCGGCGGCCAGTCGCAGCCAATATTCATGGTCCCGTGCCACCGCGCTCTCTTCGATCAGCCGGTCGAGGTCGAGCGAGCCGATCCAAGCCAGGAGTCGGGTGCGGAGCTGAGTCAAACGGACCGCCTGCTGCTCGAATTCGCTGAGCCGTGCTTGCGCCAGGTCGTCGCGCGAGTTTGTCTCGACGAACGCGGCGATGTAGGCGCCCATCGTCCGGGTCGTCCGGGCGAGGGCGTCAACTCGCCCGACCAGCGCCTCAAAAGCGTGGACAAGCGCCTTGTCGATCACGATCCCGTCGCGTTTGCCGATCCCGAAGGCATCAAAGCGGCGGCTTATGTCGTCGATTTGCCCGATCAGTCCCGCGAATCCGGCCTGAAACTCCTCCGATTCGAGGCTGGGGTAAACGACGGTCATATCCCAATGCGGTAATGGCGGTGCCATAGTCGCCACAAGCTACTCCTCTCGTCACGGTCGGTTGCAATCCCCCATCGGCGGCGATCGTCGCCCCGTGGCGGGACGCGGCGGTCATACTAGCCTGGCCCACGGCACGCCAGCTACCGCCAGCCTGAGCTCACTACCCCGTCATGCCGACCGTACTCTTCGTCATGCCGATCGCCCCCTTCGTCATGCCGATCGCGGAGAGGCGTCTTATCCGCGGGACGAACGCGGAGAGATTCCTCGTACCTCGGAATGACGGAGTTGGCACACATTGTCTACTCCCCGGATTCGGACGACTCCTCGTCCGGCGGCGTTTCAAGTAGCGGCGTTGGCGTCGGCGGGGCCTCTGTCGGTTCAGGCGTCGCCGTTGCCGTCGGCTCCGGAGTGGCGGTCGGGACCGGTTCCGGTGTCGAAGTCGGTTCGAGTGGCGGCGGCGCGGTCGGTAGGTCGACCGGCTCGGCTATCTCGGCGGTCGCGGTGGGCGTCACCAGTTCGAACGGACACCAACCGATGCACGCACGATCGATCGCCACGTCGTCGAACAGCAGATCGTACGTCCGCCGGGCGTCGAGTTCACCGAGCACAACCTCGGCAATCGGATCGGGTAGCACGGCCACGGTTGACCGATGCATAAGTTTCCCGTCGAACCAGACCTCGATCAACGCCTGCTCACCGGTACGCAGAATGTGAACCTGCGACTCATGCCAGGCCGGTGCCTCGAATTCGTCCAGCACCACCACACTACCGGTGGCGTGGTTCCGGTAGGCGATCTGGCCCTCATGCGTGATGAAGGTGGTCAAGATCGGCCGACTGTCGTCGGCGCGGAGCGTCACCAGCGAAACCTCGTTGTCTCCCTGCCGGAGTAGCTTGAATTTGAGGCGAACGAAGAGCTCGTCGTGGGGACCGAGTTCCTGCCGGGCGAACGCGGGCGCACCCGGCGCCGAGGTCGTTCCATTGTTGGCCGCGCGCGCCGCCCATGCACCGGACGTCGCGTCGCCTTGCACGACGACCATTCCCGCGGACTGGGTCCACCGCGACAGATCGCCGCGTTCGAAGTCGTCGACGAACGGTAAGGCAGGGTCGGGGGTCGTCGTCGCGTCCGCCACCGGTGATGGAGTCGCCGTCGGTTCGGGGGTCGGCGTCACCGCGGCCGGTTCCGCCGGACCCGCCGGCGGCCGTTCGACCGATGCGGCGGCTGCTTGGCCAGGTGCGGTCGCGATTACAAGTTGGGGTGGGTCAGCGCCCTGCCGCGACGAGAAGATCGCGGAGTCGTTCGACGTCGTGGCGAGCACAAACGTGTAGACGCCGTTGCCGTCAACAAATGAAGAAACGTCGAACTCGACCCACGTTCCCGGCGGAATCGCGCCCTTGTCGTCGCGCGGCGTGATTGACCGGGCCGGTCGGTTGTTCCAGGTGATGGCCGATTCCGTCCAATCGTTGTTAGCGATGAATACCGCCGGGCCGTCTTTCGTCCCGTAATCGGGCAAGTTCGGCACGTACACGCGGAGGGTGGCGCTCTGGACGCCGCCGGAAACGTCGCTCACCGCGAATCGAATGTAGGTCTCGATGTCCGGATCGCTGCCCGCCTCGGTCTTGAGTTGCGTCGACAGTCCAAATCGCGAGGTTGGTCGGGCCTCTTCGACGCGGGCATCGGCATTCGGCGCGAAGGTCTGTATCGTCGGCTGGACCGGCGTCGTCACCGTGATCGCGTCGCTGAGCTCCGAGACGTTACCGGCGGCGTCGCGTGCCCGCACCTGATACACGTAGGTCGTCTGGCTCCGCGCCAAGGAATCGACATAAGTCGTCTGTGCACCAACGGTCGAAAGCAGCGCGCCGTCGCGGACGACGTCGTAGGACGTCACGCCGACGTTGTCGGTCGCGGCGCTCCATGAGAGGTTCACTCGCCGCGGCGCGACGTCGGTTGCCGTCAGATCTTGGGGAACGGTCGGGGCAATGTTGTCATCCCCGCCGCCCGTCGTCTGAATTTCAAGGCGCGGCCGGTTAGCCGCCGCCTCGCGGGAATAGGCCGACATATTGTCGGTCGATGACGACACGAGGACGAAACTGAACGTGTCGTTCCGCGTGACCCATGGCGTCACGTCCCAGGCGACCCAGGTATTGGCCGCGATCGCACCCTTGTCGTCGCGCGGGCCCGCCACCCGACCGGCGCGGTTGTTCCAGGTCATGCTGGTCTCTGACCAGTTCGTCCGTGTCCGATAGACCGCGGGTCCGTCTCGGGTGCCGTCGTAGACGTAGAGCCAGAGCTTGGCGCTCGTCACCTGGCCGCTGATGCCGGCGACCTCGAAGCGGAGATAACTCTCAGTTTCCGGGTCGGCGCCGCCTTCGGCCTGCAACGCGGTGGACGTACCGAAGTTCCGGGTTGGAAATGCCTCTTTGACGCGCGTATCGGCCACCGGCAGGAATCCCGGCAGATCGGCGGTCTGGAACGTGGCGGTGTAGGTGGTGGAGGTCGCGGGCGTGATGATCTCGTGCGTTTGGGCGCCGCCGTCGGACCAGGAGACCCAGTCGACGGAGCCGCCACCGGGGCCCGCTTGATCGGGCGCGTTGGCCGTCAGGACATATCCCTCCCAAGACGTGACCGAGGCGGGGCCGGTGACGGTCACACCGTTGACCTCGATAGCGAGCCCCGATGGCGCGGTCTCGAACATGACGTCAACCTTCCGCGGCTGGAAGTCCTGGCTGATGGTCCGCGATAGGCCATTGCTGTCGGTCGCGGTGAGTTCGATCTCGAGATAGCTGTTGGTCGCCGCCAGCAGGTCTTCGGGCGCCGGCGCCTGGAAGGTGACGTTGTTGCCGGTCGTGGGCGGCAGGTAGGGATGCGTGTGGTCGGCGTGATGCAGGGTGACGCGCCAGCTCAACGCCGAGTCATCGAGCTCGCCGTCCTCGGCGTCGGTCGCGCTGCCGGTGAGGGTGATCGTTTCGCCGACGCGGAAGGTCTGATCGGCCGTTGGCGACGAAATGACCGGAACCGGTGGTGTGTTGCCGGCATCGATCGTGATTGTTGCCGTGTCGGTCGCGCCGCGGCTGTCGCGCACCGTCAACGTTACGGTGAAGATGTCCCGTTCCGTGAATGTGTGCGAGATTCGTTCGCCGCTGCCCTCATCGCTGCCATCGCCGAAATCCCAGGCGTAGCTGAGGGGATTGCCGTCCGGGTCGGAGCTCTCTCCCGCATCGAAGCGGACGGTTAGGGGCAGCGCGCCAAACGTCTTGTCCGCGGTTACCACGGCGTCCGGTGGCCGGTTGGCCTGCCCGGTATAGGCAATGCGACGGACCTGACCGCCGCCCGCGTAGGTCGTGTAGTACAGCGCTTGGGTCTGTTGATGCGGGCCGAAGGTCATGGTGATCGGGCCGGGGATGCCGCTCGCAAACTCGCTCGCCTCACCGCCAATCAGGCTCCACATGCGTCCGCACGTGTAATCACCGAAGAGGTATGCGTTGTCGTAGCTCTCAGGCCAGACACCGTTTGGCACGAACGCGCCGCCAGTGATCGAGGTACACGAACCGTGGCCGTAGGCATGAATCGGATTGGTCATGCCGGCTGGGGGTGCGCCGCAATTCGTGGTCGAGCCGTTCGCGCAGAATCCCTCTCGCACATTCCACCCGTAGTCCGCGCCCTTTTGTCCGACGCTGACCTCCTCCCAGAGGTTCTGCCCCACGTCGTTGATGTAGAACCGGGTGATTAACTCGTTGGGATTGAAGGCGATACGGAAGGGGTTGCGCAGACCAGTGGCGAAGATCTCCTGGCAGACGCGACCAGCCGCCGTGCCCCCCGTCAGGGCGCAGCGGTCGCTGTTCGTTCCCATGAACGGGTTCGACGACGGCACGCCACCCGTCTTGGTGATGCGCAGGATCTTCCCCGTGAGACGGAAGAGGTCGCGGGCGTTCTGATTAAGGCCGGCGCAGAGCGACGGATTGTCGAGGTCGCACCCGCCGTCGCCGACACTAACGTAGAGCAGCCCGTCCTTGCCAAAGTCGAGGTCGCCCGCGTTGTGATTGCCGTTCGGGGAGGGGATGTTGTCGAGCAGGACCACCTCGGAGCCGGGGTTGATCGTGCTGGCCGTTCCGAGCGTGAAGCGGGAGACGCGGTTGACCGGGCTGCGCGCCGTGTTCCGTTCGCACGCGCCGCCACCCACCCGATCGAAGGTGTAGTAGAGGTAGATATAACCGTTGGCAGCAAATGACGGATCGACCGTGACGCCCAGCAGACCCCGCTCGAAGTCGGCGCAGACCCGACCGGAGAGGTCGAGCGCCGGTGTCGAGCGCAACGAGCCGTTGACGTAGAGGCGAAGGCGCCCGCCCTGGGTCGCAATCAGCATCCGGCCGTCGGGTGTGAACGCCAGGTCTGTCGGGGCGCCGACCGTGGCGATGGCCGTATCGGTGAAGTTGTTCGGCACGGCCGCCGGCGTTTGTCCCGGCTGAATCAACGCCGCCAGGGCAAGGAAGGCGCCGAGTATCAGTGCCTTGCCTCCGCGGGACGGCAGCGACGCGCGCGCCGACAGGCCCGGCCAGGAACGGCCGACCGACGCGGGGCGGGGGAGAATTGCCATGGTTTGTCCCTTCGGTGCGCGCCGAGGTGGGCAGCGGAGCGCCCACCTCCCAGCATGCGCCAGAATGGTTCCAACGCAATAGGCTTTAAGGGATAAACCGTAGCAGGAGATAAGGCACAGGCCGAGAACTACCATCTACCATGTTTGCCGTGGTCGACCATCGCGTGGGCCGACGCGGCCGAATAATTCGCTTCTTGGTTGACATCGTTTCCGGCGATCGTTAGCCTAGGGGTGACCGTACAGTGCGGTAAACGACACGGGGCTTGGGGATCGGCAGCGGTAGGGACCGTGGGCGGAAGATATGACTGAGCAAGGGAAGGGACCTGGCGACCGCGCCGGGTATGTCGGTTGGCGCGCGAGCCGTCGTGTCGTCTTGAAAGCGGCTGCCACGATGACGGCGATCGCCGCCGGTGGCGGTATCGCTCAAGGCGGCATGCAACGAGGGTCCGCTCAAAATCAGGGCGCTCCGGCGACGCTGGCTCGACGATGGGTGGAGTCTGAGCAGATCGGCGCATTCGCTGCCCAGGAGGTCGACGCACCCAAGACCGTTGCCGCCGAGTTTCCCTTCTACGCTGTCGGCGCCCACTGGGACGGCGCGGTCGGCTACTGGCCGGTCGTCGAGTTCAGCTTCAGCACCGACGGGGTGACCTATGGCGATCCGGTCCAAGTTGCGGCGTCGGTCGAGGATGCCGGGCGGCCGGAGCGCGACGATCGCGCCTTTTCTCACCTCGCCTTTACCGAAGGCGCCCAATACATCAAATACCGCACCCTCGATGGCGACAGCAACCCCACGTTGGTCGACGGCTTTGCCCTGACCTACATCGACGCCAGCGCCGGCCCGACCCCGGAGGATGTCTTTGCCCCGGCGTCACTGCCGACTTTGGAGCGCCCACCGATCATCTCCCGCGCCGGTTGGGGCGCCAACGAGAGCTACCGCCTTGACAGCGAGGGCGAAATTTGGCCCCCCGAATACCAGGCCGTCGCGCACGTCATCATTCACCACACGGTCACGCCGAACTTCCAGAATCCCCTCACCGCGATCCGCTCTATCTATTATTACCACGCCGTGGAACGCTATTGGGGCGACATCGGTTACAACTACCTCGTCGACTTTAACGGCAACATTTACGAAGGGCGCCACGGCGGCGAAAACGTCGTCGGCGGCCACTCCTACCAATACGCCTACGGCAGCTCCGGCATCGGCACCCTCGGCGACTTCAGATTCCAGGACGCCACCGACGACGCCCAATCGGCCCTCATCGCCATTACCGCTTGGGTCGGCCGCAACCTCGACCCGCTCGGCCGTGCCGACTTCCTCGAGGTCAACAACCTGCCCACCATCTGCGGCCACCGCGACGTCAACGCGAGCACCTGCCCTGGCGACTTCCTCTACGCGGACCTGCCGGGCATCCGCGAGGCGGTCAACGACGTGCTCGAAAACACGGAGAGCCCGCCGGGTGAAGAAGTGCCGCCCCCGTTTGGCGAGTTCGGGACCGGCGATAACGTCATCACGACCCAGCACGTCAATCTCCGTTTCGAGCCCAGTTTCGAGGCCACCGTCATTCGCACCCTGTCGCCTGGCGAGTATGGCGCGGTCATCGGCATTCCCCGCACCAATGAAGAGCACGATTGGTACTACATCATCACCGCGAACGGGGAAGGGTACGTCTCCGGCCGCTACATCGAGCTTGCACCCAAGGGCAACCCCCCGCCAGCGCGCTTCGATGAAGGCGATTTCGTCCGCGTCGTCGACGGCGCCGTCGCCCTGCGCTCCCGTCCGGGCATCACCCAGCGGGAGATTGCTTACCTGCCCACGGGCGCGGTCTTGGAGATCACCGTCGACTCGGTCGCGGAGACCGGCTACCGCTGGTACGGCGTCTACCACCCGACCTACAAGGGCGGTTGGATCGTGCAGGACTTCCTCGAAGCGACCGAGCCGCCGCCCGAAGAGGACTTCGACATTGGCGACCGGGTCGTGGTCAACACCGACGTGCTCAACCTCCGCTCCGGTCCCGGCACCAGCTTTGGTGTCGTCGCCGAGATGCCGGGCGGCACCGAGGGTACCGTGATCGACGGGCCAGTTTCGGCCAACGGCTTTACCTGGTGGCGACTTGACACCGAGTTTGGGACCGGTTGGGCCGCCGGCTTGTACCTGGCCCTCGCCGACGAAGAGCCACCGCCCGTCTTCCAGGTCGGCGCATTCGTGCAAGTGATCGACCCCGAAGGGGTCAACCTGCGTTATGCCGCTTCCACCGGTTCCGGCATTGTCGCCGCCCTGCCGTTCGAGACCATCGCCGAGGTCTTCGGTGGCCCGGAGACGGGTAGTGGCTACACCTGGTATCAACTCGAAACGGGCGTCGGCGTCGGTTGGGCGATTGCCAACTCCCTGGAGGAAACGACCGAACCCGCGCCGCCGGCGGTCGTATTCGGATCCGGCGATATGGTCGCGGTCAACGTCTCGACGACATTGAACCTGCGCGACGCGCCGAGTCGCACCGCGACGACGATCGCTCGACTGCCGGACGGCACGACCGGCGAAGTCACGTCGGGCACGATGTACGTCGGGTCGGACGCCTGGTATCGCATCGTGACGTCGCTCGGGACCGGCTGGGTGCTCGCCCACATGATCGTCGAGTCGGACGCGCCGCCGCCGACCGGCGACTTCGAGATCGGCGACACGGTCGCCGTCGATGTCTCGACCACGTGCAATCTGCGGAATGCGCCGAGTCGCTCCGCCCGCACGATCGCCAGGCTCCCCAACGGCACAATCGGCGAGGTGCTCGATGGGCCGGCGATCGTCGGCGCGGACACCTGGTACGAAATCCAAACCGCGCTCGGCACGGGCTGGGTCTTGCAGCACTTGCTGGTCGAGAGCGACGAGCCGCCCCCGCCCGACGGATTCGAGATCGGCGACGTGGTCGAAATCGACGTCTCGACGACCTGCAATGTCCGCTCGGGTCCCAGCCGGGGCGCGACCACCATCTTCAAGGCGCCGGATGGCACCGTCGGCGAAGTGGTCGACGGCCCGGTCCAGACCGGCTCCGACATCTTCTACGAGATTCGCACCGCTCTCGGCACCGGCTGGGTGCTAAGCCACCTTATGGTGGCGAGCGATCAACCGCCGCCCGACTCCGGCATCGACGTCGGCGACACCGTCATGGTCAGCACGGACGCGCTCAACCTGCGCTCGTCGCCCAACACCGGATCGACCGTGATCGCTACGATGCCCTTCGACACGGTGCTCGAAGTCATCGGCGGCCCAACCGACTCCGGCGGCTACACCTGGTGGCAAGTAATCAGCGATGACTATGGCACCGGCTGGTGTGCCGGCGAATTCCTCAGCGCGGCATGATCGGCGGGGGCGGCCTGCATGCCGTCCCCTTGGTCATTCCGACCGAAGGGAGGAGTCTCGCCTCGTAAGGCCGACGAGAGTGATGCCTCAGGGCGACTCGGAATGTCGGTTCGTATGACCGATTCAATCCCCACGCTTATATCGCCTTGCCCAATCGACACCCTGCCAGGTGAGAATCTTCAGCGGCTGGACGAAGAAGAGCCAGCGCGGCTCGTTCAACGTCGGTGCAAGGTAGTCGGGACCGTGCTCGCCGAGATAGCGGTACGACATCTCCTCCGCGATCGCGACCCACCGCCCACCGACGTTTGGTTCCTCGATCAGCTCGGCCTGCCCCTTGACGAGGACTTTACGCTGCGGGCCCGTCTCGTCCATCGTCAGAAAAACGCGCCCGTCGCGCTTCAGCATCGCGGCCCACGCCGACCGCTCGCGCGGAATCACATAAAACCCACCGTCCCGGTACTGGTACCAAACCGGCACGACGTAAGGCCACCCATCCTCGTCGAGGCAACCGAGGCGACAGAGTACATCGCTCGACAGAAATTCCTCCATCTCCTCCTGCGACATACGGCCAACCTTGCCGCGCCAGGATGCGTTGGTCCCCCCTTGTGTCATCGCGCCCTCCTCGATCGTTCAACAAGAAGACCGCTGCCAAGGTCACAAGTGCGACCAACTTGCCGCGCATCGCAAAGTCCCTTCCGTTGCAGAGCGGGCTAACCCCAGATCAGACGATGGGAAATCTTGGTGGGTCAGTGGTCTATCCTAATGAAACGATCGGGTTAGGACGGCAGAGGTGAATAGACCGGCACGACGCAACCAAAGAACAATCAAGGCTGAGCAGCCGAAAACAAAAGCGGGACTGGCCATTAGCCAGTCCGCGGTTTGAAAGGCGTCGGTGCCGGGAGTGGGATTCGAACCCACACGGGTTGCCCCGGCGCATTTTGAGTGCGCTGCGTCTGCCATTTCGCCACCCCGGCGTGCGGCGTTCCCGTTTCGGTCGCGCCGCGGGTCTAATTGTACCTTATGCCGCGCCTGCTTGGCCCCGGCGGCCGCGTAGCGCTGTCCAGCCGGCGCCGGCGAAGACCGCCACCATCCCCAGCGCCGTGACGCCGGTGATCCAAAGCCCAATCCTCAGTGAGCGCGGTTCGTACCGCATCTCCACCTCGTGCGTTCCGGCCGGAACTGCCACGCCGCGCAGCGCATGGTTCGTCGGAAAGATCTCGGCCGGATCGCCGTCCAGATACTCCCGCCAGCCCTCGTCGTACATCTCGCTGACGACCAGGAAACCGGCCGCCGCCGTCTCCGTCTTGATCGTCAGCGCATCCGGTTCGTAGCTCGTCACGCGGGCGCTTCCGGTGGCACGGGCCGCATCGACCGCTGGCACGTTCCCTTCCAAGAGCGCGGTCTCGCGGGGATCGACCGTGCCGCTTGCCAGCAACGGCAGCGCCTCGCCGCGCTCGACGGCGCGGACATCGCCCACAATCCAGGCACGGGGTAACGCGTTTGCGTTCTCGTAGACGATCACCTGCTCGGTGCGGAAGACCTCGCGCCGCCCTTCCGTCAGGGCCACGACGTCATCCCGATCCGGCGGCAGCGTCGCATCGACCAGGATGTAGCGCACGTTGAGCAAATGGAGAAGCGGCGATTCCACGCCGCTTGGGCGTAGCTCGGCGACGTGGTAGTTCTGGATCTGGCCATTTAGCGCGGTGACGAACTCGACGTACCGCTTGAGCTGAAGCGGGTTGTACCCTTGGATGTGGTGGAGGCCGAGCGGCATGGCGCGGGCGTTGACGAGGATCGCCTGCACGTTCGGCTCCCGCCGCCGGTCCATATACGTCGGCGGCCGCGGCCCGTCCGAGGGATGCCCTCGTCCCCCGTAGCCGACGTAGCGAAACGGCTCCGCCCTATCTTGTTGCGCCTGCAAGAACTCGCCCGCGCCGCCGGGGTCGGTTTCGGCGATGTTGACCTCGACGGAGCGTTCGAATGGCGGCGTCGAGATCCAATACGCCCGCCAAACTGACTCCGGTGGGCGACCGGTCGCCGAGAGCAGCAAATCCTCCCCCGCCGGATGCATGAACGCGACGCCGACGATCAGCACCGGCGCTATGCCAGCCACGCGCCCAGAGAACGAGTGGACCGCATTCTCTGGCCGCGCGCCGACGACCAGAGCCACCAGCGCGGTGACCGCGGCAGCCGCCATGAAGGGCGGCCAGCCGATCTCGCGCTCCCCGCGGGCGACCCACATCATCGTCAGCACGATCGCCGGCAGCGGCAAGAAGACGAACGGCAAGTGCCGCCGCCGGTCCGCCCGGCGCCGCAACGCCTCGACGGACGCCGCGGCCAGCAGCGCCGGTCCGATCATGACAACGGCGGTGACCTGGTGCTGGCTGTGCTCGTGGAGTGTCTGGTAGCGCGGGATCAGGTAAAAGAGTTCGTGCAGCACCGTTTTCTCTTGCGTCAGCGTGTAGACGACGACCGTCAACCCCGCGAAATAGGGCACGATGAATTGGCGGCGAGCCAGAATCGGCGCCAGGAGAACGAGGACAAGCGCCGCACCGCCCGGAGCCATGTCGCGCTGGTGATAGCTGTTCCCCAAAATCTCATAGAAGAGCGTGTCGAGCGAATACGGCGTCGCCCTATGGGGCTGACTAAGCGCGTCGTAGTCGCCACCGGGCAGGTTCGTCGTCCGGTTGACGTCGAGTCGCGGCAGGACGCCGGCCGCGCCAAGCGCAATCCCGAGTCCGAGGACCGCAAATCCCGTCACGACGCCGGAGATGAACCGGGCCTGTAAGGGCCGCGCGCCATTCGGCGGCGAAACGAACGCGCGAAAACCGAGATACGACGCGATCACGAGTAGCCCGTTGACGATCCCCTGGCCCATCCACCCCGCCATCATCTGGCTGATAGCGAAGCCGCACAAGCACCAGGGCACGAGGCGATCCCGCCATCTTGGCGCCCGCAACGCCAGTTCGACGCCGAGTAGCGCCAGCGGCAGCCAGGCCGCGAGCTGCGCCCGCACCGTGCAGCAGTAGGTGTTGTGGTGCAAGAAAGGGCCGAATGCAAAGACGACAGCCGCGACCAGACTGGCGACGGGACCCATCCGGAGCAGGCGCGCGAAGGCGTACGTGGTGAATGCCGCGACCGCCAGTTGCAGCACGACCATCGCCTTGAAGGCGGTCAGCACCGGCAGAAACGGGAAGAAAAGCATCGCCGGCAGGTACATCCAGCCCGACTCTGGATCGCCGGCAAAGGGCGCGCCGCTGAAGAGGTATGGGTTCCACCCAGGAATGTCGAAATCGCGCAGCCGTTCACCGAGATGCCCGTACCACGGCAAAAAGAATGTAAGCAGATCGTGACGGGAGAGCCAGAGATCGACCGTGAGGCGATTCCATGTGTGGACCGCGATCATCCCTGTTAGCACGATCACGGCGATCACGTCATCGCGATGCGCCCTGACCCAGGAAGGGGCAAACCACCCGGCGACGCTGATCGTCATCGCGAACCGGCCGGCAATCGCGTGCTAAGCTTTGGCGATCTTGTTCGCAAAGGCATTAACGTGGGGGAGGATTCGCGGACGTGGCAGTTGATGCAGCTATCGCGGTGAAGGACTACAACCTGCTGATCGACGGCAAGAGTGAGCCAGCGGCAAGCGGCGCCACCTTCGAGACGGTCAGTCCCACTACCAACTTGCCGGTCGGACGGGTCGCCAGGGCCGACGCCGAGGATGCCGAGCGCGCGGTCGCCGCCGCCCGGCGCGCGTTCGACGAGGGACCGTGGAGTCGCTGGGCTCCGTTGGAGCGCTCCCGCGCGCTGCACCGCGTCGCCACCCTCCTGCGTGAACAGATCGACGAGATCGCGATGATCGAGACGATGAATTGCGGCAAAATCATCGTCGAGTCGCGCGGCGACGTCACCGCCTCCGCCAACTGTTTCGAGTACTACGGCAACCTCGCCACCCAAATCTGGGGCGAGCAAATTCCGATGAACGGACCGCTCCTAGACTATACCCTGCGGGAACCGGTCGGCGTGTGCGCCCAGATTGTGCCGTGGAATTTCCCGCTGCTGATGGCCGCCTGGAAGATCGCGCCGGCCCTCTCCGCCGGCAACACCGTTGTCCTGAAACCGGCCAGCGTCACGCCAATCACCGCCATCCTCCTCGGCGAGATCATCCGCGAGGCAGGCGTGCCGGACGGCGTGGTCAACATTGTCACTGGACCTGGCGCGGAGGTCGGCGAGGCGCTCGTTGCCAGCCCGCTCGTCGACAAAGTCGCCTTCACCGGCGAGACCTCGACCGGCCGCCGTATCATGGAGCTCGCGGCCAGCACGATCAAGAAAGTCTCCCTTGAACTCGGCGGCAAGAGCCCGAACATTGTCTTCCCCGACGCCGACCTCGACGAGGCAATTAACGGGTCTCTCTTCGCCATCTACACCAACGCCGGCCAGCGCTGCACCGCTCGTACCCGGCTCTTCCTGCACAAGGAGATTCACGACGACTTCCTCGCCCGCTTCGTCGAGAAGGCCCGTCAGATTCGCATCGGCGACCCGCTGGAGCACGAGACGCAGATGGGTCCAGTCGTCTCTCCGAGCCAGGAACGGAAGATTCTCACGTACTGCGCGATGGCGCGCGACGAGGGAGCTGAGCTCTTGGCGGGCGGTCGCAAGGTGGCGAGCGATGACCTCGCCGCCGGCAACTTCGTCGAGCCGACCGTCTTCGGCGGCGTGCGCTCCGACATGCGGTTGGCGCAGGAGGAGGTTTTCGGTCCGGTCCTGGCCGTCATCCCGTTCGAATCGGACGATGAGGTCGTCCGCATGGCCAACAGCACGATTTACGGTCTGGCGGCGACCCTCTGGACCCGCGACCTCAAGCGGGCGCATACGATGGCGCGGCGGCTCCAAGCCGGCAACGTCAGCATCAACTACCCGACCGTCAACCCACCGGAAGCGCCCTTCGGCGGTTACAAGCAGAGCGGCCTCGGCCGCGAGCTCAGCCGCCATGCCCTCGATCTCTATACCCAGGTCAAGAACGTCGTCGTCAACCTCAACCCTGAACCTTTCGACTGGTACGGCCGCTGGCCTGCTCCACCGAAGCCGTAGGGCCGCGGTCACCGATCGAATCAGTCGATCACCGCCACCTCGTGATCGAGGATGGAGTCGATCTCGAAGGAAATCCAGTCGCTGTCGACAGTTGCAGGCACGGTGGCGCCGCCGACCAAAAGCCACACACGTCCCCCACGATTGCCGCCTGGTACTTGCACCCGTACCTGTAGCGGGCCGACGGCGATCAACTCGTCGACGGGAGCGCGCCATGCGCCCGCGTTGGTGAGATTAACCAAGTGCAGCACGAGCCGGCTGGGCTGGCGGTACAGGTGGCAGTCGATGAGACCAGGCCCCGTGACGCAAAGCGGAATCCGCCCCCCGGCGGTCCAGTGCACCAGATTCGCCAGCAGGGCGGCATGATCCGGGAAGTTGTCACGCCCGAAGCAGCGGTCGAGGTCGGCGGCGAGGTAGGCCACGCGCCCTCGGCCGGTTCTCTCGTTGAGCACTAGGGCGGGGACGTTGCTCCGTGGGTGGCTCATCCAGGAGGTCTCCGGCGGGTACATCGGAAATGGGGGCACATAGGTGATCGGCGTCATTGCGTCCGAATCCGCGCGGACGACTTCGATCCGCCCGCCGAACGGCAGCGCGTCCGATTCGTCAAAGCCGCGCAGAGTCGGGTGGCGCTCTTCGATGACGGGCGGTTCATCCCCGAGGTGTGGTCCATCGACTCGGCCACGCAGTTCGGGCGAGAGCCGGAGATAAGTGTGCCTGGCCCATTCGTCCCAGCTCGCAGCAGCGGTGTCTGCCGAGCCGTGATGGGTTCCCGTGGAGCGCGCGCCGAAGAGATCGGCCAGCGCGAAATCGAGCCGCGGATCGCCCCATTCGTCGTACCGGCTGGTTTCGCCCGATGCGACGAGTCCACCGCCGCCCTCGACGTAGCGCCGGACGTTCGCGCAGTGTGCGTCGGACAGCGCGCCGAGATTGGGCAGAATCAAGGTTGCCAAACCGAGGGCTTCGGCATCGCGTTCGATGTGATCGGCGTGAACCGGCAGGAAGGGGATGCGGGCGCGCAGTAGTGCGTCCGTCACGCCGCGCCATGGCAGCGCAACCCGTTCTTCAGCGGCGTCTCGGCCGTAGAAGTCGACGTTCTCCTGGGTCCAGAGGACGCCGACCGTCGCCACTGGGAACCGATTGACCAGGTATTCCTCGTGCGCCTGGTGCCAGCGGAAGAGCGGTTCGGCCGTGCGGTACTGGCGGCGATCCTCGTGATAGGCTCCAATGTGATGCCACCAGGGCTGGATGCCGCCCGCGAACCCTTCCAGTGCCCAAAGTCGCGCTTCCGGCTCCGGTTTGCTGGCCAACCGGAAGGTCGGCTGGCCGGCCCCGTACATCGCCATACTCTCTGGGATGAGTTTGTCCCATCCCAACAGGCCGTGGATCAACTTGCCCATCTCGCCATTTGCCTGAAAGCCCCGCGCGTTGTGTCGCGCCTGCGAGTCGAGCATGATGATCTCGGTGCGCTCGCAGATGGCCTTGTAGTCGCGGAACCGGGCGCTTTGGGCGAGCAGGTCGCCGCCGTTCATGCCGACCCACAGGCAAGTCGGCCCCCCGGCCTCCTGGGTTATCCGGTTGTTCATCTCCCAGATCTCGGTCCGCCGTGCGTAGCTCCAGCGGATCCACCGGCGGTAGGCGTCGCTGTCCCAGTCGTGCGTCCGCGGGAGCGTCATTCCCGTGGCATCGCGGAAAACGAGCTGGCAGTTGACGCAGTAGCAGATCCGCGCCCGTTCGAGGCCGCTCCAGCTGTTGTCAGTCACCCCGTCCGGATGGTATCGCTCCACGATCTCGCGCAAGACGTCGCCGAGGAACTCGTCGTAATACAGACTGTTGATGCAGGCGACGTAGCGGTCGCCCGCTCGGTACGGCCGGCCCTCGGCGTCGACGGCGAACCAGGCGGGATGCTCAACGTAAAAC
>JBOGUF010000040.1:0-41971 GCA_050696075.1 Thermomicrobiales bacterium
CCCATCCACGGAAGGGATCAACGTTTTAAGGCGTTAGGGGTTAGGGGTTAGGCGTTAGGGAAACGACGGCGGAGTCCCTAACGCCCTAACCCCTAACCCCTAACGCCTCGGCCCTCACGCCTCATCCGGCAGCCATTGCGGGAACTGGGTGCGGAGGGTGTGGACGAAGGCGTCGAAGGCCGCGTCGGTGGCGCCCTGGTAGGGTGGGAGGAGGCGCAGGGGGAAGCGCGGGTCGTGGATCTTGCAAAAAACCTTGTCGAAGGCGCCGTCCATGTGGGCGGTGGCGCCGATGGTTCGCTTGAGTTCCTGGCTCACGGCGGCGAGTTCCCGGGCGAAGGCGGCGAGCGACGCGCCGTCGCGGCGGAGACCGGCTTCGAAGTAGGCGTGAGCGCGGGCGGGGTTGATCGAGGCGAACGAGACGAGGAAGCCGCAGTCGCCGATCAGGCTGCCGTAGCCGAAGCCCATCTCGGTGAAGAAGTGGCGGATAGAGGCAGACGTATCGAGCAGACCGACGACGGTGGCGTAGTCCGCGCCGCTGTTCTTGGTGGCGACCAGATTGGGATGTTTCGCGGCCAGCATCGCGTATTCATCGGGGGTGACGAGGCGCTTGGTTCGCGGCAGGTTGTAGTGGAGAAAGCGATAGCGCGGAAAGCGGCCGCAGGTTTCGTCGAAGAAGATGGCGAGTTCCTGGTCGCTGAGGGCAGCCCAACTCGGGAGCGAGACCTGGAACGATTCGATGCCCATTGCGGCGGCGCGCTCGATCCGCTCGATGATGGTCGGGAGCGACAAGCTGATGACCCCGACCATCGGGTCGGCGCTGGCCTGCCGCATCTCCTCGACGAAGATCGCGGTGATCTCGTCGAACTGGCGATCGCTGACCGCGTAGCCTTCGCCGGCGGTGCCGAAGAGGTAGAGGTCGCGCACCCCATGAGTGATCTGATGCCGGATGCTGTTGCGAAAGATCTCTTCGGCGACCGTCCCATCCTCATTCCACGGAACGCAGCAGGTGCCGAGAATCGTTCGAGGATAGCGGTCCGGTGCAGGCATACTAATCTCCGGTCAGCCGATCTAGCGTCGAAACCGCGAGCGGACGGTCGTCAAGCGCCTGGATCATCCAATCGGCATCGAGCAAGTACGCCATTAGGGCCGGTCAAATGGACGCACTCCTCGCTCGCGTGCCTCATAAATCTCCTCGATGAGGCGATCCGTATCGAGATCGCTCCAACTGCCAACAGTTGCTTGGAGCGCGGCGCGGACCTCCTCGGGATCGTACCCTTCCCAAATGTCCTCCTTCATATCCTGACGCGCACGTCGGTATCGTGTGCCGTTCCGTTCCAGTACCACCGGCTTCTCGTCCGCGGCGTTCAACAACTCGGTTATGTCGATTTCCGGCGTGACCTTGATTTCCGCAACCATGGTCGTGACCTCTTTCGGCTGCCGGCAGCATAGCATCGCCCTATTCGGCCGCCCACACGCGCGTTTCCGGATATCCTGCCGCCCAGGCGAACCAGAAAGAAACGACGTGCGGAAGCGGCGTCAGTTGCCGATCGGCGAGAGGGCCGGCGAGGGCGCGACCGGTGATGTCCCAGGTGGTTTGCGTCTCCTGGTCGGCGAAGGCGTCGCCCGTGGCGGCGAAGGTCAAGATTTGGCCGTCGAGGCGGCGGTCGAAGACGCCGACCTGCCCGACGTCGCGCGACTCGGCGATGGCGGATTGATCGAGCGCGGAACGGGCGCCGGGGGCCAGGAAGACGACGACCGGCTGCCCGGCGACGTGGTCGTTGGCGACCCGTGAGGCTTCGAGGGCGCTGTAGGGATAGGCGACCGCCTCGCCGCCGAGTTCGACCCCGACGGTACGCTCCATTGGCGGGTAGCGCCCGTCGGTCGGCTGGTCCATCAGGAACGGTGAAGAGTTGACGTCGTCGTAGCCGACGTACGGATTCTCGCCGTAGGGGCGGGAGAACCCGGTTTCGCGGGAGAGCACGTCGCCCGTCGGATAGGCTGTCTTGAAGGCTGACCAGCCCAGGAGTTGGGCAGCATGAAACGGCAGCCGTTGGCCGGTCAACTCGCCGACGATCGCTTCACCGGTGAGTTGTTGCCACCACGATTCGGTTTGCCGGTCCCACATCACCAGATCGCTGAAGCGGAGGTTGCCGGTGGTGCCGAAGTCGTAAATGGCGCCGCCCGGCTCCAGCCGCCGGTCGAAGGCGATCGCGGTATTGCAGAGCGGACAAAAGGTGACCAGCGTCGGCTCCCCGCCGAGCACGTCGTTGACGATCTCGTGCCAGACCATGATCTGGAGCGGGTAGGCGCGGGCCTGGTCGTTACGCACCACGGCGACGACCGGCTCGGCCGCCTCCAGCCACCCATCGGCGTCGGCGATCGCGACGTACTTCGGGTCGTCGATCGGCGGGATGCCGTCGCGCGGCGGCCCGCCGGAGCGGATTTCGCTCAGGTTGACGCTGTGCTTCGAGAAGTCGGTCTGCCAGCCACTGGTGGAGACGTTGAGGTCGTCATCGAGCGTCGGCGTCGGGCTGGCTTCCTGGGCCACCGCCGGGATTGCCGCGGTGCGCGTAGCTGTAAGGGTCGCGGTCAGCGGCAGCGCGAACAGGAAGTGACGACGCGAGAGTGCGCCTCGGTGTTGCTTCATGGCAGCCCTCCGTACCGACACCAGCTTGTCATGACAGGCGCCACATTCCCTTGCCGCCCTTCACCCGTCGGCGTAGACGGTGAGGCCCGCCTCGTCGAGGATGCGGATGCGGCGCGGCTCGACGGCGACGAGGCGCTCGTTGCGAAAGCGGCCGAGAACCTGGCTGACCGTTTCCCGGTAGGCGCCGAGGCGCTCTGCCAATTCCTGGTGGCTGTAGCCGGAAACGGTGCCGTAGGCGTCCATCTCCTGGAGCAACAATGCGGCCAGGCGCGCCGGCACCCCCCGGAAGGCAAGCGACTCCAACTCCGCCTCGCGCTGCTGGAGGCGGTTGCCCAGTTCAGCCAGCAACCGTAAGCCAACGTCCGGGTTGCGGCGCACGAGCGCCTGCAGGTCGGTGCGGCTGAGGACGCAGATCAGGCAATCCTCGGCCGCCTCGGCATAGCAGCCGTACATCTTCTGACCAATGAGCCCCATCTCCCCGAAGATCGTGTGCGGTCCCAGAGTGGCGACGACCAGTTTGCGCCCGTCCGCCGCCAGCCGGTAGAGCTCGACCCGGCCTCGCTTGAGGATGAAGACCACCTCGCCCGGCTCGTCGGGCGTGTAGAAGACGCGGCCCTTTTCGCAGGTGACCATCGTCGTCGACTCGGCCAGCCACGTCCGTTCTTCGCCCGTCAGTGGGGAAAAGACCTCGGTTTCGAGGAGATGACCGAGCTTCTCCTTGAGGCGGTCGGCGCCACTCAAGCCGTTGGTGGTGGGCACCCCCCGCGGTCCAAGTCGCCAGCGGACGCCGGCGCTCCGGCTGAGGTCGGCCAGCTTGCGCTGCAAGGCGGGCGAGCGGTTCATTGCGTCCTGTCTCCTGGTCGAGACTCGTCGGCACCCCGCCCATTGGCCGGACCTGTTAACCTCGCGACCAGCCACTCCTCGTCGGGATTGCCCAGGCTGAGCACCTGCCCATCGAGCAGATAGGTCGGCACGGCAAAGACGGCGTCCGGCCGCTCAGCGCCAGGGGCGCTGAGGTCGGTCACGTGGACCTCGACCAATGGGATCGCGCGCGCGCGGACCGAATCGGCCAAGGCGAACGCCGTCGGGCAGCCGAGGCATTCGGGAGTGACGAAGATCTCGAGCCGTCGCACTGGCACGCTCCTTCGAACACTTTATGACGGGCCGGACTCCGGCCTCACAGTACCACGACCATCGAGCGACGTTTGCCTAGGCGCCAAGCAGCGGCGCGATCCGCTCCTTCATCTGGGGAGGCGTCAGCACGCCAAAGTGGACCGACTGGACGACGCCGTCGGCATCGATGAAGAGGCTGGTCGGCATGGCGCGCACCTCGTACGCGCGCGTGACGTCCATCTCCGCGTCCAGGAGCAGGGTGTACCGGATGTCGAAGTTTCCGGCGAAGGTGCGGGCGTCGCCCGCCTCCTCGCCGACGTTGACGCCGACAATGAGGAGCTGGTCGCCGTATTCGTCGGCCAGGCGCTGCATCGCCGGCATCTCGGTGACGCAGGAGAAGCACCACGTCGCCCAGAAGTTCAGGAAGATCGGCGTGCCTCGCAGGTCTGACAACCGGACGACCTCGCCATCGATTGTCTCCAGGCGAAAATTGGGCGCAAGGCTACCTGCCGCCGGGGCCGTCTCGACGCCGTCGACATCATCAGGCGCGACCTGGGCAACGATGCCGAGATCGGGATCGTTCTCCTGCCACGGCCGGGCAACGCCGAGCGCCACGGCAACGAGGATCGCGGCCAGCAGCGGCGGCGGCCAACGACGGGGCTTTGGTGACGCCTCTGGATTACCGGAATCGGTCATCAGGACTCGCCCCTACCGCGCATCGGGACAAGCGTACACCGGCGTCTACGCCGTCGGCGACGCCCGCGGGGCCGGGAAGTCGGCCGGGTCGTAAGTGTTTGCGGCCAGGATCGGGGCTGGGCAATTGACGACGAAGCTCATCGGGTCGGTTTCCGGCACGCCCTTGAAGAGCTGGACTTCGGCGGCCGTCTCCGCCTCCAGAATCTCGGCCTCGGTCGTCAGCACCCGCGGCGTTGCACCCTCGTTCCAGGCAACGGTGATGTGCTCCCAGAAGGGGCTCCAGATCGGGTCTCCGGCTTTGCTGTTGAAGACCGACGGCTGGCCGCCCATGGCAGCCGGGCCGGGTAAACCGGGCATGAAGACGTAGATCGGCGCGGTCGCCTTGGCTTCGAGCAGCAACTGGGTCGGGGCCGAGCCGACGACGCCCATCATCCCGGCCATCGGCAGGGCGGAGGTGTCGGTCGCGATGTAGCGGCTGCCGGGGTAGCACTGGTGCAGCTTGAAGGTGACAGTGCCAGCCGCCGTGTCCGGCTCCGAAACGAGGATGCCCGGCCCGAGCGGCTGCACCAGATCCGGGTCGACCGGCAGCCCACCGTCCGGCCAGAGCACGAGCGGGTAATTAACAACGCACTCGGTCGCCTCGATCGTGACCGTGCCGGCGGTCTCAGCGGCGCGGATCGCCTCCTCCGAGTCGAGCAGTTCCGGCTCCCCGGCGAAGGTCACGTTGTGCAAGCGCCAGGCCGGGTTGTAGGTCTCCTGGCTCGGTGCGGTCGAAAAGACCGGCCGCTGGTCGCCCGCGCCTTCGGGGAAGAGGTAGAGATTGGCGTAGGCGCCCTCGACGTCGAGCGCGTTTTTCAGAAGCGGCACGTAGACGAGGCCGTTTTCCGCGGCGAACGCCTGGTCGGAGGCGTCGGTGCGGATGAACCAGGCGTCGCCCCCATTGAAGAAACCGGAATGCATCGTGAGTGTGACTGAACCGAAATGCCCCTCCCAGCCGTTCGGTTCCAGCGAGTAGTCGACGACGTCACCGACAATGACCTGGACTTCCTCGGCGACCGGCGACGCCTGTAACGCGCCCGCGCCCGCTGAACGCACGTCATGGGCGCCAAGCGTTGCGCCTAGCCCAAGCGCCGCGCCGGCGCGCAATACATCCCGCCGTGTGCATCCCGTATCCACCGCATTCCCTCCTGGTGATTGGCGATACGCGTCCGATGACCGATGGCCTCAGGAAGATGGTACGCCTGGTGGGAACGAGAGCGCGGTAAGGTTGCTTACCGTCGCCGCAATGCCACCGGCATATCCCCGGCCAGTGTCTCGGCCGAGCGAATCGCCAGCGCGCGGTCGGCCAACGGGAGATCAACCCGGCAGTTGCCCTGCAGGTGCGACTCACGCAGGGCGATGGCGATTTCGAGCGCGGCGAGCCCGTCCTCACCCGCGCATTCGGGTTGCTTGTCGGATTCGAGGCAAGTAATGAAGTCGCGGACGGCGCGGACGCCGGGACTCTCGATCCGTTGGGGCATTGGGAATGGGCGGCGGATCAGATTACCGAGGGGATCGCCCGTGGTGTTCTGCCACCATGCGAGCTCGCTGCCGTTGGCGACGGAGCGGAGGCGGCCGCTCTCGCCGATCACCTCGAAGTTCCACTCGGCGCCACCGCTCGGCCAGGTCCGCGCGAAGGCGCGCACACCGTTGTCGAACGCCAGATAGCCGTTGGCCATGAAGTCGTCGCCCGACGCGGCCGCCGCGTCGCTTTCGGCCTCGCCGACGACCCACTCGACGTCGCCGCCAGCCAGAAAGCGGATCAAATCGACCAGATGGCTGCCGTTGTGGGAGATGCCGGCTCGGCCGAAGCCGTTGACCTGGAGGACACGGCCGATGCCGCCGGCGGCGATCAGGTCGCGCGCGGCGCTCCAATAGGGGCTCCAGCGGCGCGTGCAGCCGACCGCCATCTTGACGCCATGCTCCCGGCAGGCGGCAAGCATGGCGTCGGCCTCGGCCAGGCTGATCGCCAGTGGCTTCTCGGCGAAGATCAACCGCGTGCCCGCTTTCGCGCAGTCGATGACGATCTCAGGCTGCGGCTTCGCCGACGTGGCGACGCTGACGATATCGAGGCGCTCTTGGACGAGCATCTCCCGATAGCCGGCGTAGAGGTTTTCGACGCCCCATCGCCGCCGAAAGTCCTCGCGCTGCTCGAGAAACGGGTCGGCGCCGGCGACGACCTCGACCGCGGACACGTCCCGGTAGCAGGCCATGTGCGAGTAGGGCAGCATGACCGCCGGATTCCCTTGTACCTCGTCGTCGATCGTCGACGAGATGCGGCCAAGTCCGATGATGCCGACGCGATACATAGCTTCTCGCTCCTAGGCGTTAGGCGTTAGGCGTTAGGCGTTAGATTTCGGCGGTGAGTCGTCCCAGGAAAATAGGACGCCCAGGGCTTGGTCGGGGTGGTGGTAGAGGAGGTCGAAGGCGTCTTTGGCCTCGGTGAAGTGGAAGCGGTGGGTGATGAGTGGGGCGATCTGGATTTCGCCGGTGGCGATGGACTGCATGGCTTGCATGGCGAAGGGGAGACGAGATTCGTCGGTGTAGTAGCCACCGATGAGGAGCCGGCCCTGGATCTTGCCGGCGTCGAGCGGCAACGGTTCGCCATGGTAGAGGGCGATGAGGTGGATGCGGCCGAGACGGCGGCACATTTCTTGGGCCTGGGCGAAGGACGTGATCCCCGCCTTGCCGCCGACGCAGTCGATGACGACGTCCGCGCCGTCGCCATCCGTCAGTGCCTTCACGCGGGCGACCGGGTCCTCCTCGGCGGCGTTGACGACCAGATCCGCCCCTAGCCGGCCCGCCAGATCGCACCGCATCGGGAGGGCGTCGACCGCGATCATGCAACCCGGCCGATAGGCGCGCAGCGCCTGCATGACCAGCAGGCCGACGAGTCCCTGGCCCAGCACCGCGACCGTATCGCCCGGCTTCACCGCGGCGATCTTGGCCCACATCACCGCGCCGGTCACGAGCGGGTGGAAGGTCGCGTGCTCGAAGGAGACGCCCGCGGCGATGGGCGCCACCCAGCTTCCCTCGCCTTTCTCCAGGTCGCCGATCACGTACTCGGCGTGCGGGGCGACAGCGGTCACGGCACGGCCGACCGCAAAATCGGTCACGCCCGGTCCGAGCACTTCGACGACGCCAGCCGCCGAATAGCCCATGATCGCCGGGTCGAGCGCGCCTGGGTCGAGGTAGCGCCGCCCGATCTCCGACCCACGGCTGATCAGCGTGCGGACGTTGCGGATCAGGACTTCCCGTTCACCGGGTTGCGGCAACGGAGCCTCTTCGACGGCGATGTTGCCGATACCGTCGTATTTGGCGAGCCGTTTCATCGATCGCTCACGCTCCGCTCCATAGCTCATTCCTGGCCGCAACGGTCTGGACGACCGTGTAATCGGTCACGAAGACCGGTTCTCCGTCCCGAACTCCGACCGTATGGGGACGGCGCAGGACGAACTCGGCCCGATCGAACTGGTGGTAGACGACGTGGGCGACGTCGAAGCGTTGGATGGCATGCGGGGCCTCGGACGCGAAGTCGGGCACGATCAGCGGGCCGGTATCGACCTGGAATTGGGGTGGCTCTTCGAACACGTTCTGCGTCTTGATCGGGTACTGGAGGAGGGCGCGCACGCCGCGTTGTTCATTAATCACCTCGGTACGGGCGACCTGTCGCTCGTTGGCAAGCGTCGAGCGCACGATCGCGGCGCGGTCGGGCAGGGGACGCGCGCCCGCCATTGACCCTATGTCGATCGCGACACGGGCGAAGCGCTCGCTGTTGACGGCCAGTTCGCGGTCGTCGTGGTCGCTCGTCCAGTGGGTGCGAAGGATCAGGCAGTCATCGCGGGCGAAGATGCCGCGGAACTCGAAGTTCGGCATCTGGAAGAGCGGGCCGTCGTGGTACATGCGCTCGCTGCGGCAGGGGGCGATCAGATAAAAGGCTTCCATGTCGCCGGTGCGGTCGTCGGTGATCGTGCAGGCGGCATCGATCTGGATGCGGGCGACATTGCTGCCTTGGTGCGGTTTGGTGAAGAAGGTGACGAAGGAATTGGCGAAGTCGATGATGGACATGTCTACCTTTCGGTTTCCCGGACTTGAAACGCCAGGCTCAACCTACGAAGTGCCTCCGGCACTGAGCAACGACCGCGCCTACCACAGCCCTGGAAGGGCTTCGTCGGTTGAGCGTGGGGCTTCAACCCCGCGTACTCCTCCGCATACCCCGCACGCCAAACCATCCTTACCCCACGGCCCGGCTCTTGACGTCGAAGGCGTCGCGTAGGCCGTCGCCGATGAAGTTGGCGGCCAGGACCGAGAGGCTGATGGCGACGCCGGGGGCGAGCCAGAGCCACGGTTCGGTGGCGAGGGTGGCGGGGTTGCGGGCTTCGTTCAGGATCGCGCCCCAACTGGCGGTCGGTTGGACGACGCCGAGACCGAGGAAGCTGAGACCGGCTTCGGCCAGGATCGCCCCGGCGATGCCGAGCGACCCGGCGACGGTCAGTGGACCGATCACGTTCGGCGCGATGTGGCGGATCATAACGTACCACCGACCGGCGCCGACGGCCCGCGCCGCGATCACGAAGTCCTGCTCGCGCAGCAGCAGCACCTGGCCGCAGATCAGCCGCGCCACGTCGGGCCAACCGAAGAGACCGATCACCAGCATTACGTTGCCGATGTTGGGGCCGAGCATCCCGACCAGGATCAGGATCAGGACGAAGGTTGGAAAGCACATCACGATCTCGGTGAAGCGCATGATCACGTTGTCCACCCAGCCGCCGAGGTAGCCGGAGAGCGCGCCGAGCAGGAATCCGATCGTGAGGTAGATCGCGACCGCGACGACGCCGACCGAGAGCGAGATCCGCCCGCCATAGAGGACGCGGCTGAGGATGTCGCGGCCGACCCGGTCGGTGCCGAGCAGGTTCTCGGCGTCGGGTGGCTGGGAGATCTTGGTCAGGTTGATCGCGTTTGGGTCGAACGGCGAGAGGAGCGGGGCGAAGATCGCGCCGATGGCGAGTATCCCCAGGATGAGCGCCCCGGCGACAGCGAGCCGGTGGTGCAGGAAACGCCGCAGCGTCCGGCGGCCGGGCGAGAGGGCGCGGGTCGCGGCGAGCCGCGGCCTGAGCGTTTCGGCCGCGAGGGTCCGCTCGGCGCTACTCATAGCGGATCCTCGGATCGACGACGGCGTAGATCAGGTCGGTCGCCAGATTCGCCAGCAGCACGGCGACGGCGGCCATCAAGGCGATGCCGAGTTGGACCGGGTAGTCGCGTTGCAAAATCGCGGTGTACCCGAGGAGGCCGACGCCGGGCCAGGAGAAGATCGTCTCGATGATGAAGGAGCCGCCGATGATGCCGGGCAGCGAAAGCCCAACCACCGTCACCAGCGGCAAAAGCGCGTTGCGGAAAACGTGCCGCCAGAGGACCGCGGCATCTCGTAGCCCTTTGGCGCGGGCGGTGACGACGTGCTCCGCGCCGAGGGCGTCGAGCGTCGCGGTGCGGGCATACCGCAGGTAGCCGGCGATCTGGGGGATAGCCAGCGCCGTCACCGGCAGGATCGCGTGCTTGATCAGGTCGAGGTTGAAGGTGGTCGGCTCGCCGGGGGTCCACATGCCGAAGACCGGCAGCCACTTGAGCTTGACGCTGAAGAGGAACATCCCAAGCAACGCCGTGAAGAAGGCCGGCACCGAGACGCCGAAGAAGGCGACGATCGTCAGGACGTAGTCGAGGAAGGTGTACTGGTAGAGGGCGGAGAGGACGCCCAGGGTGACGCCGATCATGATCGCCAGCGCCAGCGCCGTCCCGGTCAGGCCGATCGAGGCCGGCAGCTTGTCGAGAATCATCTCCAGCACCGGCCGGTCGTTCTGGATCGAGTAGCCGAGGTTGCCCTTCGCAATCTCTTTCAGCCAGAGGGCATAGCGCACCGGGATCGGGTCGTTGAGTCCGAGGTCTTCCCGCAGGCGGTCGATCTCCTCCGCGCTGCGCACGTTCATCTCTTCCGGGTTGATGAGCGCCGTGATCGGGTCACCTGGCGCCAGGGTGATCATCGCAAAGGTGATCACCGTGATCCCCAGCAGCAGTGGGATGACCAGCGCGAGCCGGCGAAGGATGAAGTTCATAGGCCCTTCGGGCGGGGCTAGGAGTCAGGAGTCAGGGCTCGGGGGGAGGACGGCGTATCGTCCCTGACCCCTGACTCCTGACTCCCGACTCCTATTCCGCGATCCAGACCTTTTCCAGGGCTGGGCGAACGGGGAGGCGGTACTGGTACGGATAGGCGCCTTGCAGGCGCTGATTCCAGATGTAGACGGAGGAGCCGCGGTAGAGGGTTGCCTGGGGCGGCTGGGCGTTCATGAGCAGATTGGCCTGATCGAACGCGGCCTTGCGCGCGGCCGCGTCCGGGGCATCCATGCCTTGTTGCCAGAGAGCGTCGACCTCCTCGTTGCAGTAGCGGGAGTAGTTGAAGCCGCCCTCGTCGTAGATCCAGCCGCACTTGATGTACTTCCAGTTGTCCTCGAAGAATTGGGAGGGGCCGAAGTTGCCGAAGGCGACATCGTAGTTGCCCTCGCGATAGAGCTCATCGATGACCGTCGCCACGTCGATGATTTTGAACGTGGCGTTGATCCCAACCGCGGCCAGCATCGCCTGCATGGCGTCCTGGGCCGCCTGTGGCGGACTCCACATCATCCACTCGATCTCGCGGCTGGAGTCCCAGCCGATCTCTTGGAGGATCGCCGTCGCCCGTTCGGGGTCGTAGGTGCGCGACTCGAATCCGTCCGGCGACTGCTCGAAACCGACGACGTGCTGGAAGAGGTCGGTCGAGGGACGCAGGGTGCCGCTGTAGAGTTGGGCACTCAGGGTCTCGATGTCGATCGCGTGCTGGATCGCCTTGTTGAGCATCGCCGCCTGCTCGGGGAAGCGCTCGACGTTGACGACGAAGCCGTTCGGGTGATCGGTCGGCACGGGGTTGCCGACGAGGAAGTCGAGACCGGTGAGGCGGTCGTAGACCGGGCCGGCGCCGACGCCGGAGCCGTGGATCTCTTGCGCTTCGAGCGCGGCGGTCAGCGTATCGGCATCACCGAATCGCACGATGTAGGTATCGACGAGCGGTCGCCCGAGATAGAAATCTTCGTTCGCCGCCATCTCCATGTACTGCCCGTCGAGGTAGCGCACCGCCTTGAACGGGCCGTTGCCGACCGGCATCGTGGCGTAGGGTTCGGCGTAGAGTTGTTCGAGCGGCATCTCCGCGAAGATATGGGTCGGCATCGGCCAGTAGCCGACACCGAAGTTGACCCAATAGTTGGGCGATGGCTGCTCCAGTTCGATGCGCACCGCGTAGTCGCCGAGCTTGGTCGCGCCCTCGACCACGACGTCGTAGGGCGGCGTCAGCGAGCCGCCGCCGTCCGCCAGCAGCTTCGCGCCCCCCTTGATCCCGGCGGGCGGCGTGCCGCTGCTCGACTTGGCATCCTTATTGAGTGCCCACCAGATACCGAAGATGAGGTCGTCGGCCGTCACCGGCTGGCCGTCGTGCCAGAGGATGTTCTGGCGCAAGGTGAACTCCCAGACGCGGTCGGTTTCGATTTCGGTCATCGTCTCGGCGACGGCGAGCTCGATCTCGGCGTTGTTGGGATCAGGGTTCATCCCGTCGCCCCATTGCCGGCCGTAGACCAGGCGGAGGAAGAGCGCCTCGATCAGGGCGTTCTGGCCGGTGCCGATCGAGTTGAGAGGATTGATCACGTTCTGCGCTGGCTTGGAGTTACCGTAGGTGAAGGTCCCGCCGTGGACCGGCTCCTCGCCTTGGGCCGAGGCTCCGCCTGCTCCGGCGAAGCCACCGGCGACCAGCGGCGCCGCGCCGGCCAGCTTGAACAACGTGCGACGTGAGACGTCGAGACTTCGTTGGCTCTTCATCCGCGCGCTCCTCTCCATGGCATCTCGTCCGCGGCCGGCAGCGTCGCCGGTCCTGGTTCATCGAAAACCCGATGTGATCGCGTGCGTAGCCGGCTGTGCCCGAAGGTCGGTGGTGGCGGCGACCGCGGACCAGTTGGCGACGCTCCGTACGATGGAGTGATGACCCGCGACGAGGCTGGTAGCAGGAACCGTGCCATTTCAACTGGCCAAGCATGGGGGCGTCATATGACGTCTGATGAGCGTTCACTCGAGCGACGGCATCTAGGCCCGACAAGCACGTTGTTGACCCCGCTTGTGAATCAGCGGACGGTCAGTGCACCGCGACTTGACATTTCCTACCAGCCGCCTATAGTGCTGCCATGAATGCCAAGACATCAGACGTCCCATCTCCTCGACAGGGTGGACGCGTCGTACCCCTCCTGCCGTCCACGCCGATCGACGCCCGGAAACGGGCCGAATTGGTGCGGGAGAAGCTGGTCGAGTTGATTCGGGAGGGACACCTCAAGGAAGGCGAGAAGCTGCCGACCGAACCGCAGCTCAGCGCCATGTTCGGCGTCGGCCGCTCGTCGGTGCGGGAGGCGGTGCAGTCGCTGATCGGCCTCGGGTTGATCGAGATGCGGCCGGGGCGGGGCGCCTACATCCGTCGGTTGTCGCTCAACGACCTGGTCCAGATGGTGGACGGGGCGGTCCGGCTCGAATACGGCGCGGCGCTGCAATTGCATGAAGTGCGGGCGATGATCGAGATCACCGCCGCCCGCCTGGCCGCCACCCGCCGGACCGACGACGACCTCGCGCGCATCAAGGACGCCATCATTCGCTACCGTATCGCCGACCACGCCAACAACCCAGAGGGTCTGATCGACGCGGACCTGGGTTTCCATCGCGCAATCGTCGAAGCGACGCACAACGACGTGCTGGTCACGCTGCTCGCTTCGATCTCCGGGCTCCTCCGCGAGCACCGGCGGCAGTTCGGCGCGGCCCACGAGCTGAAAACCCGGCCGACGGTCATTTCCGAACACGATGCGATCCTGGCCGCGATCAGCGCGGGCAATCCCGGCGACGCCGCACGGTTGATGCAGCGCCACATGCGGCTGATCTGGCATCAGATCGAACAGTTGGCGACCAAGGAGGACTCCGACTTCGCCGGGCAATCGTACCTGCCGATGTATGACGAGGAGACATAGGCGGGAGACAGAAGGCGGGAGGCGGAAGACGATACACGCGGGGTGAAGACCCCGCGTCTTTTATGATTGGGAGTCATGGGATGACGGCCTTTCGGGCGGCAATTATCGGGACGGGGCGGATCGGCAGCAGCTACGACGACGAGGTGACGCACCGCGAGCCGCCGGATTTCTACCAAGGGGCGAACCGGCACGCGGGGCTTTATACGATTCTGCCGGTCAACCATGCCGGGGCGTACCTGACGACGCCGGGGTATGCATTGGTCGCCGCCGCGAACCGGAGCGAGGGGAAGCTGCGCGCCTTCGGCGAGCGGTGGGGCGTCGAGGCGCTGTATACCGACGCCTCGCGGCTCTTCGCGCAAGAGCGGCCGGACGTCGTTTCGATCTGCACCCAATCCGCGGAGAAGGCGGAGGTCACGATCGCCGCCGCTGAGGCGGGGGTGAAGGCGATCGTCGTCGAGAAGGCGATGGCGACCAGCCTGGCCGAGGCCGACGCCATGATCGCGGCCTGCGAGCGGCACGGCGTCCTGCTGGTGGTGAACCATCCGAACCGCTTCAGCCCGATGAACCGCCGGGCCAAGGCGCTCATCGACGCGGGCGAGATCGGACACCTCGGCACGCTGATCGCCCACGCCGGCGGCGGCATGCTCCATGTCGGCACGCACACCTTTGACCTAATGCGCTACTGGGCAGGCGACGCGGTCGCGATCGAGGCACATGTGCCGGACTACCGGCCTGCACAGGATCTGCCCGCAACCGGCACGATCCGCTTTGCCAACGGCGTGACCGGCTTTTTCGACCACACCCACCGGGCGCGACCCGGCTACGAGGCACGTGGTGCAACCGGCAGCATCCACACCTCCGCCAGCGTCGGCGACGGTTGGCTCACCCGCCTCGCGCCGATGTACCCCGACAGCAGTCGCGCCTACCCGACGCGCGTCTCGTACGAGCCGATCGACCCGCCGCCGCACGAAGTGAGCACGACCCAGCGCCTCTTCGCCGAATTGCACGAGACGCTCACGACGGGCGCACCATTCGTCTCGACTGGCCGGGACGGCGCGGCGGCCCTGGAACTCGGCATCGCCTGCTTCGCCTCCCACCTGGCCGGCGGGCCGGTTGCCCTGCCGCTCGCGGATCGCACCCCGCGCGTGCCGAATCGGTAGATTGCTACCACTCGTCATGCCGAGGTCACTTTGAGGGATTAGGCGTTAGACATTAGGTGTTAGGGTACGAGCGCCGTTTCGTCCCTGACCTCTCACACCGAGATCGGTTTCACTATCTCCTGTTCGGCCGCGCGCGTGGCGGCGAGGCCGACTTGCAGCGCCAGGCGGGCGTCGGCCGGCGTGGCGCGGGCGGCTGGCTGACCGCTCTTCACGCACTCGGCGAAGTAGGCGATTTCGGCCTGGTAGGGATCGACCTGGGGGACCTCGATCGGGATCGGGTCGCCATCGGCGGGGTAGCAGACGAGTTGGTTGACCCCTTTGCCCATCTCGACGCTACGGCCACCGGCGCGGAAGTGGTACTCGACTGACCCGCGCTCGCAGAGGACATGCAGCGCGGAACTGAAAGGGTACGAGTCAGGCATCATCATGCCGCCGTCGACGACGGCCGAGGCGTCGCCGTAGTCGATCATCACCTGGGCCTGATCCCAGCCGCCCGAGCGGTCGTTGTGGCGACCGCGGGCGGTGACCGTTCGCGGCTGGCCGAAGATCCAGTTGAGCATGTCGTAGTCGTGAACCAGCATGTCGAGAATGGCGCCGCCGGTGATGTCGGCCCGCTTGAAGAGTTCCGACCAGGCAGGGAAGGGCTGCCTCCGGTAGGCGATGGCCGAAACCGCTCGTCCATACTCGCCACTCGCGACCAGCCGTTGCAGTTCGACGTATTCCGGCCAGAAGCGCAGGACGTGGGCGATCATGAAAACCCGGTCGGTGTGTGCGGCCAGGTTCACCAACGCATCGGCGTCCGGCGCCGTGGGCGCGATCGGCTTTTCGAGCAGAACGTGCTTGCCCGCCGCCAGCGCCGCCTCGGCCGCGCGCCGGTGCTCAGGCGTCGGCAGGCTAACGTCGACAGCGGCGATCGATTCGTCGCGCAGAATCCGGTCGAGGTCGGCGGTGTGGACCGTGCCGAGCTCGTCGGCCAGCGGTTTCGCCCGCCGGTCGCTGTGGGCGTAGATCGCGGCGACTTCGACATCCGGCAACGCATGGAAGGCGCGGGCGTGGGTGCTGCCCATGAATCCCGCGCCGAGGATGGCTACGCGAAGCATTGTTTGGGGTCTCCTTAATGCACGCGCTCGCGGGGTTAGAAACCCCGCGCTCAACCTACGAAGCCCTTCCAGGGCTGATGACCTCGTCCCGAGTCTTCCCATTGTTCGAGGGGTGTGGCCGTTCAGTCAGTTCGAAGGAGGGCCACAGATTGTCGGCGCCGTGGTGTTCAGCCTGATGTTCGACGTATGTGGTGATCTGGTTGAGCGAACGCTCACCAAACGAGATGACGCCGTAGTCTGACTGCCAGGCGAACGTATCGAACTCGCGCCGCAACTCGCCGTGATTGAGGAGGTGGCTGGACGATCCCTTCAGCTTTTGAACCATGTCGGCAATGGCAACCCGTGGAGGAACGGAAAGGGCAATGTGGACGTGCTCCGGCATGATCCCAACGGCATGCACCACCGCACCGACTTCGTGGCACGCCGCGCGCATCGCACCCTGGATGACGTCTGCCCGCTCGGCATCTATGATCGGCTCGCGCTGACGCGTCGCCCAAACCACGTGATAAAACAGCCGCCAGTATGGCACCAACGCCCCCGTTCTCAGTCCTGGAAGGACTTCGTAGGTTCAGCCCGGCGTTTCAACGCCGGGAATCGGTTCTCTCACGCCGCCGAAAACTCACGTCTCACGCCTTTACCACAAACTGCCGCACATACCGGTACGACTCGGACATGGCCGCGTTGACGTCGTCCAGCGATGGCCAGGGCTCGCCCTGGAACTCGATTTCGACGGAGCAGGGGCCGGTGAAACCGGCGCGGTCGAGGGCGGCGAAGATCGGCGGGTAGTCCACCTCACCGGTGCCGATGGCGGGAAAGTGCCAATTGCCGGCGCCGCCGATTTGGTCCTTGACGTGGACGTGGACGACGTGCGGCGCGGCCGCTTCGACGTCCTCCTCGGGCCGGGTGTCGCCGTAGAAGATGACGTTGCCGGGGTCGTAGTTGATGCCGATATTCGACTTGCCGATGCGGTGGACCAGATCGGCTGCCATCGCCCCGGTCGCCAGCAGACCGCCGTGGGTTTCGAGACAGACGGTAATGCCGTCGGCCGCGGCCTCGTCGCAGAGGGGGCCGATGCGGGCCAGAAACCGCTCGCGCTGGTCGTCGAGATCGCCCGCGGAGGAGGCGTCGTGGCCGCCGGTGCTGGTGGTGATCATGCCGATGCCGAGCTTGCGGCAGATGTCGAGCGCCTTGCGGAACTCGGTGACGCCGGCGTCGCTGACCAGGTCGGAATGACCGGAGAGGCTGACCGCCGTGAGACCGTGCTGACTGAGCAAATCCTTGACGTAGGCGAGTTCCTCGTCGTTGGCGTTGCGCCGCACGTGTTCGGTCCAGCCGGGCACGGACGACAGCTCGACGCTGGTGAAGCCGGCGCCGGCAATGCCCGCCAGCGCTTCTTCGAGCGAGTAGGTATGGTAGCTATTGGTCGAGGCGGACAGACGATCGGCCATGGGTTCCCCTCCTGTGTGAGCCGTCAGCTATCAGCTTTCAGCTTTCAGCCGTCAGCCATCCTGTACGGACAGCGCGATATCCTACCAAGGCACGATCCAACATGCCCTGACGGCTACGGGTGGGTCGCCTTCCCGGCGTCGTGGGGATCGAACCAGGTCGCGCCTGGCTTGAAGGCCATGTACTCGACCACGTGGCCGTCCTCCCAGACGAAGACGACGCGGACAAAAGCGGGGTTGCCAACCTCGAAGGGCGCGATGGCGATCTCCTTGCCGGCCATCCAGGGTTCGATGTCGTCGACGACGTAGGCGACGTGCGGCGTGTTCTTGAATGTGTCGGGAAGCCAGCTATCCGGTTCGTAGCGGAGGTATTCGATGCGGTAGGGATGTTCGTTAGGGTCCGTGACCCAGACGCGGGTCGCGGAGACGAAGTTCTCGTTGGGCCGCGGGCTGGTGGTGCGAATCCCAACGTGGTGGAACTGTCTGGCGCCTGGACCTGATCGTGTCATCGATCCTCCCACGGCCAAATTGTTACAGGGCGGCTCGCCCGGATGGGATCAAGCCGCCCATTCCTTGCGGACAGGATCGAGCGCCGGGCTATGACGTCGGTGTCGCCGCGGCGTCCGCTCCCGCGCCCTCGGGTTGCGGGACCGCCTCGTACTCCGGCGCGAGCTGGAAGCCGGCGGCGTCGGCTTTGACCTGCTCGACGTCGAAGTCGTTGATGCCGGCGATGTAATCGTTCTTGCAGACGTCCTCGGCGGCGATGTCTTGGGTGACCTGGCCGATCTCTTGGACCGTCTCGAAGTAGAGGCTCCACGAATCCATGTCGTGCCAGCCCCAGCCTTGGCGGTTGGCCCAGTCACCGCGGAAGATGAGCGCGCCCTGCCACATCGACTCGACCGCGACGGCCTTGTCGGGGAAGGAGCTGTTGAGCTCGTCCGCCAGCTCCGGCACGTCCATCACGATCTGGGTCGCCGCGCGGGGGTTGTGATGGCCAAACTCGAGACCCATCGCCCACCCGCGCAGGTAGCGGGTGTAGATGTCCGCCATCGCCGGGTCCTCGAAGTCCGCGCGGCGGATGACAAATGAGTTCGCCGGGAACTTGGAGTTCTCCTTGCCGAGCCAGTAGTCAAACTCTAGCCCCTCGGCGTTCCATTGGGCGCGTAGGCCCTCCCAGGCCAGCGCGGCATCGCCCTGCCCCTGCGCGAGCGTCTGGCCCCAGGCGGTGACGCCGGCCGAAACATAGTTGACCTCGGCGAAGTTCACGTCGAATTGCGCCAGCAGCGGGTTGGTGATCGCCTGCCAACCGGGATCGCCCAGCACCATCGTCTTGCCTTCGAGCTCCTTCAAGTCGGCGGGCATTTCGCCCTTGCGGAAGGCGAAGTTGAAGGTGTCTTGGGCCACCTCGTGGAAGACGGAGACGACGTCGATGCCCTGCTCCAGGCCGAGGGTGAAGACGCCCGGCGAAGGGAAGCCCATGTCCGACTGCCCGGCGTCGACCAGCTTAACGGTCGCGGTCGCTTCGCCCGGCCCGCCCTCGATCACCGTTTCGATATCGCCGAAGTAGCCGAATTGCTTGGCGACCCAATACCCGTAGTCGTCGAGCACCTGAAGCCGGCCGCGCGGGGAGACCCACCGAATCCGGTTTTCCGCCGGTTGGGCGGCAAGGATATGCGCAGACCCAAGCAGCGACAGCGCCGAGGCCGAGACACCAAGGGCCGCCGCCCGCTGCACCAACTCCCGCCGGGTGATCCGCCCACTGGTCAGTTCCGCGATCAAATCGTCGAGACGGCTCATGACTCTCCTCCCGATGCGATCCGCGCCTCGTCCAGCGACGAGACGCGAGTACCCAGTGCCCAGTACCGAGGACCCAGAACCGAGGACCCAGAACCCAGTGCCCAGTGCCCAGTTCGTTAACTAGGATCGTGGTGGCGTTGAGCGAGACTGATTGCGGCGTTGGGCTTGCTTCTCTTTCAGGCCATGGATGACGCGGGACACTTCGTCGGCCTGCGCGTATAGCCGGTTGAATGCAGTTTGGTCGAGGTATCCATTGTCGAGTGCGACATACAGCTGGGAACGGGTCTCGGCGCACGATGCCTTGGCAATGACGAGGAACTGGTGAAACTCTCCGGTTCCGTTTCGCTCGAACCCCTCGGCGATATTCGACATCGTTGACCCTGCCGCGCGCTGAATCTGGCCCGCCAATCCGAAATCGCGCGCAAACGTACCCTGCTGAGAAACGGCGTAGATGGCTCGCGTATAGACCCTTGCCTTCTGCCACGCAACCAGGTCCTCGAATCGCTTTACCCCTTCCATCCTCCACCCCTGTCCTCTCCGTCACGTACCGCATTCACTCACTGGGCACTGGGCACTCGGCACTCGGCACTCGGCACTCGGCACTCGGCTCACGCCTGCCAACTGGCCCACGTCTTGCCGATCCAATAGAAGATGACGTAGATCGCCACGCCCATCAGCGCCAGGAGCAGGATGATGGCGTAAAAGTGGGACATGCGGATCATCGACGAGTAGACCGAAAGCTGGTTGCCGAGCCCGTTTTGGCCGCCGACCATCTCGGCGCCGACGGCCGTCAGCATGCCGAAGATGCTCCCCACCATGAGGCCGACGATGATCATTGGCAGCGCCAGGGGAAACCGCACCTTGGTGAAGATCTGGACCGTGTTCGCGCCGTAGGAGCGGGCGAGCGCGATCTTGGCGAGGTCGGTGCGGCGAAAGCCCGTGGTGGAGTTGATCATCACCATTGGGCCGGAGGCGAGCGCCACGGCGATGATGCGGGGCGTACTGCCGAAGCCAAACTCGATGATCAGCAGCGGCACGAGCGCGATCATCGGCGTCGTCACCAGGAGCAGGATATAGGGGGTGATGATCTTCTCGACGAACGGAAACTGCGTGATCACCGCGGCCAGCACCAGCCCGATCGAGGCGCCAATGGCAAACCCGAAGATCAGCTCCTTCAGCGTGATCTTCAGGTGCGGCCAGAAGAGGTCGAAGTCCCTGACCAGCGTCGTGCCGATCTCGCTCGGCTTAGGGAAGACGTATGCCTTGACGTCGAGCGCCCGCACCGCGATTTCGGCCCCGCCGATCACCGCCACCGCAACGAAGGCGATCACCAGGATTTCTAGCCCCGACTTGGCGAAGCTCATGTGGGTCAGGGCCGACCAGTTACTGAGACTGACCTCGCCCGGCTCGTCGCCAGTTTCCTTGCCGAAGGTCGGGATCGTGTCGCGCAGTTGATTAGCCATCTTTCTCCTCGAAGTCGTGAGTTGCGAGTCGTTCTTCTCACGACTCACGACTCACGTCTCACGTCTGAATCAGCACTGTGGATGATCGTCTGCTTGATGGCCAGGATGATCTCGATGAACTCCGGGCTATAGGTCCGCTCGATCGTGCGCGGGCGGGGGAAGTCGATCGGGAAGACGTGGGCCAGGCGGCCGGGGCGCGGGGTGAGGACGACGACGCGGTCGGCGAGAAAGATCGCCTCGGTCACGTTATGGGTGACGAAGATGATCGTCTTGCCGGTCTCCATCCAAATCTTCTGGATGAGCAGGTTCATCTCGTCGCGGGTGAACGCGTCCAGCGCCCCGAACGGCTCGTCCATCAGGATCACCGACGGGTCGTAGGAGAGGCAGCGGACGATGCTGGCTCGTTGCTGCATGCCGCCGGAGAGTTCCCGCGGCATCTTTTTCTCGAACCCGGCCAGACCGACCTCGTCAATCAGGCCCCGGATGCGCTGCTCGTACGGCCTCGGATTGAGCTTTTTGATCTCGAAGGGAAAGAGAATGTTCTGCCACAGGTTGCGCCAGGGCAGCAGGTTGGCGTCCTGAAAGATCATGCCGATCTCGGGGCGCGGACCGATGACGGGCATGCCGTTGAGCATGATCCGGCCGTTGGTCAGGTCGTGCAAGCCGGACATCGCCCAGAGGAGCGTGCTCTTGCCGCAACCGGACGGCCCGAGGATGCAGACAAATTCGCCCTCGCCGACGTCGAGCGTGAGGTCGTCGAGGGCATGCACCGAGCCAGAACCCGTCTTGTAATACTTGGTCGCATGCTCGACCGTCATCGCGACGCGGCGGCCGGCGTCCGCAACGCGGCCGTTCGTCCTCGGACCGGCATCTCGGTTTGCCGGTTGCTGCACCACGGGTGTCCCTCGTGACCGAATGACCGGTGAGACGAACGCGCTCGGCGTCGGCGTACGCCACAGTCATCCGTTATCGGCGCCGGTGGCCGCGTGTCCACGTCTCCCATTCGCTGTGACGGCCGCATTGTAGGAGTGGCCTTGTGGGGTGTCAATGAGGGAACTCGACTGAACGACCCGCGCCTGGACTACGGTTCGACGATCACCCGCTGCCCGTGGTCGAAGGTCACCTTGAAGTGGTTGAGGACGACGAGACCGAGGAGGTACTCGTCGCCAATAGCGATGATGAGTGCCTCGGTCTCGCCCGGCTGGCCAACGAGTTCAACGGTGCCGACATAGACCGGAACCTCGACCCGTTCGCCGCTTGCGGTCTGAATAGGTCGCATGCGAGGTGGGCCAGGGAGGGCGGCAACACGCGCGGCGGGAACAGCAGGGTACCCATCGAATCCGGTGTCGAGCAGCGCGTCGGTGCTGTCAGCGATTCCTTCGATCACGAACCGGATTGGGAGCGACGGATAGGCTGCCTCTGTCATGCCGCGAACATTCGCATGCGCCACACCCCATCGACCCCGATCTTCCGGAGGGCAAACTTCCCCGGGCCGAATCGCTCAACGGCTTCCTTGGTGAGGGTAAGCTCCTCGGCGTCAAGCATGAATTCGCCATCGTCGCTGATGGCGACGAACTCGCCGGTGTGCTCTGCCTCCAGCGGGCGGCCGTAGCGCTCGTAGAGGTGGCGGTCCTTGGCTGACCGCTCGGCCATCCAGGCCTCGACTTCGTCGATGGTTGGCATGCGTTGACCTCCATTCGAAGGACTCAGATGCAGTATCCCACGGGAACGGGGGAGGACGTTGCCGCGTCCGCCCTGCCTGATCATGTCGCCTCCAAGTCCGCGCCCAGGTACGGGTTGCCGGCGGTGAGGCCGCCGTCGACTGGGAGGATGACGCCGGTGATCCAGGATGCTTCGTCGGAGGCGAGGAAGAGCGCGGCGTTGGCAATGTCCTCCGGCTCGCCTACGCGGCGCAGGGGATACCACTTGGTCAGCTTCTCGAAGACGAGCGGTTCCTGCGCGAGGCGCTCGTTCCAGATCGGCGTACGGATGGTGCCGGGGCAGATGCAGTTGACGCGTACGCCCGCGGGACCGTAGCGCACCGCCAGGTTCTGGGTGAGGTTGACCATGCCTGCCTTGGCGGCGCTGTAGGCGTCCTCGCCGATGCCGTAGAGCCCGTTGACCGAGCCGGTGTTGAGGATCACGCCGCGCCCGCGTTCGAGCATCCCCGGCAGGACGGCTTTCGCGCAGAGGAAAGCGCTCTTGAGGACGACGTTGAAGTTGAAGTCCCACGTCGCCTCGTCGATGCTGAGGATGTCGTCACCTCGGGAGCGACCGGCGTTGTTGACCAGCACGTCGATCCGGCCGTAGGTTGCCACCGTTTGCGCCACCATCGCCTGGACGGCCGTTTCGCTGGTGACGTCGGCTTGGAGGCCGATGGCCGTTCCGCCGGCGTCCTGAATCCGCTGGGCGGTCTCTTCGGCCCGTTCCCCAATCAGATCGGCCGCAACAACCTTTGCGCCTTCCCGCGCAAAGCGTTCTGAAATCGCCCGGCCGATGCCCGAACCGCCCCCGGTGACGAGGGCCACCGTCTCTGGTAGACGCACCGATTCATCCTCCACGCCGCGTGCTGCTTCGCCGCTGATTGGTCGGGGAGTATTGTAGGAGCGAACCGGCGCGTGCGCTCGGCGGCGCGACTGGCCGCACTCATCGCATCCTGGCGCGCGCCCGCCGCGTAGACCTGTACAGTCGCGCGCTACCCACGGGAGTCGGACCATGAGGCAAACCCTGCTGACCCTATCCGTCCTTCTAGTGATGATGGCGGCGATTGCCGCCATCGCAACCGGGCCGGCATCGCGTGCCCAACAGACGCTGCCGACGCCGGAGGGGCAACTCGGCGGGCCGATGCCGCTCCCGACTCAGGGGCAGCCCGGCAATCTCCCCAGCCCGACGACGCCGCCAACGCCGACGATCGAGTCCGCGACGCCCGCGGCCGGCGTTCCTCACCCGGCCGCATGCCGGGTCGCCGCCCGCTCGATCGAAGAACTTATCGTCCTCGCGCACAGCGACGTTCCGCCGCCGCCGTCCGATGACGGTGGCGTGCCGGCCGATGCGGCGACGGCCGACGGCGTGCTGGCGACCGCGCACGAA
Organism: Thermomicrobiales bacterium; assembly: GCA_050696075.1. Classification (GTDB taxonomy): domain Bacteria; phylum Chloroflexota; class Chloroflexia; order Thermomicrobiales; family UBA6265; genus JBOGUF01. The sequence continues at coordinate 23,628 of JBOGUF010000040.1, forward strand.
CTCGTCGCCTGTCTGAACGCCGGCGACCAGCTTCGCGTTGCCGCGCTGCTGACGGACGACTACCTCGCGCGCCTGCTGGCCGACACCGGCTGGGCGCCCGACGAGGTGCTGTCGATCCTCGGCCCGCTGCTGCCTCGCGCGCCCGAACGCTGGATTGCCGTCGCGGCCGTGACCGACGCGTGCGCCCTGCCGGACGGCGGCGCCGTTGCCACCGTCGTCCTCTTCGACCCCGAACGCTTCCCGCTCGGGACGACGTCGCGGCATCGGTTCGTTTTCGCGCACGACGGGGATCGGTGGCTGGTCGACGACGTGCTGCCGCTGGCCGGAACATGATCGGGACCTGAAGCCGCGGACAGTTACAGTTACAGACTCTCGGAGCCATCGACTGCCGGATTCCAGCGTACGATCCCCGGCAAACGATCGAAGTCCGCGTCAAATGAGGCAAGCCGCGTTGCCTGCACTTCGGCATAAGCTGCGCCGAGTACATCGACAAAGTCCAATCGCGGGAAGGTCGCCCAGCGGTCAAGCGCGCGAAGGCAGATCCGCTTCGTCGGGAGTCGGAACCCGTGGAGAAGCAGGATCGGCTTCAACCGTTCGCCAGTTTCAGCCGGACGCGGTCGGTAATGGCGCTTGCCCGAGAGAATATAGGCGACCTCAGCGAGGACAGCTTCGGAGGTCGTGATCTCCTCTTCCCCGCGTTCGACGAGCTGGAATAGACCGGTGGCCATCTCCGCCATTGCTTGCTCGACAGGCGTTACGGGAACAGTCACCGCGCGAATAAAGTAGTTCGCATCGACGAATATCACCCTCGGCTCCACCGTTCCACTTTGTGGGCAATCGCCTCGCCCTTAGCCTCGTCAATCTCGGCGTCGAGATCGGCGGTTGTCGGACGATCCAGCGGCGGAATCGAACCGAAGACAGACTCCAGCGTGGCGTACTTGACGGGTCGCAAGTGGACCGCCCCTTCGTCAATGACGAAGGCGATCTTGTCTCGCGTCCCGATGCCGAGCTCCTTCCGCACCTCGCTGGGAATCGTGACTTGGCCCTTGCTCGTGATCGTGGAGATGATCTCTTTCATGATTGCCCTCCAGACAAGGACAGCATCGCACGGCAAGGCACGACAGGTGACTCCTTACCTCGGCAATCGACCAAGGAGGCGGCAGCCCGGCAACGACAACAGCAGTTGTATCTCGCGGATGCGCATTCGATCAGTCGCTGCGCTCGACGACCTCGAGGACGCGAAAGCTCGCGCGCGAGAGGACGACAAACGACGGGCAGGTCAACCGCTGCCAGAGGGCGAAAGGGTCCACCCCGGACCGCTCGCCGGCGAAGAGCGAGATGACCGTGCCGTGGGCGACGACGATCAGGTGCTGGTCCGGATGTTCGGCAAGGAGGCGATCGACGGCAGCGGCGAACCGGCGCCGCGCGGCAGACGCTGATTCCTCCCCGAAGACGACCGCGTCCGGGTTGGCGAAAAACCGCTCGACGGCACTGGTGAGTTTGTCGGCGCCGAGCCAGCCGACGGTTTCTCGCTCGTGTTCATGAAGTCCGGGCGCGATCTGCGCCATGCATCCCCAGTCGGCGGCGACGATCTCGGCCGTTTCCCGCGCCTTCGGCTCGGCGCTGCCAACCACGACGGCCGGCCGAAAGCGCGCCAACCGCTCGGCCAGCGCGTGCGCCTGCCGCCGCCCATCCTCACCGAGTACCCAGCGGCGCGCGGGGAGACTCGGCACGAGGACGGGCATCGCGTGCTTGACCAGGACCAAGACGGGTTCGCCGGGAGCCTCGGCACCATCGAGATCGGCGTCGCTCATCTTATCTTCCATAGAGCGGGGCACACCAGCGGGTTTGAACGGGAAGGTGCATCGGCATAGTCTATACGCACAGCGCGGCAACCTGGCCAAGTCCGGCTAGCGCGGAAAGGACGACTCCTGTGGAGCGAATGACGGCCGTGTTTGAGCAATCCGGCGAGTGGTGGATCGGCTACGTTGAGGAGTTGCCTGGAGCCAACACCCAGGCTCGAACTTTGGAGGAAGCGCGCGACAACCTGCGCGAAGCGGTCCATCTCGTCTTCGAGGCAAATCGCGACCTCGCTCGCCGGGCCAGCGAGGGACGCCAGGTGATCCGCGAAGAACTCATCCTGCGATCGGCGTGAAACGACACGCCCTGCCGCGGCACATGAAGGTCCACGAATGCGAATTGCTCCGGGAGGGGGCCAAACATTCGGTGTATTGGAATCCCGTCACCCGCAACGTAACCACCGTGCCTCGCCATACAGAAGTTGTTGATGTGCTCGAAGATCTGCAAGGATCTCGGCATTCCCGCGCCGCGCTAACCGACTTCGCCGCGACCGGCACGTCCCGGACTGGTTTGCCGACCGGCGGCCAGCGCCTGGTCGGTGACGACCGCGAAGAAGGGCAGGAACAAGAAGAGACTGAGGCCGCCGCAGACCGCGAAGACCGCGCGCAACCCCGCGACCTCGGCGATGCCGCCGGCCAGGAGCGAGCCAATGGCGAAGGCGCCGAATCCGCAGAGGCGGAAGGCGCTGCTGACCCGACCGAGCAAGGCGTCGGGCACCGCCTGCTGGCGAACCGAGGTCACGACCACGCCCCACATCGTCGCCCCCACCCCGCCCACCACCGCCGCCGCGCCGACCAGCCACGGGTTCGCCGTCAACGCCGGCATCCCGACCATCGCGATCGTGCCGAGAATGTCGACCCCAATCGCCCAGCGCCGCCCGAGCAGGCGCATCGCCGGCACGGCGACGATCGTGCCGATCACGCCGCCGATCCCGATCGCGGTCAAGAGCAGGCCGTAGCCGAACGACGAGAGTCCCATCGGCCCCGGCGCCACGGCGTACAAGACCAGGACCGACATCCAAGCAGCCCAGCCGAGGTTCATCACAAAGACGATCAGGGCCAGCGTCCGCAGCAGCGCATGGCCCCAGAGGAAGCGCAATCCTTCGCCGATCTCGGCCCGAAGCCGTCGCTCCACCGTCTGCGCCGGACGGAACGCGCCGCGCAGCAGCAACAGCGTGCCGGCAGCCACCAAATAGAGCGCCGCGCTCGTGCCCATGGCAAGCGCGATGCCGATGCCGGCCAGCGCGCCACCGAGCGGCGGGCCAATGAACCCGTTAGCGACCGTCTGCGCGCCAAGCAGCCGGGCATTCGCGCCTTCGAGTTGGACGCCGGCCACCACCGACGGCAGGATCGCCTGCGCTGCCGTGTCGGCGAACGTCTCCGCCGCGCCCAGCGCAAAGGCCGCAAGGTACACGACCGGTAGCGTGACCACGTCGAGCGCGACCGCGACGACCAGGACGCCGATGGCGGCAGCGCGCAGCAGGTTGGCGGCGACCATCGTTTGCCGCCGGTCGAGCCGATCGACGAGCGCGCCCGCCAGGAGTGCGAAGACCAGCCACGGCAAGGTGAGCGCGAATGTCACGCCCGCCACCGACGCCGGCGAGCCGGTCAGGCTGACAGCCAACAACGGCAGCGTCACCTGAAAGATGCCGTCCGCAAGGTTGGACGCCGTCGACCCGCCCCAGAGCGCCGGAAAGCTCTGCCCCATCGCGGCGACCGGCAAGAGACGCCTTGGATTGACGACCGCTCGCGGACTCGCCACTTTGCCTCCCGTTGACCTCGTCACGCCGATCGAGTACGCTGGTATGGTAAGGATTAACATCCAATTCTGTCCTTACCATACCGACACGCGCGTACGCTGTCAATGGCTTGTGAGTGCTTACATGGATGCGTGGCCGAGCCTAGCTCTCGACCTGATCAATACCTTCGACCCGTACTACGACGAGCCGGAGTCGTTGCGCACGCCCGCGGACCTGGCGCGGTTTTTGGTGGGCCACGACATCGCGGTTGCGGGGGCGCTGGACGGCGGGGACCTGCGCGCCGCGCGGGAGCTTCGCGATCACCTGCGCGCGGTCTTCGCCTCGACGGACGCGGACGCGGCCGCATCCGTCTTGAATGAACTGTTGGACGGGGTCAGCGTGCGACCGCACGTCGCACCAGACGACGACGGCGTCTGGCACACCGTTCTCTCGGCGAATCCGGACACGCCGCCGGTGGAACGGCTATTAGTCGAGACGGCACTTGGTGTCGGCGCGGCGCTCCAGCACTATGGCCTCGATCGCCTGCACGTCTGCGCCTCGCCTCCCTGCCGGGAGGCATTCGTCGACACCTCGCGCAACGCCTCCCGCCGCTTCTGCTCCGACCGCTGCGCCAACCGCTACAACGTCGCCGCGTTTCGGGAGCGGCAACGGGCGAGATGAGCGAGATTGACTAGTTGCTTGAGTTTTCGATCTGGAAATCACCGATCCAGCGGACGAAGGGGAACGCATGGCCCAGTGTGCGCAGCAGTCGTTGGTCGTCGGTCCATAGGTCGCAGCCGTATTCCTGTGCGATCACGACGTAGTGGGCGTCGTATGCCGCTGGCAGCCCGTAATGATTCGTCAACCTCAGCGCACGCTGATGAAGATCGGCTGGTTGACGCGGTTCAACCGGAAAGGAGAGAAGGCGATGGAGCACATCGTCTGCCTCTTCCCACGGCATGCCAAGGCGCCGCACGCGCTGCCGCACGATGTTCGTGATCTCGAATCGGAAGAGTGCGGGGGCGACAATCGTCCTCCCGCTCGATGTTGCTTCGCTTAGGAGCGCCTCGGCACGATCCGACCAGTCTTCGGGGAACACCCACTGCGCCGCGACAGACGAATCAACGCAGATCACAGGGGCTACTCGCCGCGCTCGTCATACGATCCCGTTACGGCCTGCCAGAGCTGCTCGTCCCGCTCTTCTCTCATCTCGTGAATGATCTCCCACGACGGGGAGAAGAGACCATACTTCTCAAACAGTTCCTGTCGCAACGCACGGGCGCTCTCGATCGCCGCGAACGCCCGCGCCTGTTCCTCAGGCGTCAGCCTCTTGGCCTTGAGCCGTTCAATCTCGTCGGCCTCCGTGACAGGACGGGCTGGCTCAATCACACGATCCAGATCGTTTCGGCGGATGCGTAGGGACCGCTGCCCCACGCGAACGGCGGGCAGATCGCCACGATCGATCCAGCGGCGAACGGTCGAGCGATCCACCTTCAGAATTGACGCCGCCTCGGCAACGGTCAGGAACTCGGTGTCAGTCGTCGTGCTCATATCTCTTACTCCATCGGAAGATGGTGCATAGATGCGCTTGGGGACTTATAGGAGGATCCAGCGCATATGTCAAGTGACCCCCTTGGAAGGAGCGACAGTCATCGGCCGCAAGCCGGCTCGGCGTCCGTCGGGGTCGAACACCACGACGTCGTCGAGCGGCAGCGCAATCCACACCGAATCAGGCAGGTCGCGCCCGGTCGCCGGTGGGACTTTGGCCTTGAAGGTTTGCCCGTCGCGCTCCAACGTGACCAGGACCTGCCGGCCGATGGTGATCGAGCTCCGGACGACCCGCGCCTCGACGGTGCCGGGCGTCGGCTGCCGGGACAGGCGGACGCGCTCCGGGCGGATGCCAACCGTGACGTTGTCCGCCGAGTGTTCGCCGGTGACGGGCACCGGAGCGGAGAAGAGCGGCGAGACGAGGACACGGCCAGCGTCTCGGTCCTCAACCATTGCCGCGAAGAAGTTCATGCCGGGGTTGCCCAGGAACCAGCCGCCGAAGACATCGGCCGGGTGATTGTAGAGCTCACGCGGAGCATCGCACTGGACAATCTTGCCGTCCTGCATCAGCGCGATCCGGTCGGCCAAGGTCATCGCCTCGGTCTGATCGTGGGTGACGTAGACGATGGTTTGCCGGAGATGGCGCGTCAACTCCTTGAAGGCGCGCTTCAGTTGTAGCTTGGCGCTCGCGTCGACGTTGGTGATCGGCTCGTCGAAGAGGACGATCCGCGGCTGGCGGGCGACGGCGCGGGCGACAGCAACCTTCTGCCGCGTTCCGTTGTCGAGCTGGCCCACGTCCTTGTCGAGACTCTCCTCCAGCCCGAGGATCTCTGCCACCGTATTGATGCGGCGTACCCGCTCAATCCGATCGAGCTTCTCCGACAGCAGCGGCAGCTCGATGTTGCGCGCAACGCTGATACCACGGTAGACGACCGGGTACTGAAAGACCATCCCCACGTCGCGCTTGCTCGGCTTGAGACGGGTCACGCGTTGGTCGCCGAAGTAGATCTCGCCGCGGGTCGGCGTCTCCAACCCGGCGATCATCCGCATCAGCGTCGTCTTGCCGCAGCCGGACGGACCGAGCAAGCACGTCACCTCCGACTCGGGGAAGGCAAAGGTGACGTCGTCGACGGCGACGACCTCCTTGAATGCTTTGGTCAACCCTTCGACCCGAATCTCAGCCATGGGCGGAGGTCGCCCCCTGCCCGATCCGCGCCCCATCCGGCGCGAAGAGGATTGCCGCGCGCGGATCGAGGCCGATCACGGTCTCGTCGCCGAGCGGCGCGACGAGCGCGTCGTGGCGGACGACGCTGGTCAGCATCGCGCCGCGGGCTTCGAGATAGACAATTTCTTCCCCGCCCAGATCCTCGCGTAAGAGCACGCGCGCCGGCGCGCGGAGTTGCCCGGCAGCGGGGTCGGCCGCATCGAGCGCGAGGCTCTCCGGCCTGATGCCGACCTCGATGGTGGCGCCGTCCCAGTAGGTGCCGCTGCCGTGCCCGGCCGCGACCGAAAACTCGAACGGACCGGCGCTGCACCAGAGGCCGTCGGGTCGCGCGGTGATCCGGCCGGGGAGGAGATTCGCGCGCGGGAAGCCGAGTAGGCGCATCGTCGCTGTCCGCCGCGGTTCGTCGTAGAGCCGCCGCGGTGGGCCAACTTCTTGCACGCTGCCGCCGTCCAGCACAGCAACCGTGTCCGCCAGGGTCATCGCCTCGATGGGGTCGGAGGTGCTGTAGAGGAAGGCGACGTTCCAGGCCTGCTGCATCTGCCGCAGGTCGTCAAAGAGTTGCTCGCGCAGCTTGAAGTCGAGCCCAGCCAGCGGATCGTCGAGGACAAAGAGGTCGGTCTGCTTGACGATGCCGCGGGCGATGGCGACGCGCTGCTTCTGGCCGCCGGAGAGGTGATCGGGCCGCTTGCCGAGCAAGTCCGCGATCTTCAGCATCCGCGCGGCTTGGGCAACGGCCGGTTCCGCGTCCCGCCCACTCATCCCGGCCAGCCGCAACGGGTAGGCGATGTTGTCATGGACGCTGAGGTGCGGGTAGAGGGCGAAGGACTGCGGCACATAGCCGACGTTTCGCTCAGCCGCGGGCAGCCGCGTGACTTCCTCGCCCCGCAGCCGGATCCCTCCCTCCGTGGGATGCTCCAATCCCAGCAGGCAGCGCAGGAGCACCGTCTTGCCGGACGCGGGGGGACCGTAGAGCACCGTGAAGTCGCCGGCGTCGGCCATCAGGTCGACGCCCGACAGCACGGTCGTGCCACCGTAGGTTTTGCCGACGCCGCGAAACTCGACGATGGGTTGGCGCTCAGGCTCCATGGCAATCCACGACTCAGCGCGTCAGGTCGATCAGGGTCGGGGCGAGCGCGACGCCGAGCACGAAGACCGCGACGACGATGACCCAGGTGATGGCCAGCAGCTTCAGCGACCGCCAGAACCCGGCGGCAGGCGAGATGTTGCCGAAGGCAATTTGCAGGAACGCCGCCAGCACCAGCAGCGGCAGCCCGATCTGGTAGAGCGTCTTGTTTTCCCCCTGCGCGATCAAGAGCAACCCGGCGAACATCACCAGGATGAGCGCGCCTTGGAAGCGGGCGGCAAAGGGGAGGCGTTTGGCGCGTCGTCGCATGCGTTGTTCGGTCGTCTCCATCGATCAGGCCGTCCGCATTCGTGCGCGGGCGCGATGCATCGCGCCCGTACAATTCCTAGCCGCGCCTTGCCGCCTACACCTCGCCGCGCACGGTGCCGAAGGTCATACCGACGAGCAGGTACTTCTGGAACAGGAAGATGGCAACGATCGGCGGCAGCATGAAGATGAGCGAGAGGGAGGCGATGAAGGACCAATCGACGCTGCCGCCCTGGGTGAGACCGGTGGCGAGGAAGACCGGGATCATCGTCGTGCCCCGGCCGCCCAGGATGTAGTTGAAGAGGTACTCGTTCCAGACGAAGATCAGGTTGAAGATCGCCGCCGCGACCAGGCCCGGCTTCACTTGCGGCAAGACGACGCGGAAGATCACATGGAAGCGCGACCCGCCGTTGACCAGCGCCGTCTCGTCGAAGCGGAGCGAGACGCCGTCGAGAAACCCTTTCAGGATCCAAAGCGAAAAGGGGATGCTAAACATCGCGTAGAAGAGGAGCATGCCGTGGAAGGTCTTCGTCCAGCCGAAGGCGTTGTACATCATGAAAATCGGGACCACGACCGCCGCCGCCGGCACCATCCGCACCGAGAGCAGGAGGAACATCATAAAGTTGGTGCCGCGCGGCCTGAAGCGAGAGAAGCTGTAGGCGGCCAAGAAGGCGACGACCAGCGCGATCGCCACCGATCCGATTGAGAAGACGAAGCTCATCAGGAAATAGTCCCAGAAGTTCGGCGCGTCGAAGACGCCGCGCACGTTGTCGAGCGTCGGCGTGAAGAACCACCGCGGCGGCCAGGAGACGAGCTGCCCGTCGGTCTTGAACGCGGCCAGGAAGATCCAGAGCACCGGCAAGAAGAAGATGAGCGCCACCAGCCAGAGCAAGAGGTGATACAGATGCTGCCGCCAGGTCATGCCCGGACCTCCCCGCGCAACGCGGCGCGCGTTTCCCGGTAGTTGAGGACGTAGAGGTAGATCGACGTGAAGGCGATCGCGATCAAGAGAGTGACGACGGCGAGGGCCGAGGCGTCGCCCATCTGGAACGCCTCGAATCCCTGCCGGTAGAGGGTGATGCCGACGAACTCGGTGCGGTTTCCCGGTCCGCCGCGGGTCATCAGGTAGGCGAGATCGGTCGTCTTGAAGGCGTCGATGGTGCGGAGCAGGATGCCGAGCATGAGGATGAACTTGGCGTGCGGCAGGACGACGTACCAGAGGCGCTTTGGCCACGGCAAGCGGTCGATCTCGGCCGCTTCAAGCTCCGCCTTTGGCACGGAGCCGAGCGCGGCCAGGGTCATCAGGATCATGAAGGGCGTCCACATCCAGACGTCGACGGCGACGGTCGCCCAAAAGGCGACATCCTTGTCGCCGAGGAAGTCGACCGGCTGCCCGCGCACGCGATCGACGTAGTAGTTCAGTACGCCGAAGGTCGGATCGTAGATCAGGCGGTAGAAGGTGGCAACCGCGACCGGCGGCAGGATCATCGGCGTGAAGAGGAGGGTCAGCGCCAGGCGCCGCCCCGGCATGCGCTGACTCCCCCAGAAGAGTAGACCGAGCAGCACCCCAAGGCAGGTCGCCAACCCGACGCTGCACGCCATGAAGAGAAGCGTCCGTCCGAGCACGCCCCAGATAATCGAGCTATTCCAGATGTCGAGGTAGTTCTCGAACCCGACGTACTCCGGATCGCGCGCCGCGGTCAGCTTGAAGCGGTAGAAACTGACCCCTACCAGCCAGAGCAGCGGCACGATGTTCCAGACGACAAAGAAGACGAGGATCGGCACGACGAGCAGGATGGGGAACGCCCGGCTGTCGTCCAGTCGCCGCACACCCCGCGCGAACGGGAAGGTGCGCCGCACCGCCGCCGGCCGTTCTTGGACGCGATCGTATTGGGTGCCGAGTTGCGCCATGGCCTATTCAGGGGTCAGGAGTTAGGGGTCAGGGATCAGGGAGCGTTCGCCGCGTCGCCCCCGACTCCTGACTCCTGACCCCTAGCCCCTATCCGAGCGTCACGTCGTTGCAGACATCGGACGGTTCGATGTCGGTGCGGCCGGCGTCGTAGAGGATGCCTTGCTGTTGGCAGGCGGTGTACTGCAGCGCCTGCATCGGGTCGTCGACGATGTCGGTGACGTAGGAACCGAAGGCTTCCTGTTGCCTGACGAGCATCTCCGCGTAGTTCGGGTCGTGCCAGAAGTCGCGGGAGCGATTCTCCTGGAGCATGTATTTGTAGGCGCGGAAGTGGGGGTGGATGTCGTCGAAGCCGGGCGAGTTGAGGGTCGCCTTGTCGGCAGGGTCGCCGCCGCGCCGAGCGAACTCGAGCTGCGTCTCCGGCAGATACCACCACTTCATGAAGTCGATGGCGACCTGCAAGTGGTCGCCGTCGTTGAAGGCGTTGATCACCCAGGGTTGGCCGCCGAGGGTGTAGACGCGGGTGAGCGTGCCGTCTTCCTGCTTGAAGGCCGGCGGCGGGACGATCAGCACGTTCTCCGGGGTGACCGGCTTGGCCGCGTCGGCCGGTTGAGTCGGGTCCTCCGCGCTTTGGTTGCGCATCTGCGGGCCGAGCGCGGCCCATTGGAAGCAGGTGGCGATGGCGCCCGAGGTGAAGACGTCGACCAGTGAGGCCAACCCGTGGTTGGTTGCCCCCTCCGGCGCATACTGGAGGAAGCGTTTGTTGTGCTCTAGCGCCGCGGCGTTGATCTCCGAGTCGAGCACGCCCTCGACCGCGTAGGTCCCGACCTCGCCCTCGATGATGTCGCCGCCGGTCGAGAACATGAAGGGGTAGACGTAGCAGGAGATGGAGTCGTATTCCTGCGACCAGTGCATCGACGTGCCGTAAAGCCCGTCGTCGGGCCGGGTAAAGTGGGCCGCGATCGCCTCGAAGGTCTCCATGTCGATCTGCTCCCAATCCTCGAAGGTTTGGGGCAGATCAATACCGCCGTTCGCCGCCATGAAGGCGTCCCGTTCGGCCTGGTCGGCGAAAAGGTCTTGGCGGACGAAGAGGGCGATCGTGTCGCCTTCCTGCGGGAATCCCCAAATCTGGTCGCTGCCGTCCGGGTAGATGCGGTAGCCGATCGCGGCGGCTTCCTCGAACTCGACGTCCAACTCGGGGTTGGCGGCGATGATGTCGTTGAGCTGCAGGATCCAGCCCGGCTCGGCCAGGGCGCCCAGCCACTGGCTGTCGGAGATGATGATGTTGTACTCGGCGGACTCGCTGGAAAGCGAAGTCGCCGCCTTCTGGAACAACTCACCGAAGGGCGCTTCCTCGAAGGTGAAGTTGACGTCGTAGCCGAGCGTCTCGTTGGCGTAGGGTTTGAAGAGCTCGGTCGCCATTGTCACTCCGAGGGCGCTGGGCGGCCAGCCGGCGATGCCGAGGATCGACATGTCGATCGTCTGGCCGGCCAGCGCCTCGGCCCCACTCGGTTCCGCCTGCGCGGCGGCGCGCGGCCCGGTATGCGCCAGCATCAATCCGGCCAGGGCCGGGGCGCCGAGACCGAGGGCGATGCCACGCCGGAGCAGATCGCGCCGGCTCGTCGTGCCCGCCACGGCCTCCCGCGGCAGTTGCGCATGAGCGTGCGCCTGGTTCTGGGTGTGGTAATCACGCGCCATGAAACGGACTCCTTTCACCAACCTGTACCGCCGCGGGATGCTCCGATGCATCCGCCCATCGGTCTGCCGGACCGCCTTCGAGGTCGTGAACTCCGCTGCTGAACGCTTTGGAACGCTAGCAAAGGGGGATGGGGGTGTCAAGCGCGACGAGCTATCAGCTATCAGCCGTCAGCCGTCAGCCGTCAGCCGTCAGAACGACGGGGACGCACGGTCGAGCGATGGTAGGATGATGGTTACAGGAGTGCGGCGACACGGGTCTTTCAGCGACGGCTCGGGACATCGACACGCGATTTGCAAGTCGGGATCGAGCGTTGATGGCAGAGGATCCCTTTTTCGAGGTTCTAACGCCGCTTGGATTTCGTGTACGAATGACGAGACAGCGTTTGGAAGTCATCACCACGATCAAACATCCCGTGATGCGGGGTCGCGAAGATGAGGTACGCCAAACTCTCCACGACTCCGACGAGATTCGTCGAAGTCACGGCGATCCCGATGTCTATCTTTTGTACCGGTTGGAACGACCAGGTCGCTGGCTCTGCGCCGTGGTCAAGCAACTCGACGACAACGGCTTTGTGATTACGTCCTACCCGACCGACGCTATCAAGGCTGGAGAACAGGTATGGAGCAGGTGAGAGTCTTCTACGACCACGACGGAAACACGCTAACGGTGTGGTTTGGGGAACCTAGCGAGGAGTACGTCGATGAAGAAACGGCTGACGAAGTGATCCTGATCAAGGATCGCGCCGGACGGGTGATCGGATTCGAGAAGCTCAACTTCTCGGTCGCCGCGCCCGAGCAGTTACACGTCACATACGAATCCGTCGGCGACTGAGGGTACGCGAATCGTGCATTCAGTAGAACGGAGGAACATGTCCAACCGGTACGTCCTCGCCGTCGGCGCCGACAACGCCGGGGCGGAGTTGAAGAATCAGATTGCGAGGCAGTTGGCGAATGATCCGCGCGTCGAAGTGAGGGACTTCGGCGTGCCCGATGCGACCGACGACACGGCGTATCCGCACGTCGGGCTGGCGGTGGCGGAGGCGGTGGCGCGCGGGAAGGCGCGGCGCGGCCTGCTCGTCTGCGGCACGGGGATTGGGATGGCGATCTCGGCCAACAAAGTGGCGGGCATCCGGGCGACGGTGGCGCACGATTCCTATTCGGTCGAGCGCTCCGTGAAGTCGAACGACTGCCAGATCCTCACCCTAGGGGCGCGGGTGATCGGCCCGGAGTTGGCCAAGAAGCTCGTCGACGAGTGGTTGGGGCACGAGTTCGACCCGGCCTCAGCGTCGGCCGAAAAGGTTGCCGTGATCAGCGAGTACGAGGAGCGGCAGGTGGGTCAGTAGCGGAAGATGCTGGCAACGGGCAGACGAAACGCTGGAAGGACGTCACCGCCGTCGAGATCGTCTTCCTCCGTGAGGATTCGTAGCGACATACTCCCGGCGAAGACCGTGACGGTACTCCCGCGTGACTCGACGAGCCAAACGAGACGAGTTCCGGCTTCGAGATAGAGTTCCACCTTTTCCATCACTTGGACGTAGCGATCGCTCGGTGAGACGACCTCGACGGCAAGGTCGGGGGCATAGGGATAGATACGATCGCGGTCCTCCTTGGGCAGCACTCGGTCCGAACGCACAAAAGAGACGTCAGGCTTGACGATGACATCCGGATTTCGCGCAAGGACGAATTGCGTGTCGGAGGTGTAGACACGCCCGAGCGCCCGTTCTCGAACGTGGATATTGAGTTCGGTTCCAACCTCCATTCCGACTTCGCCGTGCCTGCCGCCCATTGGCTCTCTTTCGCGAATGACGCCGCGGATCAGCTCCAGGTCTTCGCCCCGCGAGCCCATCCGCTCGATGTCTTCGACCGTCAGCAGGGTTGTCGTCGTTGCCATCGCAGGGTCGCCTCCACGCACCATCATCGTATCATGGCCGTCCACAACCACGACCGGATGGAGCCTCTGACCGTATGAAAATCGCCGTCATCACCGACGTTCACGCCAACCTGCCGGCGCTCGATGCGGCGCTGGCAGCCATCAAACGCGACGGGTGCGACGCGATTTACCACACGGGCGACGCGATCGCTATCGGCCCCTACCCCGCCGAAACGCTCGATCTTCTCCTCGCCACGCCGGGCATGCGTTTCGTGATGGGCAACCACGACGAATGGTTCGCCCACGGCCTGCCGGAGCCGCGACCCGATTGGATGAGCGACGGCGAACTCGCTCACCAGCGCTGGACCCATGCCCAAATCGACCCGGCGCTGCGGACAGTCGTCGCTGGATGGCCCTTCGTCATCGAGGAGACAATCGACGGCGTCCCGCTCACCTTTCTCCACTACGGGTTGGCCAGCAGCCGGCGCGCCCTTAGCGCGTTCGTCGTCGATCCCGACGCCGGCAAGCTCGACGCGCTGTTCGCGGACGAGTCCGGCGTCGTCATCTGCTTCGGCCACGACCACCGGCCGTGCGACGTGATCGGCCGCGCGCGTTACGTCAACCCCGGTTCGCTCGGCTGCCATCCTGCCGTGACCTGCTTCGCGACGCTGACGGTCACGGCTGGCGCCTGTCAGGTCGAACACCACGCGGCGCCGTACGATGTCACCCCGGTTCTCCGGGCATTCGAGCGCCGCCAGGTGCCGGAACGCGCCTTCATCGTGCGGACATTCTTTGCCGGCGACTCGCCAGATGCGCACCCACTCCCGCGCCTCTCATGCGATTCTCATCCTGATCCGCTACAGTGACCATCCATGACAGACTCGGTAGGCATAGCCCGCATCCTGGTCGTCGACGATGATCCGCGGATTGCGGCCTCCCTCCGCCGGGCACTGGCCTACGAGGGTTACGAGGTCGCCGTCGCGAGCGACGGTCCGTCCGCGCTCACCAGTGCCGGCGAGCGGCCGCCCGATCTGATCGTGCTCGACGTCATGCTGCCGAAGATCGACGGCGTCGAGGTCTGCCGCCGCCTGCGCGCCGCCGGCGACCGCGCAACCGCGATCCTGATGCTGACCGCGCGCGACGCGACCGGCGACCGTGTCCGCGGTCTCGACAGCGGCGCTGACGATTACCTCACGAAACCCTTCGCCACGGAGGAACTGCTGGCCCGCGTCCGCGCGCTGCTCCGCCGGATCGGACCGCGCGAGGAAGCGGACGTTGCCGTCCGCTTCGAGGATGTCGCGCTCGACCCCGCGGCGCGCGAGGTCCACCGTGGCGAGCGCGCCATCGCCATGACCATGCTCGAATTCGACCTCCTCGCCTACTTCTTGAGCCATCCCCGACGGGTCCTCACCCGCGAGCACCTGCTCGACGCGGTCTGGGGCGCCGATGTGGTCGTCACCAGCAACGCCGTCGACGTCTACGTCGGGTACCTTCGTCAAAAGCTGGAAGCAGCCGGCGAACCTCGGCTGATCCAAACCGTGCGCGGCGTCGGTTACGTCCTGCGCGTCGACCACGCGCCGGACGACGAGCGGCGCGGTTAACCATGCGCCTCCGACCGCGCCGCCCGGCGCTGCCGATCCGCGCCCGGATCGCCTTCTACGGGTCTGTCGTCGTCGCCCTGACGCTTCTGTTCTTCAGCCTCCTGGTCTACCTCTTGGCCGAGCGGGGCGGCGCCAACGACATTGACAACGCCTTACGCGACCGCGCCGAGGCGGCCGCCGCCTCACTGGCCGAGGCCGATCCCGACCTATTCACCCCTCGCCGTTCGCCGGCGCCGATCGACCTGCGCCACGACCTCGACCCGTTTGTCGTCATCCTCGACGGCGACGGGCAGCCGATCTCGAGTACGGGCGAACTCGACGGCGCGATGCCGACCATTGACCGCGACCTCCTGAGCGACGCGGCCGACGGCGCGACGAAGACCACGACCGCGCTGGCGCCCGGCGTCGAGGTCCGCCTCGTCGTGCTGCCCTGGAGCCGGCCTGATCTCGGTCTCACTGGATATGTCGTGACCGGCCAGTCCGCCCGCCGCCACGACCAGGACATCGCCGGCATCGTCGCCTTCCTCGTCCTCTCCGCCACCGTCAGCCTCCTCGCCGCCTTCGGCGCGAGCTGGCGCGTGGCGGGCCGGGCGCTCCGCCCCTTGCGTTCGATGGCGACGACTGTCGACGCCATCGACGGCGCCGACGACCTCAGCCGCCGCCTCCCCCTAATCCGTGCGCGCGACGAAATCGGCCGCCTGACCGACAGCTTCAACGCCATGTTGGCCCGGCTCGACGAGACCCACGCCGACCTGCGCGACGCCCTGGACCGCGAGCACCGTTTCGTCGCCGACGCCTCGCATGAGTTGCGTACCCCCCTCACCTCGATCCGCGCCAACGCCGACTTCCTCATCGCCCACTTCGACGCCGCCCCCGTGGACCGCGCGGCCGCCGTCGCCGACATCGCCGCCGAGAGTGAGCGGATGACCCGCCTGGTACACGACTTGCTCACCCTGGCCCGCGCCGACGCCGGTTTCCATCTGCACAAGACATCGCTCGACCCGCGAATCATCCTCGACGACGTCTGGCGCCAGGCCCGCCGCCTCCATCCAGCGCGCGACGTCGCCATGGAGTTGCCGGCGCCGTCGGCGGCGATCATCGTGCATGGCGACGAAGATGCACTCCGCCGCCTTGTCTGGATCCTGGTCGACAACGCGCTCCGTCATGGTGGCCCGACAGCTCATGTTCGGCTCCGCCTGACAACAGAGGACGACCGGGCTCAGATTCGCGTCGCCGACGCCGGACCCGGCCTGCCGCCAGACGCCCTCAAACGAGCCTTCGAGCGCTTCTACCAGGCTGACCCCTCCCGCGGCGGCAGCGGCGTCGGCCTTGGCCTGGCCATCGCCCGCTGGATTGCCGAAGACCACGGCGGCACGATCCGCGCGTACAACAACGCGGACGCGGGCGCATCGTTCATCGTCGACCTGCCCTTGGCCGACGAGGGTCATTCATAACCTTCGCCTCTCACCATCCTCTCATCGTCCGCTCAAGACCGTCTCATCCTCCATCGCCATACTCGGTCCAGACGTGTCGTCGTCTGATGGAGGTGTCCCTGATGAGACTTCGGCGCACGCGCCCAGCGTCCACTGACCCGACCAGACCCGTTGTCATCAGCCAGTCACCCCCGACCTCGGAGGCGCTCGACCTCGCGGCGGTGCTCCTGGTCGTTCAGGCAGGGCTGGGTCTGGTCGCGGCGGCGGGGGTGATCTTTTTGACCGTTCTGGCCGCCGGGGCGCCGCTCTTCGTCTTGGCGTCGCTGGCCGCCCTCGCCGGTCCGCTCCTGGCCTTGATGCTGGCGCGCGGCCTGACCCGCTGCCGGCGATGGGCACGCAACGGGGCCATCGTCTACGAGGCACTGATCCTGATCAGCGCCGGCGTCCGCCTCTACTTCGACCGCGAAGTCGCGCTCGGGCTGATGGTCACGCTCAGCAGCATCGTCCTCCCCCTCGCGGTCTGCACGCTGATCCTCAACCGCGCCGCTCGACGGGCAATCACCGCCAACCGCCGCCCGCTCCCAACGCCCAACCTGCTGCCGACTCACGCGGACCTCCGCCCCGCCGCCTAGCACGCGGTACCGAGTGCCGAGTGCCGAGTGCCGAGTATCCAGCGTTCGCTAGAGGAGGCTTCCATGACCATCCCTCTCCTTCACGCTGCCCCTGAAGCGTCCCACGCCAACCTCCAAGCCGGTCTGCTGTGGGGCGTGGCGCCGGAACACCTACCTGCCTTGGTTGCCGCCCTACTCGCGCCGCTTATGGTGCGGACCTACGTCGCCTGGCAAGCGGCGGGCGCGGACGCCGGTCGGCCACGCGCCGTCCGCTTCATCGCGGGGTGGAAGGCGATGCCGCTGACGACCAAGGTCGCCGCGGTCCTGATCGCTACGTCCGCCGCGATCCATGCCGCCCTCATCCCGCACCATCTCGGCGACGGCTCGGACCTCGCGGTCATCTTCGCCCTCGACGCCGTGGCGCTCACGTGGCTGAGCCGCCGTATCGTCGCCGCCCGCCGCTGGCGTGGCCTGGCGATCTGGTTGCTCATCGTCAACATCGGGGCGTATCTCGGCTACGTCTTGGCCGGGACCGAGCACCTGGACGAGGTCGGGATGGCAACCAAGCTGGCCGAATTGACCGCGATCGGATTGATCCTCGTCTCGCCCCGCCGCCACGTCCGCACGCGCGCCCGCCGCGTCCGGCGCTGGGCCGCGGTCGGTTCCTTCCTGCTCTTGACACTGCTGACCGGTGTCACCACCTGGGCCGCCGCCTTCCACGCCGAGGCGCGGGCGCGGCAAGCACTGGCGGAGGACGGCGGCGCCATCGTCGGCCACGCGATGACGGGCATGGTCATGCAGCCCGCGGTGTGGACCGAACCGACGGCCGCGCAGCGCGCCGCCGCCGACCGGCTCGTCGCCGCCACCCGTGACGCCATCGCCCCCTATGAGGACCCGGCGGACGCCGTCGCCGCCGGCTACACGGGCGAGGAGGGCGGCATCGGCGCCGTCGTCCACTACGAACACAAGGGGTATCTCCACGACGGCGTGACACTCGATCCGACGCGGCCCGAGATGCTCGTCTACGCCATCACCGACCGGGGGGCCTATCTCCTTGGCGCGGTCTATGCCGTCCCTGAGCCCCTGGCCGACGCCCCGGACGCCGGCGGTGGATCGATCACCGCTTGGCATGCCCACACCAACGTCTGCCTCGGCATCTCCGGCCTCACCGGCCTCCTCTCCCCCTTCGGCGCCTGTCCCGCCTTCTCTTTCAACATCGCCTTCGGCCCGATGATGCACGTCTGGACCGTCGACCTCCCCGGCGGCCCGTTCGGCCTCGAGCCAGAAGAGGAGGAGATCGAGGCGTGGCTGAACGGATAGGCGTTAGAGGTTAGGCGTTAGGCGTTAGGGGAACGACGACGTAGCTCCTATTCCCTAACGCCTAGGGCGTGTTTGAAGAGTGCCGTCATGCTGACCAACGGGAAGCGGCTTCGCCGGGGGATGCTTCCCGTTGGTCAGCAT
>JBOGUF010000041.1:0-33358 GCA_050696075.1 Thermomicrobiales bacterium
GAGTAGAACGACGAGAGCGACACGTGACTCACGACTCGCGACTCACGACTGTCGATCAGTCTTCCCGAAACGCGCCAAAGAGACGCAGTTGCAGCAGCGAGAGGACGGCGATGATGACGACGAGCGAGTAGCCGATCGCCGCCGCGTAGCCGAACCGGACCGATTGGAAGGCGGTGAGGTAGAGATAGACCATGATCGTCATCGCCGCGTCCGACGGCCCCGGCCCGGCGAAGAGGATCAGCGGTTCGGCGAAAAGCTTGTAGGACCCGATGATGGCGATGGTGACGACGAAGAGCGTCACCGGGCGCAACAGCGGCAGCGTCACCGAGCGGAACATCTGCCAACGCGACGCGCCGTCGATCGCGGCCGCCTCGTAGAGTTCCTTCGGGATGTTCGAAAGCCCGACCAGGAAGTAGAGGCTGTTGATTCCGACGTAGCGCCAGAGCCCGAGTAGGATGATCGCCGGCAACGCCCAATTCGGGTCGCGCAGCCAGCCGATCGCGGGCAGTCCTAACGGCGTCAGCGCATAGGTGTTGAGCACGCCGTAGTTCTCGTCGAAGACGAGGACGAACATGATCGCGATCACCGCCGCCCCAACCAGGGCCGGCAGCAGGAAGGCCATCCGCCAGAAGGTGCGGAAGCGCAGCCAATCGACGTTGAGCACCAGCGCGATCACGAGCGCCGCCGGCACGATCAGGAAGATGCTGCCCAGGGCATAGAGCGTCGTGTTTTGGAGGGCGTGCCAGAAGCGGTCGTCGTCGAGCAGATCGCGGTAGTTCCCCAGCCCGATCCACTCCCGCTTGCCCCCCATCAGCGGGTCGCTGAAGAGGCTCATCCAGAAGCCGTCGAGGACCGGGTAGCCCCAGAAGATGGCATAGCCGATGAAAAAGGGCGCAATGAAGAGATACGGTGCAAGCCGGCGTTGCAGTCTCAACCAGGACATGGCGCACACGCCTCCGGGCCGCGTGGTACGGTCACCGAGCCGCCAACTCGTTCATCCCACACGTCCCACCCCGTCGTTCTGAGCGGTCCGTCAAGGTCAAGCTGTCATGCTGACCAGTGGGAAGCATCCCCGCGCGAAGCGCATCGCCATCACGACCGACGCGGCTTCGCCGGGGGATGCTTCGATTCCTCAGCATGACGAACGAACCCGACAACATCGCCTTGACGGTCCACTGAGCCGCGCCTCCTCCCTTGTCATTCCGAGCTTGTCGAGGAATCTGGCTCTGTTGAAAGACGACCCAGATGAGAGCCAGTTCCTTCGACAAGCTCAGGATGACGATTGAGAGCGCGCGCGGTGACGAACGGCATCTCCCTATCCCTGCAACTCACGGATTTCGTCGGCGAGTTGCTTCAGGCCGTCGGCCGGGGTCATGTCGCCGTCGAAGAGCGGGCGGGTGTACTTGTTCTGGCGCAGCAGGTTGAAGTCGGCGCGGAAGGGACTCTGGTATTGCGCGGGCGCCTCGGCGCCGACCTCGCCGAAGAGTTCACCGAGCACCTGGCCGCCGAAGTAGTCGTCGGGCGAGAGGAGGCGCTCATCCTCCCAGGCGGCTTGGAAGGGCGGCCAGAGATTGATCGCGAGATAGCGCTGGACGTTCCCCTCGGCGGTCAGCATCGCGTAGCGGATGAAGTCCCAGGCGGCCTCCTGGTTCTCGCTCCACTTGACGATGGTCAACCCGGTGCCGCCGTTGACGCTGGTGCGGGCGCCGCCCGCCTCCCAGGCGGGCAGATACTGCGCCCGCCAGTTGCCGGCCAGGTCGGCGACGTTGTCCTTGAGGAAACCGGCGTACCAGTCGGCGCCGGGGATGGCGACGAACTGCCCCTCCCGGACCGCGGCGTAGAACGACTGGTCGGCGGCGGTGCCGCTCGCTTGGGCGCCGGCCGGCGGCTCCGCCCCGATGCCGTGCTCGTCGCGCAGGCTGAATACCCATTCGAGGGTCTCGACCGCCTCGGGCGAGTCGGCGGTGACGTTGCCATCCTGGTCGAAGACATCGAACCCGCGCTGGCGGAGGACGATGTCGAAGAGCGCCCAACTGATGCTGACGCCGGTGGTGGTGTCGCTGGCAAGTGCTTTGGTGGCGGCGATGAAGTCGTCCCAGGTCGCGAGCGGCTGCTCCATTTCACCGTAGAGATCGTTGCGGTAGTAGAGGACGACTGGGCAGAGGGCGTGCTCGACGCCGTAGATCGTCTCGCCGACGCCATAGAGTGATTGGCGGGCGGCGACGAGTTGCTCCAGATACCCCTCGCTGGTCAGCATCTCGGTCTGATCGACCAGGCCGATCTCGCCCTTCATGAAGGCGCCGAACCGGCCTTGCTCGATGTCGGCCAGGTCCGGCGCGCCGGCGCCCTGGGCCTGGAAGGAGACGAGGAGCTTGTTGTGGTGTTCCTCGTAGGCGGTCTGCACGACGTTGAGCTGGAAGTCGGGGTTGACCTGCGCCGCGTACCCCTCGGCCATCAACTCGAACCAGCGGGCGTGGGTGTCGACGAAGGTCCAGAGGTCGAGGGAGACCGGTTGCGGCTCGATGCTGGAGGTGAAGTCCGGCACCGTCACCGGGCCGTCCTGGGCGAAGGCCGCCGCGCGCCAGGCCGCGGGGCCGAGGAGCGCGCCGCCGGTGACGCCCGCGCCGTAGCGCAGCACGTCGCGCCGCGAGATCTGGTGACGCCGACCGAGGTCCCGATCCATGGCTTCTCTCCTTTGGAGCGCGCCGGCTCCACTCGTGCCCCGACGAAACGCAACCACCTGGTTGGACTGGTCAGACCGGTTCTACCGATGTGGTGTAGGATAGTCGAGACGTGACTCGTGGTCAAGCGGGAGGAAGCACGATGGAGGTCGCGCCGGGCGTCCACCGCCTCGAATTCGTCGTCGGCGCCAAGCTGATGGCGATGTACCTGCTCGCGGGGAATCACCTCATCTTGATCGACTCGGGCCTACCGGGCACGCCGGAGGAGGTCTACCTGCCGGCCATCCGAGCATTAGGACGCGGGCCGGACGAGGTGCGCCTGCTCGTCATCACCCACGCCGATGCCGACCACATCGGCGGCAACAGCGCGGTCCGCCGCCTCTTCCCCCACGCCCAGATCGCCTGCCACGCCCGCGACCAGCGCTGGGCAAGCGACCCCGCGGTCATCACCGCCGAGCGCTACGACGGCTTCGCCCCCTACGGCCTGCGCTACGACCCAGCCGTTTTCGCGATGCTGGCGAGCTGGATGGGCCCGGCCGAACCGATGGACCTCCTCGTTCAGGGTGGGGAGCGCATCCGGCTGGCGGGCGACGACTGGCTGACCGTCTACCACGTCCCCGGTCACACGCCCGGTCACATCTGCCTCTACAGTCCCACCCACCGCTACGCCCTGATCGCCGACGCTATCTTCGGTCGAAGTCAGGTCGATATCCACGGCGGCTGGTCGGCTCCGCCGCCCTACACCAGCGTCGACGCCTACCGCGGCACGATCCAAACCCTCGCCGCGCTCGACATCGACCTGCTGCTCACCTGCCACTACCCGATCATGCGCGGTGACGAAGTCAGGCAATTCATCGACGCCAGCCGCCAGTTCGTCGATTTGGCTGAGGAGGTAACGCGACAGCTTCTCCGCGACGCCACCGGCCCCTTGACCCTCGGTGAGGCCATCGAACGAGCGGACCCGCTGCTCGGCCCCTTCGCCTTCGCCCGCGACCTGCAATTCGCCCTGGCCGCCCATCTGGATCATGCGGTGTCGCGGGGTGAAGCAGAACGAGGGGAGCAGGACGGGATTGTGGTGTGGACGGGGCCGTCCGGCGACTGGTCGGTGGAGCCACGGAGGCCACGATGACGACAACCATGAGTGAATCGGTACCCGGACGGCTCTCAGGCAAGATCGCGGTCATCACCGGCGGCGCGTACGGCATCGGCCGCGCCAGCGTCCTCCTCTTCGCGCGGGAAGGCGCCAAGGTGGCCATCGTCGACGTCGACGCCGGTGGCGGAACTGAGACTGAGCGGCTGGTGCGCGAAGCTGGCGGTGAGGCGCTCTTCGTCCAGGCTGACGTGGGGCGGCGCGAGGACGCGGAGCAGGCGATCGCGGAGGCGATCGCCCGGTACGGTGGCGTCGATATCCTCTTCAACAACGCCGGGATCATGCCCGAAGGGACGGCGCTGACCCACAGCGAGGCCGATTGGGACCGGGTGATGGACGTCAACCTGAAGGCGATCTTCCTGCTCTCACGCGTCGCCATCCCGTCGATGATCGCCCGCGGCGGCGGCAGCATCGTCAACACCGCCTCGGTCCAGGGATTGCGCGGTCACCAGAACCGGCTCGCCTACGCCACCTCGAAGCACGGTGTGATCGGCATCACCCGCGCGCTGGCCGCCGACTTCGCCCGCGACGGCGTCCGCGTCAACGCCATCTGCCCCGGCACCATCGACACCCCCATGCTCCACCGCGTCCTCGCCGACCTCCCCGACCGCGACGCCGCCCTCGCCGAGTTCGCCGCCCTCCACCCCCTCGGCGTCATCGGCCAACCCGACGACGTCGCCTACGCCGCCCTCTACCTCGCCTCCGACGAATCCCGCTTCGTCACCGGCATCGCCCTACCGGTCGATGGCGGCTATACGAGCTTGATCACGCACGTGTAGTGCGCTGACGCACTGGACCGTGGCGGGACTTCGTAGGGGCGGACCGATGTGTCCGCCCTGGTCCGAATGCCGATCGCGTCGGTGTTGGAGGGCGGGCGGACACATCGGTCCGCCCCTACAAGCGATGCCTTGTAACCATGCCGGCGACTGGGCTGCGGGAACCATGTTCTCTCGAATCTAACGTCGGTGCAGGCGCTCCAACACCCACTGACGCGCGAGTAGCGTCGGATCGGTGTTCTGTTCGCGTGCCCGACTGGTCAGTTCTGCTAGCGAGGCATCGTCAAAGATAAGCGTGATCGCGTGCGCGTCTTCCGCGGGTACAAACTTCACGTCCGTCACCCACTCGATCTCGTCCTCGAAGTCCATTAGGTCATGGGTATCCCAGAACTCCGCCTCTTCCTCGATCGTGCAACAGGTCGAGATCCGGCTCGGTCGTGGTTCGCTGGTTTGGTCAACTGGTGTCTCCTGTTTCGACATCACCTTCTGACTCCTTCTGCGCGACCAAAACCGCTCCCCACAGTCAGTTGCATCGCGGGCGGCAATAAAGCCATGAGTTCGTCATGCCCAAGCAGAAAACCTCTTTGGGCTTCTAGCGTAGACTATCCCGTCCATGGTCTCAACAGAACTGATCGATTTCTCCTCGGCGCGCCAGATCTCTGCGCCGCTGCTGACATCGAGGGCACAAAGACGTTGACTGTCGGCAGCATAGACGATGCCGTTACTTACCAATAGGATCTTGGTCGTTTTGGTTTTCAACCTATAGTGCCAACAGATGTCTCCCGACGATCCGTCCAGGGCAAATATGCCCTTCCCGTGAGTGGCGACATAGACTTGATCATGCTCCGCCTGAATGGGAGAAGAGATCGCCGCGCCCAGATCGCGTACCCACCGCACGTGTCCAGAGCGTACCGCAAGGCCATAGACCGACTGATCACGCTCGATGGCCAAGAGATCGTTGATGAGCGAAGGCTTCGAGAACCAGTTCGTGCCGTCGAAGTGCCATAACAATGACCCGTCGCCTCCGTTAATTGCATGCAGATCCCCGCGCTGGAGATCGTCTGGCCGCCAAACTCGGGTCACGAGAAAGATCATTTCGTCGCCAATATGAATTTCTGATGGCATCCACGTAGGATCAGGCGAAGTTCGAGGAAGAGTCGATTGCCAAAGATCGATCTTGGAAGCTGGATCAATTGCCGTCAGACGCAGTCTTTCAGCGCTTCCGATATAGATGATTCCATCCCGTTCATTAGCAGACCCGGCAAAGTCGCCCGGTTCCATGGTGTAAACCCAGCGTGCGAGTCCAGATTCTTCGTTGACATTGACGAAGTGTCGGCCAACCGTGCAATAGAGCTTTCCACCAAGCTGATACACTCCCAATAGGTTGTCGGAGTGTCGGCTCCATCGACTTGATCCGGTTCGGGCATCAAGCGCATGAAGTCCACCGAAATCTGCAAACACGGCCATATCATCAAGAATCACCACCTGCGGGCAAATTGTAACAGATGAAAGAAATCTCCACACTTCAACGCCAGAAGTGCTGTCCAATGCATAGACATCGCCCAGGAAGGTGTGGACGTAGACCATGCCGTTGGACAGTGTTGCCTTCCAAATGGCGGATGGATCAAACCCTGATCTGGCGGTGCGAAGCTCAGCGGCCCATAGACAATGTGGCTGAATTGTTTTTTCGGCCGGCTTTGGTAACTGAGGAGATGCCCCTTCGAAGCTGTCAACGCGCTCAAGCCCTCGCCTAATGAGTGGAGATGATAGCCGATGGTCAAACGCTAGTGTGTTCATGTTCGTCTCTTTTTGAAAGTGCTCGTCGCTCATGTCATTGTCCGGGGCAGGAGATGTCGGTACGTCGCAATTAGCTCCGCCAACCGATCCCGAGAAAAGGCGAGCTCGCGTCTGAGGTCGGATTCCAACATCTCGATAACTGCCTCATCTTTCTGCTGGCGACTCAGTAGCTGAAAGGTGTCACTGGTCCTTGCTTCCGCGATTACCGCCATGCGATCCGCTATGACTTCGTCCAACCGCGCCACCTCACGAATTGCCCACACCAGCTTCTCCCCAATCGACCGCATCTCGAAGGCCGGATCCTCGACCTCGGCCTCGCGGAACAAGCCGCGTAACCCATCGAGATTGCGGTCGTGGAAGGCGGCGTTCACCTGCTGCATGATTGTCTCGCGTTGGCGGCGTTCGGCGTCGGTACGGGCCAGGTCCGGGTGGTAGCGTTTGGCCAGGTCGCGGTAGAGCTGCTTGACTTCTTGTTCCGCGTCGGCGGCGAGTTTCGGACGCGCCTGGTCGCGCTGGAAGGCGCGTTCGTAGCGGCGGGTCTCTTCTTCTTCGGTGTGAATCTCTTCGTGGCGCGTGCGGAACTCGCGTTCGATCTCGCGTTCGGCCTCGGCCGGGTCGCCGTCGGGGTGGGATTGCAGCCAAGCGATGCGGCGCTCGTACTCGTCGATGGCCAGGCGGACGCGATCCAGCTCGACGAAGAGGACGCCGACGCGGGCGTGGTACTCCGCCTCGAAGCGGCCGAGGGCGAGCTTCAGCGCCTCCAGCTCGGCTTGGAGGTCGGCGACTCGGCGCTTGCGCGTTTCGATCTCGGTCAGGTAGCGCGCGTACGCGCGCTCCTCCGGCGATTGGATGCGGACGATGGCCTGGGTCACGGCGCACCCCCCGTGTTGGCTGATGAGTGCGCAGATTCTACCCTGTTTGCAGACGCTCCAGTACCCACTTCCGCGCAAGCGTTGCTGGACTGGTCTTGAGTTCGCGCGCCTTGGCGGTGAGGGCGGCCAAAACCTCGTCGTCGAACGTCAAGACGATTGGCTCGTTGGGCTGGGCTGCCACGAACTTGACGTCCGTCACAACTTCGAACTCGTCCTCGAACTCAGTCGAATCGTGGGTATCCCAGAACTCGGCCTCTTCGTCGATGGTGCGAAAGGTGGCAATGCGGCTTGTGTGCGAGTTCAGACGGCGAGGACGATTTCCCATTGCGTGCCTCGATTCAGGCTTCGAACGGCCAAGCGCGGCGGCAAGGTGACGATGTTCTGTGGTCCGGCAAAGAACGCGGCGAAGGCGTCGAGGTCAAGAAACTCAATGCCGAGCGGGGTCTGATGCTTATCGACGTCGAGGAAGACCGAATCGGCGAATGCGATCGTCGATGCAATGCGCCCCGTGCGCAGGTACAGGTAGAGCGCCTTCGCTTCGGTGTCCAGTTCCAATCGCATGGTGGCGCTATTGTAGAGCACCCGTGCTCAGATGCTCCTCGTGCGTCGTGTGGTAGCTTGGCGGCCGGATGCCCGGCGATTGAGCTGGGTTCGTGGTCCGATCTACGATGAGGGACGGCATGGGACTGAGAAGCATCACCATCGTCCGCGCGTTGTTGCTTGCCGTGGTTGCCGTGGTTGCCGTGCTGCCAGCCGCGGTGCAGGAGGCGACGCCGCCGGCAGCCGCAACGGCGGAACAGCAACAGGTCGAGATCCCCGACGCCCGCATCCTGGCGCTCTCGCCAGATGGACAACTGCTGGCCGCGCGGACGCCGGCGGAAGGGCGTGCCGAGCACCTCTGCGTCTACGAGGTCGCGACGCTGGCGGGGCGCGCCTGTGCCAACCTCGACCAACAGCGAACCGCGCTTGCCGACGAGAGCGTCGTCTGGTCGCCAGATAGCACCAAGCTGGCGTTCAGCGAGGAAGCGTTCCGGTACCTCGTGGACGGCGACCTCTGGCTGATGGACGCGGCGAGCGGCGAGCTTACCAACCTGACCGACGATGGCTTCGAAGGTGGATTGCCCTTCTTCGGCGACGATGACGAGCAGCCGGAGACGCCGATCTACGTCGACGTCCTGCCGGCCTGGGCGCCGGACAGTCAGTCGATTACCTTCTCCCGGTCGCCGATCATCGGCGGCCAGTCCCGCGGCAACCAGATCGTCCGCGTCGATTTGGCGAGCCGCGAGGTGGAGATCCTCATCCCCGTGACCCTCGACGCACCGGGCGTCGTCTACTGGGGCTTGGTCTGGGCGCCGGACGCCCAACGACTCTACTACTCGGTGTCGCATCCGGGCCGCGACAATCCACAGAACGGCGTCTGGGCATATGACGCGGCGACCGGGCAGGCCCGGCACATCCTCCGAGGCGATCCGGAACTGGGGCCGCCCGCGGTGACCCGTATCTCCGCCTCGGGGCAGACCGCACTGGTGATCTATCCGTACGCCATCACGCACATCGCCATGGAGGGCGACGGCTATGCGCTGCTCGACCTCGAAACCAATGCGCTCTCCCCGATCCACCCCGTGCCATCCAACCCGTCGTCGCCGATGCTCGTGCGCGTGGTGACCTTCTCCCCGGACGGCACGCGCGTGCTCTACGGCCTGCATCGACTCGAAGACGGCCGGGGCCGCTTCCTGGTACGCGATCTGCCGGATGGCGAGCCGGACGCGGCCGTGGCGGAGATCGACAGCCCACCGATGATGACGACGATCGGCGGCGGTCTCTTCTGGGCGAACGACGGGACCGTTTTTGCGGCGACCGACATCAACGCGGGGCTGTTGCTGCATCTCGATCCCGGCGATGTCCCCACGATCCCGGCGGATGGGCAAACCGGTTCGCCGGACGCCACACCCGCCGCGTCGCCCACCGCCGGCGATCCACCCCCGCCAGGCACGACGGTCGCACTGAGCGGTGAAGCGTCGCTCCGCGCGACGCCCTCCACCAGCGGAATCGTCGTGCTCGAACTCCGACCCGGAGCCGAGCTGACCGTGATCGGGGAGGCG
The DNA here is from genome assembly GCA_050696075.1 of Thermomicrobiales bacterium. Classification (GTDB taxonomy): domain Bacteria; phylum Chloroflexota; class Chloroflexia; order Thermomicrobiales; family UBA6265; genus JBOGUF01. Next base: position 9,379 of record JBOGUF010000041.1, read on the forward strand.
GTCGAGGCGGGCGGCAGCGTCTGGCTGCCGGTCATCGAGCCTGCCACCGGCGCCATCGGCTACGTCGACGCCTCCCTCCTAGCATAGGCGTTAGGCGACAGGCGTCAGGCGTAGGAGCTACGTCGTCGTTCCCCTAACGCCTCACGCCTAACCCCTAACGCCTTACGCCTAACGCCTGTCGTCACGCGGTCGACCTGAGCACCGGCTCCTCGGTCCTCGCTTCTCGTTCCTCGGTCTTCCGCCAGCGGCGGCGGGCGAGCATGCGCCGATAGATCTGCGTCCGGTCGTCGAGGCGTTGCTGAAGCCGAGCCAATTTCTCGCGCGTGCTCTCCGCTAGGCGCTCGATCGAGGAGGACAAGACCTCGGGCGTCTGCCAGAACTGATAGGTGTCGTTCTGGCGGAGGAGGGCGACCTGCGCCTCCAGGTCGACGATGACGCTATCGAGCCGCTCCGACTCGCGGATCGACCAGGCCAGCTTGTCGGCCAGCGATCGCTCCTCGAACGTCGGGTCGTCCCGCTCGGTCTCGCGCGCCAGCCGGCGCAGCCCCGCCAGGTCGCGCTCGCGAAAGAGCGCGTTGACCTGGAGCATCACTTCCTCGCGGCGGGTGCGTTCCTCGGTGGCTGCCGCCAGGTCGGGATGGAAGCGCTTAGCCAGCTCGCGGTAGATGCGGCGCACTTCCTCCTCGGTATCGGGGGCAACGGGTGGCCGGGCGCGCTCGCGGCGGAAGTCGCGCTGGTAGCGGCGGGCCTCGGCCGCCTCCGCCTCGACCTCCTCGCGGCGGGCGGCGAACTCCTCGTCCAACTCCCGCTCGAGGCCGGCCGGGTCGGGGTCGACGCCGGCGCGCAGCCAGGCGATGCGGCGCCGGTACTCGGCCAACTCGAGGCGGATGCGCTCGATCTCGGCCAAGACTGGCCCCACGCGGGCGTGGTATTCGAGCTCGAAGCGCGCCAGCGCCACCTTCAGCATTTCCAGGTCGGCCTGCACGTCGACAATATGCCGCTTCCGCCGCTCGATCCCCTCCAGGCGGCGGGCGTACTCGATCTCTTCGGCCGAAAGACGACGGACGATCGCCTGCATGCCGGCTCCGCTGCTCCAGCGCCGCACCCCGCGGCGCTCGAATCGTTACGACACGACAATGCCCGGCGTGAGAAAGGCGCACCATGCGCCGGGCGGACTCCACATTATGCCATGCCAGGCAATACCCCCTCCCGGCATCGTTTGATCACCCGACCACACAATCTCGGCGGCCAATTACGTACTTTTGCCGAGTACGACAGGATATCCCCGCGCTTACCCTGAGGCCGTGTTTGCACACCGTCATCCGGCGGCGTCGGGCGCCTCGTCGTCGTGATGGCGATGCGCCGCGCGGGGATGCCCTTCGGTTCCTCAGGGCGTGCTTCGCCCGCGCCTCAGCATGACGGGGCTGTGCAAACAGGCCCTACCCCCCCTCGGCCTGGCGCCACTTTGAAAAAGCCCTAGACTGACGCCACGTCGTTTCCCATTACGAAGGAGCCTGCCCATGGATCCGATAACCGTGATTGTCGTCATCGTCGTTGCCGCCGCCGCAATGGCCTTCGTCATCGCTCGCGGCCGCCGCCGGCGCCTGTAGCCGTCAGCCGTCAGAAGCGTCATCCTGAGCGCGCCGAAGAATCTGCCTCTCGTGAAAGGCGTCTCTCATCAGAGCCAGATGCCTCAACGAACTCCGAAGCTCGGCATGCCCATGCTAACGGCTAACGGCTGACGGCTGATAGCTCGTCGACTGCCGCCCCCCACTAGGATATTGACAATCTTGATCAACTACTGTAGATTACCCTTCGACAATCGAACAGCATCGCTCTCATCCAGAGGGGCAGAGGGACCGGCCCGATGAAGCCCCAGCAACCCCCCGGCAGCGTCGCCGGGAAGGTGCTAAGTCCGTCAGTGATCGAGCTGGCAGATGAGGGTAGGAATGCCGCCGGCCAGCCGTGCGCGCCCCTTCCGCCCTCGTCCCCTGGACGGGGGTGTTCTCGTTTCCCGGAGGGTACGTCATGGCGGTTCCGGTTTCGCTCGTCGGGGTTGGCAAGCAATACGGGGCGGGGCAGCAGGCGCTGTCGGTGCTCCACCGCATCTCCCTTGAAATCCGCGGCGGCGAGTTTGTCGCCATCCTCGGGCCGAGCGGGTGCGGCAAGTCGACCCTCCTCAGGCTGCTGGCCGGGCTCGACCGGCCGAGCGAGGGCGAGGTCCGGCTCGACGACGAGGTCGTCACCCGGGCCGATCCCCGTTCGGCCGTCGTCTTTCAGGAGCCGCGCCTCTTCCCCTGGAAGACCGTCGCGGCCAACGTCGCCGTCGGCGCCCGCCGCCTGGCGGAGAAGCCCTCGCCAGACGGACTCCTCTCGCTCGTCGGCCTCGATGGGTTCGGCGGCAACTATCCCCATCAACTCTCCGGCGGCATGGCTCAGCGCGCCGGACTGGCGCGGGCGCTCATCGGCCGGCCGGGCGTGCTCCTGCTCGACGAGCCCTTCGCCTCCCTCGACGCCCTGACCCGCATGCAGATGCAGAACCTGCTCGGCGACATCCATGCCCGCCTGCGCCCGACCGTCGTCATGGTCACCCACGACGTCGAAGAGGCGCTGCACCTCGCGGACTGGATCGTCCTCCTCAGCGCCCGCCCCTCGACCGTCGAAGCGACCTTGCGCGTGCCGCACGCCCGCCCTCGCCGTCGCGGCGACCCCGACCTGGCCGCCATGGCCGAGGAGATCCTGGCCCACTTCGGATTCCAACAAGGCGACAGGCGACAAGCGACAGGCGACCGGAGCGAGGAGGCAGAGACGAGCGACGAATACCTCATCTCAACCGCGGCGGACTGAGTGCGGAGTCCTGAAAGCTGAAAGCTGACGGCTGATAGCTCGCAAGAAAGGAATGACGATGGCGAAACGGTGGTTCTCTCTTCTGCTCTTGGCGGCGCTCGTGCTGCCGGTTCTGGGCGCACGCGAGGCGGCGGCGCATGACGCGCCGGACTCGATCAAGATCGACTACGCCTACTACAACCCGAGCAGCCTGGTGCTGAAGGAGTTCGGCTGGCTCGAAGAGGAGTTCGCGGCCGACGAGACCGAGATCGAGTGGGTCCTCAGCGCCGGCAGCAACAAGGCGAACGAGTACCTGCGCTCCGAGGCGGTCGACTTCGGCTCGACCGCCGGCTCGGCGGCGCTCCTGGCGCGTGCCAATGGCTCGCCGATCCGCACCGTCTACATCTACTCGAAGCCGGAGTGGGCGGCCCTGGTCGTACCCAAGGACTCCGAGCTCGCCTCGATCGAAGACCTTGAGGGCAAGAAGGTCGCGGCCACGAAAGGCACCGACCCCTACTTCTTCCTCCTCCAGTCGCTGCACTCGGTCGGGCTGACCGCCGCCGACGTCGAGGTGGTAAACCTCCAGCATTCCGATGGCAAAGTGGCGCTCGAGCGGGGGCAGGTCGACGCCTGGTCCGGGCTCGACCCCTTCATGGCCCAGACCGAGTTGGAAGCCGGCTCGAAGCTGCTCTACCGCAACATCGACTTCAACACCTACGGCTTCCTCAATGCCCGCGAGGACTTCATCGAGGAGTACCCGGAGGCGACTACGCGCATCCTTGCCCAGTACGAGCGGGCGCGGCAGTGGATCCTCGACAACCCGGTCGAGGCGGCCCAAATCCTGGCCGACGAGGCGAAACTCTCCCTGGAAGTCGCCGAGCTCGAGCTGAACGAGCGGACCGTGCTCACCGAATCGCCGGTGCCGGGCGAAGTACATGCCAACGTGCTAACCAATATCATCCCGATCCTCGAGGCGGAGAACCAGCTCACCCCCGGCGCCGACCCGGAGCAGGCGCTCGCAGAATTGCTGGAGCCGCGCTTCATCGAGGAGGTCGTGGCCGCGGCTGGCGCGCAAACGTAGGCAAACAGCGCCCGTTCGTCGTAGGGGAGGGACCTGTGCCCTCCCCATCGGCCAACGGTCGATACGCCGCGTCAGCGGCCCGTGCGACCATTCGATTGCGGCCGCGCCAGTAAGGACACAACGGCCGGTAAACCGGCATGTCGCCCTTCGGGCGACGGGCGGGACCTGTGCCCGCCCCTACGACGTGTGTGGCGGCGATTTGCCAACCACACCGGCGCATGAGAAACGGGAGCGGGAGAGGACAAGCGCGATGGGTGAAAAGGTGCTTGCTGGATCGCTGACGAGGTGGGCCGCGGCGGACAGGCGAAAGCCGGCGGTTCCCTCGCCACGGGTGCTGACGAAGCTCGTCGTCCCGCTCGCGCTGCTGGCCTTCTGGCAGGTCCTGGTCGAGCGCGAGGTCTACAGCCGAAGCCAACTTCCCGCGCCACTCGACGTCTACCGCGCGGCACGGCAGATGGCCGAGATCGAGCTACTCTGGCCCAACATCCAGATCAGCCTGGAGCGGGTCGCCCAGGGCTTTGTCATCGGCAGCCTGGTTGCGATCGTCCTCGGCCTCCTCGTCGGCCTCTCGAAGCTGGCCAACGAGATGCTCGAGCCGACGATCCAGGCGATCCGGGCCGTGCCCTCCCTCGCCTGGGTGCCAATGCTGGTGCTCTGGATGGGAATCGACGAGCGGCCGAAGATCACCCTCGTCGCCATCGGCGTCTTCTTCCCCGTTTTTGCGAATTTGGTGAGCGGCATCCGGCAGGTCGACCGCAAGCTGGTCGAAGCGGCCGCGGCCTACGGCATGCACGGCGTCCGCCTCGGCTGGGAAGTGCTGCTGCCCGCCTCGCTGCCGTCCCTCCTGACCGGATTGCGCCTTGGCCTGGCCCAAGGCTGGCTCTTCCTCGTCGCCGCCGAACTGATCGGCGCCAACACCGGTCTCGGCTTCCTCCTCACCGACGGCCAAAACACCGGCCGCTCCGACATCATCGTCCTCAGCATTATCATCCTGGCGGTGATCGGCAAGACCAGCGATTGGCTCCTCCAAATCGGTGAAAAGCGCCTGCTCAGGTGGACGGACACGTACGGGAAGTAGCCGGCAGGCAGGCGACGCCCTACTACCGTGTCGTCTGCCTACTCGTCACCAAACTGCCCGGCCCATACCCATCGTGGAATAGAACAAATGGGGCATACTGGGCTCATGGCGTGGGAAATCGAGTACACCGATCAGTTTGACGAGTGGTTTTGGGGCCTGAACCAGGGGAGCGCAATCGAGTCACCGCCGCGGTCAACATCCTGGAGCGCGGCGGACCAGGGTTGGGACGGCCCTTCGTTGATACGCTGAAGGGATCGCGCCACGCCAACCTGAAGGAGCTACGTCCGCGCGGCGGTAATATTCGCATCCTCTTCGCCTTCGACCCGCGCCGCGCCGCCATCCTGCTCATCCCTCTCTGCGATCGGGACCAGCGACAAGACCGGCCGCTGGCAAGCGTGGTACGCCGAGATGATCCCTATCGCCGACGACCTCTACGACGAGCATCTTGCGATCCTCAAGGAGGAGGGACTATTGCCATGAAGACCCACCCGTGGAGCGAGATCCGCGACAAGGTGATGGCCGACCCCGTGCAGGCCGCGGAAATCGCCGAACACGAGCGGGCGATGGAAGATGCGATGCGCCAGGCCGAACCGCGCAACCAGCGCGGTATGACCCAGGAGGCGGTCGCGGCGGCCCTCGATGTTTCGCAAACGCGCGTCTCGCGCATCGAACGCCAGGACGATCTCTACCTCTCGACGCTGCGCGAGTACGTCGTGGCCTTGGGCGGCGAACTCCACCTCACCGCCGTCTTCCCCGACGAGATCGTCGAAATCGCCGCCGCTCCGGCTGAACAATCGTAGAAGAACCTCACGCCGAACCTCGTCGCCTGTCACACTCTCCCCAATCATCCGTTTACCGAGACAGACGCGGCGGTTGGGTGCGGGGAGGGGCATGGCGGCTTCCAGTCGGGACTGGTTCGGACCGAGGGCCGCGTTGTCGTCCGGGTCGACGGTCGATCCGGAGGAGGACGCCGGTCTCGCCGCGCGCGCGGCCAGCGACCGCGACGCCTTTGCCCTCCTCTACGACCGCTACGTCGAGGCGATCTATTGCTATTGCTACCGGCGATTCGGCCATCGCGAGGCGGCGGAGGACGCGACGAGCCTGGTCTTCACGCGAGCGCTGGCGGCGATGCCGCGCTACGACGCGGGCGCGCGGTCGTTCCGCTCCTGGCTCTTTGTCATCGCCCACAACGTGGTGGCCGATCGCTATCGTGCCGCGCGCCCCATGCAACCGCTCGATCGTGCGGCGGAGATCTTCGACCCCGACCCGTCGCCGGAAGATATCGCCGTTGCCGCCGATCAGCGACGATCGGTGAGCGCGGCGCTGGCAGGACTGTCGGAGGAGCAGCGGCAGGTGGTCGAGCTACGCCTCGCCGGCCGACGCCGCGACGGTCGCCGCCATCAAGGAGATGCTCGTCCAGGCGAACGCCTGCTTCCAGCGAGGCCGCCAGCAGGAAGTCGCCGCGTTCGTCTCCGACGACTTCCTGCGCCGGCCGTGGGTGGCCGCGAACCTCGAGAACAACGACGGTTACCGCTTCCTCTGGTCTCCGGCCTCACCGGACGACTTCGACGTCGAAGACACCCGCATCTTGCCGGATGGCCGCGTCGGCGTACAGATCGAGCACGAAGGAGCCTTATCCAGCCTCTTCCTCGTCTTCGTCGAACAGGATGGCCGCTGGTTGCTCGACGAGCGGATCGAAGTCAGCGAGAACCCGGAGGGCGGCGGCTAACGGTCCGCTCTCCAGCCAGCACGCATCGCGCTCCCCCTCTCCCGCGCATCGGGAGAGGGGGCTGGGGGGTGAGGGCTGCCTACGCCGCCGCGCGCTTCGTCGCCTCGAACACGATCTCGCTCGCCGGCTTGACGCCGATCTCCCGTGTGGGATGTGGAATTCCGGCCAACGTCGCGTTGTGGTGGGCGATGATCTGGGCGGCGGTCAGGAACTCGGTATCGAAGGTGGTGTGGCCGTCGGCGACGAGGGTGACGTCGTAGTCGAGGCTGAGGGCGCGGCGGCAGGCGGTGTCGACGCAGTAGTCGGTCTGCATGCCGGCAACGACCAGATGGGTGATGCCAAGGGCGTCGAGCTCGCTGCGCAACGGCGTGCCGTAGAAGGAATCGCAGGCCTGCTTTTGGACGATCCGTTCGCCCGGCAGCGGCGCCACCTTCGGGTGGATCTGCCAACCGTCCGCCCCGCGATTCAGCGGCGCGTATTGCTGCTCCTCGTGCTGGACATAGATCACCGGCGTCTTCGCCGCCCGCGCTTGTTCGATCAGGCCGCTGATCACCGCCAGCGTTTCGTCCCGCCGGTACGCCGGGTCCTCCCCGTCGATAATCGCGTTCTGGACGTCGATGACCACTAGCGCCGTTCCGTTACTCATCTCTCCTCCTCAGTTCTCAGCCGTCAGCCCTGCGCACTCGGTACTCGGTACTCGTTAGAGCCAGGCCCGCACCTGCTCCGCGTGTTCCCGCGCGTGCTCGTAGGTGTCGCCCGCGATCGCTTCGATCAGCGGCTTTCCGCGCGTCCAGGGGAAGCGGTCGGCGGCGATGACGTCCTCGTCGGTCAGGTCCGACACGCTATTGATGAGCAGGTCGGTCGCCGCGCGCCATCTGGTGATGACCGCCGCCAACGGGAACGGGGCGTAATGCGCGCGGATGGCGGCGTTCTGCTGCTCTAGCGTCCAGCTCGCGGCGGCCGGCGGAAACTCGTCGAGGTCGTACAGGTCCCGAAGCGTCGGCGGCACGCCCGTCACCGCCGCGTTCGCGAGCGCGCCCCAAACGCGGTGATACGAGGTCAGGTGGCCGAGCAGGTCCTTGACCGACCAGTCGCCGGCGACGCCCGGCTCCGTCATACGCGTCTCGCCGACCTCGTCCAGCAACGCCTCCCACTCGGCCCGACTGGCCCGTAAGGTTTCCAGCAGCGCTTCCTTGGTCTGAACCCCGGTTACTGAGGACACTGGCCCCTTCCCTTGCTCAAGGCGGTCCTTATGCCGCCGCTTGCTCCAACGCGAAAAACGCCGAGGCGTCGCCGTGCTTGAACAGACGAAACCAGGCCTCAAGCGTGTCGTCCGCGTAGATGCCGAGCTTCTTGAAGATGTGATAGGCAAAGTCGACGGGCGCCGTCGGGCTGGCAGTAATCAAATCGCCGTCAGTCACCGCCGGCTCGTCCTGATAGAGCCCCTCGCCTCGATAGCTTGGGCACTGTTGCAAATAGATGAGCGCGCTGCTGGTATGGCGCTTGTCGTCAAGCACGCCCACGCTCGCCAAGCCGAACGTCGCGCCGCAAATGGCCGCGACCGGCACACCCGCCGCGAGGAATGCTTGGGCCTTCGCCAGCGCCTCTAGATGCCCGCCCTCCTCGAACGCGTAGGAACCCGGCAGGATCAGCATCGCGCTCCGCGCCGGATCAAGCGCTTCGAGCGTCGTGTCGGGAAGGATCGTCACCCCGCCGACCGTTCGCACCGGCTCGCTGCTCGCGCCGACTGTCTGTACCTGATAGCGCCCCGGCTCGACCTGCCACATCGGGTTGTTGATGCCCGCGATGGCGTAGCCAGGCTCCCAGTCCGCGAGACCGTCGGGCAAATAGAGATGGACCGCGTGCGTCTGCGATGGCAAATGCCTGCTCCTGACTTGTGCCGTCTGAAACGTCCATTGGGGGCAATCAGGCGCCAAGGGGACCACCACGAACCCCTGGCGCCCGATCCCTCCGGAGGGCTGGATGCAGCCCACTCTTGAGAGTACCACCGAAAGCGGTCATAATCGGTCCGCATTCCGTTCGTTCATAGAACATTCGTATTCCCGAGAGGCTCATGGATCACCCGACGACGCGCGTCCTCGCCACCCTCGAGATGCTCCAGGCTCGCCCCCGCCTGAGCGGCAAGGACCTGGCCGAGCGCCTGGAGGTCGACCCGCGCACGGTCCGGCGCTACATCACGATCCTGCAAGACCTCGGCGTGCCGGTGGAGGCGGAGCGCGGGCGGTATGGGGCCTACCGCCTGCGCCCCGGCTCCAAGCTGCCGCCGCTGATGTTCTCCGACGACGAAGCCCTGGCCTTGACGCTCGGTCTGCTCGTCGCCCGCCGCCTTGGGCTGGCCTCCGCCGCGCTGGCGGTCGAGCGGGCGCTGGCCAAGGTGGAGCGCGTCTTGCCGCCGGCGGTCCGCGAGGGGGTGGGCGCGGTCCTCTCGACCGTGGCCCTCGATCTGCCGCCGGGCAAGGAGCCGCCGCCGGGGGAGACGTTGGTCGCCCTCAGCGCCGCCGCCAGCCAGGGGCGCCGCGCGTGGCTCCGCTACCGCTCGTCGGCGGGGACGGAGACGGCGCGGGAGGTCGACTCGTACGGCATCGTCTTCTACTGGGGCCGCTGGTTCCTCACCGGCTACTGCCATTTGCGGCACGACTTGCGCGTCTTCCGCCTCGACCGCATCCTGGAGACGGCGACCCGCGACGAGACTTTCACCAGACCCGACGGGTTCGACGCGCTCAGTCACGTCCAAGAATCGCTGGCGACGGCGCCGGCCGCCTGGGACGTGGAAGCGTTGCTGCATTTGCCGTTCGAGGAGGCGCGACGGCGGGTGCCGCCGACGATGGCGGCCCTGGAACCCGCGCCCGAAGGCGCAATCTTCCGCGCTTCCGTCGATGACCTGGGTACGGCGGCTCGGGGCCTGCTCTGGCTCGACTGCGAGATGACCATTCGGAAACCGGCCGCGTTGCGCGACGAGTTGCGGCGCTTGGCCGCGCGGGCGACGGCCCTGGCCGAACGCGGAACGGAGCACGACGGCGCATGACCACCGACTCGACCGCGACGATCACCCCGCGGCCCTTCGAACCGCGCGACCAAGCGGCCACCCGCCGCTTGATTCTGGCCGGCCTCGCTGACCACTTCGGCGTCATCGACGAGACAATGAACCCGGACCTCGACGACATTCAGCGCCACTACGTCGATCCCGGCCACCTCGTCGTCGTCGCCGAGCGGGACGGCGATCTGGTCGGCGTCGGCATGTTGATCGAAGAAGCCCCGCGCACCGGCCGCCTCGTCCGCATGTCGGTTGCCCGCAATTGCCGCGGCCAGGGTCTCGGCCGCCACCTCGTCGCCCACCTCATCGCCGCCGCCCGCGCCCGCGGCTACACCCGCCTCCTGGTCGAAACCAACGACGATTGGCCGGATGCGATTGGTCTCTATGGGGCAGGCGGTTTTGTTGAAGAGGACCGGCGGGACGGGGAGATTCATATGGCAATGGAATTGTCGTCGGAGGGATGGACATCGCCCAAAGGGCACCCGGTCCACCCCTCCGAGAAATCGTTCTAATAGACACGCCCTCGTCGCTCTGCTACCATCGTCAACGATGAGCCGAATGGCTCCTAGAAACGGGTTACTCGCATGCGATACATGATTCGTCCGCCCTGCTAGACATCGTTCGCTAACCACCACCTCCACGTAGCGGTCCAACCGGAATCCCCTTCCGGTCGTTTCCTTGTGTCCGGCGTCCGCCGGGACCAACCCACGCCCGACACCCTCGACGGCGGCTGACACGCTACCGCCGCGCTTCGCTGTGCCCGTGCGCCCCCTCCGTTCCTTCCTGTTCGACCCGATGCAGGACGCGGGAAGCAGAACGGAAGGTGGAACATGCACAGCGTCAACGGAAAAACGCTCCGCGCCCTCGATGCGGCGGCCGTCGCCAATTGGGCCGCGCCCTATCGCGCCATGTCCCTCGACCTCGGCACCGGAGACGGGCGGTTCGTCCGTCACCTGGCGCAAACCTACCCGGCACACGCCGCGATCGGTCTCGATACCTGTCAGTCGAACCTGCGGACCGCGTCTCGGACCGCGCCCGCCAACGCCCTCTTCGTCGTCGCCAACGCGCTGAACGTGCCGAGCGAGCTGCACGGGCTGGCCTCGCGCGTGACGATCAACTTCCCCTGGGGCAGCTTGCTGCATGGGCTGTTAGCGGGTGACGACGGATTGCTCGCCGGTCTCCGCGCCGTCGGGCGGGGCGGCGCCTCACTGGAGGTTAATCTCAATGCCGGGGCGCTGGACGAGGCGGGGTGGCCGCTCGACGACGGGGCGCGGCAGGTAGCGGCCGTCCTGAAGCGGAGCGACTTTGCGGTCCGCCCGCCGCGCGCGATGGAACGCGACGACCTGCGCGGCTACCCCACGACCTGGGCGAAGAAGCTGGCGTTCGGCCGCGACCCGCGCGCGATCCAGATCAGCGCCAGCCTCCCCTAACTCACCACGCGGGCCGGCGCATAACGCTGCCGGCCCGCGCCGCGGCGGCAGTTGGCTAGTCCGTGTTCGCACCCCGTCATGCTGAGGCATCGAAGCATCCCCGCGCGAAGCGCGGCGGCGGTACGCGGGACCGGCTTCGCCGGGGGCTGCCCGTCGGTTCCTCAGGGCGTGCTTCGGCGTCGCCGCGGCATCACAAAGCTTGTCAAACGCCGCCTAACGGTGCAGACGAGTAACCCTATGGCTCGGTCGCCGACGGATCGAAAAGGCTGAGAAAGAGCGCCGGCGGTAAAATCTGGATGCCGCGAAAGGAGCCGAGCCTCAGCAGATGCTTGTTGCCGCTGACGATGTAGTGCGCGTGCGCTGCCACCGCGCATTCAAGGAACTTGTCGTCATCGGGATCGTCTTCAATAACCGCGAGGCGCTCAGTGGGTTCAACGACAAGGGAGACTCCAATCAGTTCATCGAGGGCCCGATCGATTTCTGTGTCACTCATGCGATGGAAAGCTTGAGTGTCTCGATAGCACAGGACGCGATGATACTCGGCGAGAATATCGGACGAAAGCACGAGTTCGAATGCGTTGCGTTCGAGGAGGCCAAGGACTCGCGAAGCGATGCCTCGTGGCGACCAGTATCGGCTGATTATGACATTTGTATCGATAACAACCCTCACGGTTTAGCTCTTCGACCGTGCTCCGCGCGTACTGCCTGAATGGCACGGTCCAGAGTCTCCTGAGTTTCCTCGTCGGTTAGGTTCGCGCGCTCTGAGACAGCGCGGAGGTGATCAAAGAATGCCTGCCGGCTCCGCTTCCAGCCCTGATACATTTCAATCGGCGCTAACACTGCCACGGGTTCTCCGTGCGACTCAATAACGAAGAAATCGCCGTCACGGGACACTTCACGCAGGATCTTGCCGAAATGTCTCCGGGTATCCCAGGCACTGAGCCGTTTCTCCATGATGGTGCCTCCTGGCTCGCCGTCAATGCATTTATGGCGCTATTATCGCATATAGCGTAAACACTGAATGTCGGGCAAACGGAAGGACGAGAGGTGTCAAGCAAAACCGACTACACGGCGGCGGAATGGGCGCTGCTGAGCGAGATGCCGCTCAAGGTGGCGATCGGCGCCACCATCATCGAGGTCGACAGCGAGGGGCTCGGCGGCGGCGAGCGCGAGATGCTGGCGGCGATGAAAGAGATTGCCGCCGCCGAGGAGGGTTTCGCGGAGAATGACCTCATCCAGGCGGTCTTACGGGAACTGAAAGCCGAGCCGGGCGAGGACGGCGACGCGCGCGAGATCGAGGTTCCCGGCGGCGAGGCCTGGACGGCGCTGATTGACGACCTGCTCGATCGCGCCCGCGAAACCACCGCCCTCCTGGCCGCGAAGTCGACGCCCGAGGAAGCCGACGACTTCAAACGCTGGCTGCTCAACATCGCCGGCCAGGCCGCCACCGCGACCGAGAGCGGCGGCTTCCTCGGCATCGGCGGCGAGCGCGTCTCCGACCAGGAGAAGACCTTCCTGCGGGAACTGGCCGCGGCACTGGGCGTGTCAACGTAGGGGAAGGATCGCTGTCGCGTCGAGCAGCTCGATGGCTGCCTCGACGACCGCCTCGCCTGCTTCCGGGGCGAAACAGGCCGGATAACCGTAGTAGCGGTAGGCCTCGTCCACCTCGTAGCCGCCGTCTGGATAGGCCGTGCGGTGCGGGATGTACCCAGGGGTTCCGTTCGCGTACGCCAGGGTCACGACGGGGCGCGGCGCGGCGCGCTCCTTGATGGCCAGCCCGAACTCCACGAACAGCTCGCCCGGCAGCAGGACGAGCGCGACGTCGCCGAGCGCAATCACCATCACCTCGGCCTCGACGACGGCAGGGAGACGACCAGCCTGGAGCGCCTCCGCCCAGGCCAGGAAGACCTGGAGTCGCTCGATCGCGCCGGGATGCCGCTCGCCCTCCGCCAGCGATCGACGCTCCTCATGCCAGCGTTCGACCAGCCCGCGCAGGTCGTTGGAAGAGACGGCCGGCAGCAGTGGCAGACGGACGATGCGATGGGCGACGCCCATCCGAACCGGGGAGATCGCGGCGGGCATGACCGGCAGCGACGCATCGACGCGCGCGGCTTGCTCCGCGGCCTGCATCGCGGCGCCGGCGATCGCCCGCCCGATCCGCTCCGCCTCGCCAAACGTCCGCCACCGCGGATCGCGCCCGCGCTCGCCGTCGCGCAACGTGTGACCGGTGTTGATCTGGCCGCAGCACCCCGTGGCAAAGAGCGCGGTCGCCCCGGGATAGGCGGCTTCGAGGGTCCGCCGGACAGACCCCGCGTAATCGGCCGTCGCCAGCGTGTTGGTTGGACCCAGCGTCACCGGGTGGCAGGCATAGCTGACGAGCAGCGCCGCAACCGTGCCGTCGTGCCGCTGGAAACGCAGCACCGGCACGTCGGCGTCGATGACGCCGCCCGGCACGCGCCGGTTCTTGCCGACGGTGGGCTCCGCGCCGCGAGCCCACCGCACCACGACCGGTTGCAGCGCTCCAGCCGCCGCCGCGACCGCGTCTGTCGCCGCCTGGCACAGGCGGTCCAGATACTTCTTGTCGCAGCGGCCGAGCCAGCTTCGCGGCAAGGTAGCCGGCCCGCCATGGGTGTGCGTGCAGACCACGCCGACGCGCTCGCCGGTGAGCCTGATTAGCGCCGCGATGCGTTCGCGGATGATCGCCACCGCGCGCGCCTCGACGTCGATCACGTCGAGCGTCACCAGCGCCGCGGCGTTCGTCATGGCAGCGTCTTCCGCCCACACTAGCGCCCGCGCGAAGAGATCGTCGTGGACGCCGGCCATCGGCTCGACACGAGCGATGAAGCCGGACAGGTCGCTGCCGACCGGCGGCGTGATCGCCACGCTGGCGACGCCGGCGTACAGGCCACGGAGCGCCGCTTCCTCCAAGCCGTCCGTCATGGCGCGCTCCTCGCCGCGTCGGCGACCACGGAATCGGGCATCAGCCCCACGCTGCCTGAATTTTGTAGATCGCCGCGACGACGTCGTCCAGCGCGTCCTGGTCGCCGAGCAGCGCGGTTTGAGTCAACCAGAAGACCTCGCGACAAATCCGCTCGGCGATCGGGCACGCCGCCAGTTGGATCGTGCCCTCCGCACCGAAGAGCGCCGTCATCGCCCGCTGGATCGCCGGCGATTGGGTGAGCGGGACGTAGCCGGCGCTGACGCGGGTGATACCCTCCGCCCGCAGCGCGTGCAGAAACGCATCGCGCGTCCGGCCGCCAAAGGCCGCGGCGTCGTAGCGAACAGGGTAGAGGTGGCGTCCGTGTCGCGTGACGCGGGGATCGACGGCCAACGGCGCGATGCCGGGCGCCGCGGCCAGCGCGTCGTCGAGGTAGGCCGCGCCGGCGTCCCGGATCGCCTGCTGCCCCGGCAGCCGTTCCAACTGCGCCAGAAGCACCGCCCCCTGCCATTCGGTCATGCGGAAGTTCCAGCCGAGGCGCTCATGCTGATACCACTCGCCGTCGCGGACGCGACCGACGTTGTGGAGCGACCAGCACAGCTCGGCCAGTGCCGGGTCGTTCGTGACGACGATCCCGCCTTCGCCGGCGGTGATATTCTTGCCCGCCTGAAAGCTAAAGGCGCCCAGGTCGCCAATCGCGCCGACGCGTTGTCCCCGCCACTCCGCGCCCCACGCTTGACAGGCGTCTTCCACCACCCGCAACCCGTGCTCCCGCGCGACCGTCAGCACTCCGTCCATGTCGGCCGGCTGCCCGGCGACGTGGACCGGGACGATCGCCTTCGTCCGCTCCGTGATCGCCGGCGCGATCCGCGCTGGATCGATGGTGCAGGTCGCGGGGTCGACGTCGACGAAGACCGGCTTCGCCCCGAGCAAGAGGGCGGCGCTCGCCGTGGCAATGAAGGTGTACGGCGTGGTGATCACCTCGTCGCCAGGGCCGACGCCGACCGCCCGCAGCCCCAACTCGAGAGCCATCGTGCCGTTTGGCACACAGATGCCGAACCGCGCGCCTTGGTATTCCGCGAAGCGCGCCGCGAAGGTGGCTACCTTGTCGCCGGACAGCTCCCCCCAGGCGCCGGAATGGAGGACCTCCAGCAGCAACCGCTCCTCGCGCTCGTCCGCGACCGGCCAGCGCGGGAAAGGGGCGGTCCGGACAGGTTCACCGCCGTCCACCGCCAACCGGCTGGCTACCGCCACCTGCTCGTTGCTCATCTCATCTGCTCCAAACCGTTGGTACCTCGGTCCCATGGTGGCCGTGCGGTCAGCGACCCGCCAGCCGCGGATCGAGCGCCTCGCGCAAACCCTCGCCGACAAAGTTGACGGCCAGCACCGTCAACACGATCAGGAGGCCGGGATAGACGCCCTGCATGGGCGCCACGAAGATGTAGTTGTTGGCGTTGCTGAGCATTGATCCCCAACTGGCCTGGGGCGGCTGAATCCCTAACCCCAGGTAGCTTAAGGCGGACTCGGTCAAGATGCCGGTGGCGACCGCCAACGTCGCCACGACGATCACCGTCGAGACGACGTTGAGCAGGATGTGTCGCATGACGCCGAGGTCGGTCTGGCCGCTGACCCGCGCCGCCAGGACGAATTCCTTCTCGCGAATCGCCAGGCATTCGCCGCGGATCAGCCGCGCCGTCACCATCCACTGCGTCAAGCCGATGATGACGATGGTGTTGAAGAGACTCGGTCCCAGAAACGCGGCGGCGGCGAGCACGATGAAGAAGGTCGGCATCGCCAGCATCGTGTCGGTGAAGCGCATCAGCAGGCTATCCACCAGCCCGCCGAGATATCCCGACGCGAGACCGACCAGGAGACCGAGCACGGTCGTGCATACGGCAACCAGCAAGCCGACCGCGAGGGAGACGCGGCCGCCGACCAGGAGCCGCGCTAAGATGTCCCGCCCCAGCGGGTCGCACCCGAACGGGTGGCTGGTGCTCGGCCCTTCGAGGCTGAGGCAACTGAGCGTGTTCGGGTGCAGGTCGAGGTATCGGCTGGTCACGATGGGGCCGGCTAGGGCGGCGACGACCAGCACCGCGAGCATCGCCAGACCGAGTAGGCTGAGCCGGTTCGAGGCGAAGCGCCGCCAGCGCCACCGGCGCGGCGTGGACGCGCCGCGTAGGACCGGGGTAGGGCGATCGAGCGTCGCCAAGGATGCCACGCCTATCCCTCGAGCTTGATCCGCGGATCGATCGCCGCGTAGGCGATATCCGCCAGCAGATTGCCGAGAATCGTCAACACCCCGGTGAAAACGACCAGCCCCATCACCACCGGGTAGTCCCGTTGCAGCACCGCCTCCCAGCCGAGGCGGCCGATCCCCGGCCAGGCGAAGATCGTCTCGATCACCACCGCGCCCCCGATCAGCGTCGGCAGGCGCAGGCCGACCAGCGTGACCAGCGGCAACAGCGCGTTCTTCAGCGCGTGCCGGAACAGCACCAACTGTTCGCCGAGTCCCTTGGCGCGCGCGGTACGGACGTAGTCCTCGACCAGCACGTCGGTCATGCTCGATCGAACGAGCCGGGTCAGCGCCGCTGTCCCTTCCAATCCCAGGACGATCGCCGGCAGGGCGAGGTGGTGGAGGACGTCGAGGACGGGCCAGGTGACCGGCCGGCCGACGGTTTCCATCCCTTGGACCGGGAACCAGCCCAACTGGACGCCGAAGACGATGATCACCACAATCGCCGCCCAAAACGCTGGGATCGAGACGCCGAAAAAAGCGAAGATGGTCAGACCGTAGTCGAGCGGCGAGTTGCGGTACAGGCTGGACAGCACCCCGAGCGGGACGGCGAGGACAAGGGACAAGACCAGGGCGCTGCCGGTCAGCAGCGCCGTCGCCGGCAGCCGGTCCAGGATCTTCTCCCGCACCGGCGTGCCATCGATGAACGAATCGCCGAAGTCCAGCCGGATCGCCCGCCAGAGCCAGTCGGCGAACTGGATGTGGAGGGGACGATCGAGACCCAACCGCTCGCGCATCTGCTCCAGATTCTCGCCGCTCAACGACTGGAGATCGACGCTGCCCGTCGCGCCCGGCGTCAAGTGGACGAGCCCGAACGACAGCACGAACAGAATCAGCAATTGCGGCCCCAACTGCGCGGCACGGCGGAGCAGGTAGCGGTTCACCGTCATCCCCTCCGGAGGCGTGAGGCGTGAGGGCTTAGGCGTGAGGGAATAGGAACTACGTCGTCGTGCCCCTAACGCGTAAGTCGTGTTTGCAACCCGTCATGCTGAGCGCAGGCGAAGCATCCCCCGGCGAAGCCGCACGCGCATCGACCCCGCGTCCGCGGCCGGCGCGGCGCTTCGCGCGGGGATGCTTCGATGCCTCAGCATGACGGAGCTGCTCAAACACGCCCTAACCCCTCACGCCCCGACCCGCCAGCGATTCATGAAGAAGCCTGGCCCAACGCTCGACAACGTGCCCTGGCCCGTCTCGTCCAGGACAACGTTGGGTTGGCCGATCAGTTGGTAGGCGGGATGGGCGAAGGGGATGAGCGGCAGGTCATTGTAGACCAGCTCTTGGACCTGCTGCGCCAGCGCGGCGCGCTGATCGACGTCGGTCGTGGCGTAGGCGTCGGCCAATAGTTGATCGACCTGGTCGTTCTTGTAGCTGAAGACGTTGCGCGTCCCGCCGTCTTCGAGCGTCCGATCAGTACTCTGGAAGAGCTGTGTCAGGCCAACGATCGCGTCGGAAGTCAGCGGCCAGCCAACGGTTGCCAGTTGGTACCGGCCCGACATCGTTTCGACCAGGCGAGCCAGCTCGACGGAGACGATCTCGACGTCGATGCCGGCCTCCAGCCAACTGGCCTGGGCGATGGCCGCGATGTCCTGCCACTGCTGCGCTGCCCACGCCTGGTACTGGAACGCCAGCGGTTGGCCATCTTTCTCGCGGACGCCGTCGTCACCCATCATCCAGCCCGCCTCGTCGAGCAGGGCCCCCGCGGCGTCGACGTCTCGCCTGATCGGGGCCAGATCGTCGTTGTGATACGGGCCATAGGCGGGCGAGACGACCGTGTTGGCCGGGATCCCGTTGCTGTAGAGCAGCGACTGGATCCGCTCGCGGTCGAGCGCCAACTGGAGCGCCTGGCGGACGTTGACGTCCTGCAACAGCGGCGTTTGCAGATCGACGTTGATGCCGTGAACGCTGCCGGCCAGCCCGCGGAAGACGACGTAGCCCTGCGTCTCCAGGTTCGCCATCGTCGTCGGGTTGAACTGGATCACGTCGAGCTCGCCGGCGAGGAGGCCGGCTTGCTGAGCCGCGGCCTCGGGCGAGTCCCGCAGGATAATGCGCTCGGTGAACGGCGGTTCGCCCCAGTAATCGGGGTTGTGATCGAGGGTGATGAAGCCCGTCTGCCGTTCTGTCACCCGGTACGGGCCGGTCCCGACCGGCATCTCGCTGAATGCCTCGTCGTAAACATTCTCCACCAGCAGGTGGGCGGGCAGGACGGTGAGTTGCTCCGCCAACACCGTCAGGAGCGGGCTGTACGGCTCGGTCAGCGTGATTACGACCGTGCCGTCGTCCGGCGTCTCAACCGCACTGATGTAGGTCCGCACCGTCTCTTGCGCCGCCGCCTGGCTGCCTTCGGCGGCGGCGGCCTCGATCGTGAATTTGACGTCGTTTGAGGTGAAAGGTTGACCGTCGTGCCAGGTCACGCCCGAGCGCAGCGTGAAGGTGAGGGACAGTTGGTCCTCGCTGACGGTCCACTCCGAGGCCAAGCCGGGCACGATCTCGAAGTTGGGCGAAAACTTAGTCAGCCCTTCCATGACGTGGTAGGCGGCGGCGAGCGCGCTCGTGAAGCGGGCGACAAACGGGTGGAGCGTCGTCAATTCGCTCATCCGGGCGGCATAGATGATTTGGCCGGACGGGGTCGTCTGGTCCTGGGCGGCAGCAGACCTGAGGCCGCCGGCGGTCCCAGCCAGCGCTCCGGCTGACACCCCCAATGCGGCGACCCCCGTCAGGAAGGTGCGCCGCGTCACCGGCGCCGGTCCCGCTGCATCGTTGTCCGGGCGCGGGCTTGATCGTTTCGAGGACGATCGCTGCATGACGTGCCTCGCTTTCTTTGCTATTCCCCGATCGTCGAAGACGATCGGGGTGTCAGGATGATCGCGACTAGGCCGCCGTTTCAACCGTGGTCAACGAGACGTGAGGGCGGGCCAAGAGCTCCCCCGCGCGCTGGAGGACCAGAGCCGCCGCGCCCAGCGGCACCGCTCGTTCCCGCGCCTCGCCCGCGACGACGCGGACCGCGCGCCGCGAAAGCGGTAGCGTCCACGCCTGAAGCTCCCGGTCGATGGCGTCGATCAGGACCTGTCCCCACTCGGCCGTGGGACCGCCCAGGATGACCACCGCAGGGTTGAGCGCGTTGACCAGGTTGGCGATCGCCAATCCCAACCACCGCGCCGTCTCCCGCACGATTTCGAGCGCGAGCGGATCGCCACCGGTCGCCGCGCCGCCGATTGCCGCAATGCCGTCCATATCCGGCGCTCCCTCCGCCAGGAGGGACCTGAGCGCGCTGTCGCGGCTCGTGGTGAGGAGGCGCCGTCCCCGGCCGAGAATGGCGGCGGTGGAGACGAGCGCCTCCAGGCAGCCGTGGCTCCCGCATGCGCACGCCGGTCCACGCGGATCGACGGTCATGTGCCCGATTTCACCGGCCATGAAGCTCGATCCCCAGTGAATCTCGTGACCGAGGACGATCGCTCCCGCGACGCCGCGGCCAAGATAGAGGTAGATCAGGTCATGCGCCTGCTCCTTCCCCAGCACCCACAACTCGCCCAAACCCGCGGCTTTGCCGCGGTCGGTGACCATCACCGGCGTCTGCAGCCGCGCTTCGAGCAGCCCGCGTAGTGGCACGCCCCGCCACCCGAGGCGCGTCGCGGAGTCGACCGTGTCTTGCGCCGGGTCGACCAGGCCGGGCGCCGCGACGCCGCAGCCGAGCAACGCCGACCGGTCCCGATCGGCGAAGAGGGCGTCAATGCCCGCGGCGATCGTGTCGACGACGACCTCGACCCGCGGGGTTGCCATCGGGAGATCGACGGCGGCGACGGATTCGCCGCGCAAGGTCACGAGCAGCAGGCGACAACCGGCGGCGTCGATCTCCACACCGACCACCAACCGGCTCGTCTCGCGCACGGCGAGCAGGATCGGCTTGCGCCCCCCGGTCGAGACGCCGGCGCCGATCTCGTGCACGATCCCGTCGTCGATCAAACGGGCAACGACGGCGGAGATGGTCGGTTTGTTCAGGCGCGTGAGCCGAGCCAACTCGGCACGGGAGAGCGTCCTCCGCGTGAGCAGGAGGTCGATGATGCGTCGTCGAAGGGTAACGGAGCCTCGCCGGCGCGCGGGAACCATGCTGAGCACCTACCGCAATTCACCTGCGTGCAACTAAGTTCATTTTAATAACAAAGTCGCACACGGCTGTCAACGGGGCATGGCGCCTACGACTCCTCCCACCCGATCCCCGCCACGTGCGGCGGCGAGATGCACCCATCCCGCCCGATCCCCGGCTCGACGACGATCGGGTTGGCCGGGATGATCGTCTCGAAGTAGGTCGTGTTCGGGATGGCGCAGGCCAGGTGCAGATTCGGCAGACCCCCACCGTGGACCTCGGCCCGCATGTTGAACGCCTCGGCCAGATGGGCGACGCGCAAGCCGCCGGTGATCCCCCCCTTGTAGTGGGTGCTGGTGCGGACCATCGTCGCCGCGCCGCGGGCGATGAAGTCGGCGATGTTGTAGTGGCAGCCGTCCGACGTCTCGCCGGAGAGGAGCGGGATCGGTGCCGCGTCGGCCAACCGCTTGTACGCCTCGATGCTGAACTCGCGCATCGGCTCCTCGTACCAGAGGTAGCCCGCCTCCGCCAGCGCCCGCCCGACGGAGATCGCCTCGACCAGATCGAACCCGGCCGAGCCGTCGTACATCAGGTCGATCTCGTCGCCGACGTGCTTGCGGAGGTCCTGGCAGAGCTTGGCGTCCTTCCGATAGTCGCCCCAGGCATGGAGCTTGATCGCCCGGAAGCCGTAGTCGAGGCATTGATCGGCGACGTCGAGGAACTCCTCGGTCGTGGCGAAAGTGACGGTGCTGGCGTAGGCCGGGATGCGGTCGCGGTAGCCGCCGATCACCTTGTAGAGCGGCAGCCCTGCCACCTTCGCCGTGATGTCCCAGAGCGCGATGTCGGCCAGGCCGAGGGCGTAGATCGGCAACTCCTCGATCCGGTCGAGCTCCCAGACCCGCTCCCACAGGTCCTCCTTCAGCAGCGGGTCTCGCCCAACGAGCATCTCCCGCAGCCGCCGGTCGACCAACTCCGCGATGATCCGCCCGTGACTGGCGTGCGCCTGTCCGGATACCCCTTCGTCGGTCTTGATCGTCAGGCGGGCGTTGATCCGCGTCGTGCCCGACCCCGGCAACCCCGCCCGCCAGCGAAAGACGTGCTCGACCGGCGTCTCTGTGACCTCGACCTCGACCGCTGTGATTTTCACTGTTCCTCTGCCCTTCCGTTGCTGATTTGCGCTGTTCGGTAGGGGCAGACCCATGTGTCTGCCCGCGTCCAAAACCCGATCGCTGCGGTCGGCACGCGGGCGGACACATCGGTTCGCCCCTCCCGATAACTCACTCAATCGCCACCACGCTATGAATATCGACCCGCCGCACACGGATAGTCACAACCCCATCGGCGTGATCCCAATCCGCGGGCCGGTCTTCCGGAAAGACCGAGACGCGGCGCGGGCGATCCTGCCGTTTGACGCGAATCGTGACGTGCTCGACCGGCGGCAACTCCTCGACGACGACGCGCCGCGGCGAAAGCATCTCCCCCGCGCCGCGATTGACCAGATTGACCAGGAGTCGCCCATCCTTCTGGCGGAGGATCATCTCAAGTCGCGGCGGCGCGTCAAGAGTTACCAGCCAATCGACGTCCATCCGGTCAATCAGGTCTCGGATCAAGTCGCGCAGCGACGGGTAGTGCCCCTGGAAGTAGTTCTCGAAGAGTGGGCCGTGGACAGCGACGACCGACCCGCGATCGAGCCGGCGGCGGGTGACGACGACCTGATCGGTCGCGTTGTGCGCCGGTTCCTGCTGCGAAAGAAGATAGGTCCACGCCTCGGTGCTCGGCTCGGGCGCAACCGGCTGCCACCGGCCGTAGACCGGCGCCGACCGATGGCCGACCGGCAAGTGATGTACAGCAGCCCCAGGATCCTCGCCTGGGGGCACCGGTGGGTCGCCGGACGCGGATGCGCCGGCCAGGTCGGGATAGTCAACCGTCACGGTCGCACCGGTCAGGAGGAGCGAGCCGCCGCCTTCGACGTATGCTTTCAACGCGGCGCGGATCGCCTCGCTCGGCCGCGTTCGCTCCGGGACGACGACGAGCCGGTAGTCATTCATGCGCGCGATCGCCGCGTCCTCGGGCAGGATGTCTGTCGAGCGGCCGGTTTCGAGCAGGGCGTGGAGCGCGCCTTCGACCGCTTCGGCCGCTTCCCCGTTGTTGAAGAGCGGCATATTGTGGGCGTAGAGGTGCTGCGAAAGGTGGAGGATCGCCGCCTGCGGGACGGTCTGGGACTTGAAGCAGAGGTTTTTGCGGGCACGGCAAAAGTCGGCCACCTCGCCGAGGCGGTCTTGATGCCAATCGGTCAGCCAGCCGGTGCGTTGCGGAACGTCGTAGATCATCACCGCCCCACCGAGGGCAACGACCTCCGACACTTCCTGGCAGAGATGCGTCGCGCTCTTCATCACCCACGGCATCTGGCCGAAGAAGGGGCCGGTCTTGCAGAAGGCCCAGGCCATCAGGTCCCAGCTCAAGCCGCGTGCGTCGAGCAGCCGCCCTTCGACCGCGGCCCGGTTCGCCCCCCAGGCGTGGTCGAAGTCGCCGCTGAGGTAATCGACCGGAACCCGGATCGGGTCCGGTTGGCGCATCGTGTACATCCAGTTGGAGCAGACGAGACAACCCGGTTTGCGGTCGTGGACCGCATTCGCATAGGCGGTGACGTGCTCCTCGAAAAGGTCGCGGTGGAACGCAAGCCATTCATCCCAATGGGCGTCGTCGCTCGAACGCGGAATCTCGGCGATCCCGGTCCGCGTGGTGAATTCGGCCGTGCAGCGCTCGCACCAGCACGGTTTCGAGGCCCAGTTCTCGCCGTCGACCCAAAAGCCGTCGACATCGTAGTCGTCGATCAACTCCAGCATCTGCGGAATCATCAACTCCTGGTCGTAGGCGCTGAGGCGGCACGTCATGTCCGACCGGCTCGCGTTCGTGGTGCCGGCATTCGGGCGGTTCGGCCCGTCCGGCGCCCCGTTTTCGTCGACCCGCGCCCAATCGGGATGCAGTTCGACGGCCCGCGTGTCCCAGACGCCCGAATAGTGCATGCCGAGCGGGATGCCGAGTTGCCGCGTGGCGTCCCGGTGCATCCGTAGCCCGTCCTGGATCACACCGGGCGACGTCGACCCCACGGCGGTCGGCCAGCTTGTGTACCCAGGGTGCCCCTTGCAATCGCACTGAATCCAGTCCGGTCGCACCCGCTCCAACCGCTCAACCAGATGCGCGACCGAGAGGTCCCGCCCCAACTCCGTATCTCCGGCGTTGGCGTGCAGATCGTAGTGGATGCCGAAAAAGGCGTCCTCGTGCCAGTTGGCCGTACCGCGATGAGTTGCCATCAACCGAGCCCCTTCTCCCTTCAGTCATACGGTGGGTCATGGTTCAATCGACCGTTGCTGCCGGCCTCGCCCGGAGCTAAAGACTCCGGGCTGACCCAGCTAACCCGGCTGAAGCCGGCTGAATGGACGCGGCTTTTCTTCCAGCCGGCTTCAGC
>JBOGUF010000042.1:0-11099 GCA_050696075.1 Thermomicrobiales bacterium
GCGGAAGACGGAAACCGACACGGGCAAGCGCCGATGATCCGCCTTCCGCCTTCCGCCTTCCGCCTAACGCCTGGAGTACGAAATGCGACCCTTCATCGCGATGATCAAAGCGAACCTGAAGATGAACGTGCGCAACCGGACGGCGCTCTTCTGGAACCTCGCCTTTCCGGCCATCTTCATTCTCATCTTCGGCGCCATCTTCGGCGGTGATCCGGGGGTGGAGTTCGACGTCGGCCTCACCGGCGAGGCATCGGCCTACCAGACCGGCGTCACACGGGCGATGGAGGCGAACGACGCCTTCAGCGTGACGGCCGACCCGGAAGCCGATGAGCTGGAGGCCCTAGAAGAGGGGGAGCGGGACATCGTGATGGTCTTCGGTGCGGCGGCGGAAGGCGGCCTACCGCCGGTCACCCTCTACTACGACGAAGCCGAGGGGCCGAACGCCGATGTCGCGCTCAACGTCGTCCGCCAGGTCCTGCTCGGGGTGGCGCAGGGCGAAAGCCCGGTCCAGATCAGCGAGCAGGCGGTGACGGTCGAGGAGATCACCTACATGGACTTTTTCATTCCCGGCATTTTGGCGATGAGCCTAATGAACTCGGGGGTGATCGGGCTTTCGACCGCCTTCGTCACCTACCGCGAGCGCGGGATCTTGCGGCGGATCAAGGTCACTCCGTTCCGCCTCTCCAGCTTCATCATGGCGCGGGTGATCGCGCAGCTCATCGTCGCGGTGGCGCAGTCGGCGATTCTGGTCGGGCTGGCCTGGACGATTTTTGACTTGCATTTGCGGGGCAACCCGGCGCTGATTCTTTTCGTGATCATCCTGGGGGCGCTCGCCTTTCTGGCGATCGGCTTCGCCATCTCCGGCATTGCCAAGAACACGGAGACAGCCGCCAGCTACGCCAACTTGATCACCTTCCCCATGCTCTTCCTCTCCGGCGTCTTCTTCGAGGTCGACAGCGCCCCCGCCTGGCTCCAGCCGATCACCAGGGTCCTCCCCCTCTCCTACCTCGTCGACGCTCTGCGCGCGCCGATGATGCGCGGCCACGGCTTGGGAACCATCTGGCTCGACGTCCTGGTCTTGCTGGGCACCTTCGCGGTCGCGCTGGCCATCGCCGTGCGCTTCTTCCGCTGGGACGCGCAAGGGGCGCGGTAGGGATCAGCGATCAGTGCGCGCTCGTTGAGACGACGGGCAGTCCTCATCCACCTGGCACCCATCCCAGTCCGCGTTTCCAGATGTAGTACGCATTGGCAAGTGAGGGAGCCGTGCGCGGGAACGCGTCAATCTGGGATGCCGCCTGTTCGATCGGCAGCGTCGGCGGTTGGGGAATCACCAGAACGCCACGATGGACAGGCCAGGCAATCTTCAGTGCGCGCGGCCAGGCGACCCAGGCACGATGAAGGAGCACGAAGTCCCGCTCGTTATGGGTGACGAAGATACGACCCCACTGCACAGCGGATACGAGATGGAACTCGTCGGTCGTGCCGGGCCGTTGATACTCCTTCGCCCACACGACGCCGTGACCGAGCGACCGCAAAAGCCGGGTCATGGTTCGTCCATTGTCTTCATCGAGGTATAGGTCGGCCACTTCCGCGCGGTGGCTACGCGAATGCCGCGTGGTGGAGCAGGATGCGCGCGTCGA
Source organism: Thermomicrobiales bacterium (assembly GCA_050696075.1). GTDB lineage: Bacteria > Chloroflexota > Chloroflexia > Thermomicrobiales > UBA6265 > JBOGUF01. Next base: position 1,641 of record JBOGUF010000042.1, read on the forward strand.
AGACGGCGCGGTGGCGCTCATAGTACGCCAGGGCAGCCGCCATCGCTTCATCGGAGATGTCGTACTCGGACGCCGTGGCGGCCAGGTCGTCGTTTGCGGCCCGCGGGTATGCCACAAGCGCCCAGATTGGGTCGCCGGAATCAGTCAGCCGCGCTCGATCCGGAGCGATCAGATCCTGGGCGACATGGCGCTCAATAAGGGCGTCGTCGTTTGGTTGTCGTGCCCACATGGCCATGCAACTGCTCCTCTACTTGTGCCACGATTCTAGCAGGTTCGGGTGCAATCTCCGCCTCATGGTGCGATCATGGCCGTGGCGCTAGCAGTCGCCGTGCGCTTCTTCCGCGTTGCGGCTCACTTCCTGGCGGAGGAACCGCTAGACTTCGACCACGAAGTCCGTCAGGTAGCGCTTCAGTTCCTCCTTATCGCCGAACAAAGCATAGTGCCCCGGACCAAATGACTTCTTCCAGGTCACTGTCGCATCCGCCGGAATGTCATACCGCACGATCAGTGGGGATTGAAACGATCCGAACCGAGTCGTCGTCGTGGAGTGAGTCCTATGGTCGGCTATCGCGGGCCGCTGATCGATCCGGTCACGTTAGGGCCGGCCCTCGGTTGCGAGAACTGCCGGCACTTCGACCCGCAAGGGCTCCCTCGCTGCGCCGCCTTCCCCGGCGGCATCCCCCTGCCGATCCTCGGCGGCGACGTCGCCCATGACCGCCCGCTCCCCGGCGACCACGGCATCCAGTTCGCGCCGATCGAGTGGCCGGAAGAGGAGCTGGAGCGCGCGGCATCCGGAGCGATTCGCGAGTTGACCGGCGACCAGCGACCGGCGAGTTGCACCCCGCCGAAGGCAGGGTGGGGATTGAAACGTGCGCGCGGAGATGACGTCGCTCGGACGCCGGAAGCCTACCATCCGAAACAAGCGACGATGCAACCGCCGAATCGGCAGTAATCTCATCGGAAGCCCTGCCCGCTGCAATCAACTTCGAGCATGTTCATGTGTGCTAAAATGCGGATGCGCAAACGCACAGGAGGACTCCGCCGTGAGTAGGATTAGCTTCGAAGTCGCGCCGGAGATTCATCGAGCGGTGAGGATTTCGGCTGCATCCCAAGGGATAACGGTCCGGCAGTTCATGCTGGAAGCACTGCGGGACCGCCTGCAGCAGCAAGCCAACCGCCAGGATACCGAGGAGGTATTCCGGATCTCCCTGCCAGCCCTCGCGCATGATTGGAACAACGAGCTAGATGCCGAGTATGACGCACTTGGCTAGCTACCGCCGAGGCGACGTGGTGCTGCTTGAAGTGGAGTTTGCCGATCAGCCCGGGAGGCGGAAGCTTCGACCGGTAGTGATTGTCTCCGGCGGGCGGTACAACGCTACCGGTCCAGACCTCCTGGTCTCGACGATTACGAGCAATCTCTATCCACTCCCGCACGTTGGCGATCACCGCATCCAGCATTGGCAGCAGGCAGGTCTCAAACATCCGTCTATCGCCCAGACTAAACTCGCCACCACGGATGCCGCCAGAATCAAGCGCAGGCTCGGGAGCCTGCACCCCGACGACCTGCGGTATCTGGAGGCAGGGCTGAAAGCGGCGCTCGACCTTTTATAGGCAACAGATGGCCCTATCGCTGATCATGCGCGAAAGGTGGAGTCCCTGGCGTGAAGACGCACCCGTGGGAGCGAGATCCGAACCCGTTTGAAGCCCGATCCCAGGCGATGGGAGCGGATCGAGGCCGGTAAAGTGGCGTTACGCGCCATGCACGAACGCGCGGCATTGCGTGAGCGCCAAGGGATGACCCAGGTCGACGTCGCCACCACGCTCGACGTGTCGCAAGCCCACGCTTCAACAATCGAGCACCAAGCGGGTGCCTACCTCTCGACGTTACGAGCGTACGTGGCCGCCATCGGCGGCACGTTGCGGATTGGCATCGTGTTCCCTGACGAAACCGTCGATCTCGTCGACCCCAAGGCATAGATGCTGGTGCGTTCCACTTCATCGCGGTCGACACCATGGGCGGCCTACGCGGCGGCGGCCTGGGCGTTCGTCTTCGCTACGATCAGCTTCTACTGGGCGCTGGGCGGTACGATAGGGATCGACACCCTCGCAAACACGATCCAGGAGGACGCACGGGCGCGCGACGCCGAATTTCTGGTGTTGGTGTGGCTGACTGGCGGGCTGATGGCGCTGGCGCTGGCACGGCCGTGGGGCCGGCGCATTCCCCGTCGCCTGGTGCTTATCGCCGCCTGGGGCGGAGGCATCTTCGTGATCCTCTACGAAGGCGCGAGCTGGATCGAGGCCGCGTTGATGGGGGCCGGCGTCATCGACTTCCCCGCGTCACTTGGCGCCGACGCCGTCCGCTGGAACCTCCTCCTGTGGCGTCCATGGTGGGTCGTGGGCGGCGTCCTCTTCCTCCTGACGGCGCGAGACTTTGGACGCCGCACCCGGTCCAGTCCTGCCTAATCTCACGAGCCTGTCCGATCGATCCGCGGATCGTCACCGCGACCACGCCGAACGCATCCTGGTCGAAATCACCCACGACCGGCTCTGCCGCCAACAAGCTAGCGCCTAACGCCTATCGCCTAACGCCTGTCGCCTGTCGCCTTCGTCACGGCGCCGGTTGGTCCTGCGGCGCGGCGGGGGTCGAGGTCGGCGTCGCCGGCAGCGGGGTCGTGGTCGGCGGGGGAACCGGGGTGTGCGTCGCCGTCGGCTCGGGCATCGCGGTCGGCTCGGGGGTCACGGTCGCGGTCGGCGTCGGGGGGACGGCGGTCGGGCTGGCCGGTCGCGGCGTCGACGTTCCGGTCGGCGTCGGCGACACGGTCGGCTCCGGCGTCGAGGTGACGAGCAAGCTGCTCGGCAGCACCTGCTCCACGATGCGAACGTCGATCTGCTGCTCGGCGTGCTCGTTGTGATACGTCGCCGCGCCCAGGACGAGCAGCAAGCTTTCGAGATGGTCCACCCCCTCTGGCAACTGGTGGCAGGAATCGTCGTTCAATTCCAACCGAACGACCGCCGGTCCGGCTTCCGGCTGGTCCGGGGCATGCACGACGTCCATGCGCCTGACCTGTCCGGCGTCGATCATCTCCCTGGCTTGGCCGGGCTGAAGCGGGGCGCACACCGGTCGGCCGTCGTCATCGTCGTCGATGGCCGAGATCCAGACGATGATCAGCAGGAGCAGCAGCACGGCGCCACCGGCAAGGAGGACGAGATAGACCATCAAGGGGCGGCCGCCGAGCCGCTGCTCGAGGCGGCGGCGCACCTCCGGCGGCGTCGGTTCGGCGGCGGCCGCCGATGTCGATTCGTCCGTCTGCTCGCCCGTGGTGTCGTCCCGCATCGTCGCTCCCGTTGCAGGCGGGGTCATCCCCGGCGGCATGGGTCGCCGGTCCGGTGCGGGCCACTGAGATAAGTCGCGGGATCGCGGCCGCACGCATCACGGCGCCGGCGCCCCACCCACCGTTGCCGCTCCCCCGGTTCTTCCCAGGTCAAGTGTAGAGGCGCGCGGCCTCTCCCACAATGGGCACATCTCGCCAATACTGGCCCGGATCTATGCGGTCGGCGTCGCCACCGGCGTCGCCGGTTCCTGGTCGTCGGTCGTCTCCGGCACCAAACCAAAGACGCCGCGGCAGACGCGGGAGACCGGACCGGGGTAGTCGTACTGCTTGCCCCCGCCGCCGATGAACCCGAGGTCCGTCAGCGCCGCCACCGCCGCGCCGACCTCGCGGAAGCGCCACTGGACGAACGCGCGGTCGACCGGCAGCCGCTCGGCGAGCAGCACCTTGGCCAGTGCCAGGTGCTGCGCCTCGACCGCGCCGATCTGGTAGGCGATCTCGACCAGCCGCCCGTCGCCCAACGTCGCGAACTGCCGCGCCGCCGCCATGTAGGCCCCGACGCCAATCGCTTTGACATCGACCAGCGCCCGCAAGCAGGTCTCGCGGTCGGCAAACGTGGCGTTAGCAATCGAGAACGTCTCCGTCGTTGGCGCGCCACCAGCCGCTTGGAAAAAGTGGTAGTGCGCCTCGTCCTCGCACTGGGCGGCACGCAGGAAACGAACGTCCTCGTCGGCGAGGTCAAGCCGCCGGCCACGGTCGCGCGCCACCCCGAGCATCGTGACCGCGAGCGCCTCGATCGTCATCGCCTGATCGACGATCTCGGCGACCGGCTGCCCCCGCGCCGCCGTACGCAACGCCGCCACACCCCCCGCCACCGTGCCCAGGCCGGCAATCGCCCCCCGCCGCACCATGGCGCGGCGTGTCAGCGCCGCCTGGAGACGATCAGCAAGCGTCTGTGAAGCTTGATCCAACGAGCGCCTCGCCACGGAAGCCTCCCGATTGCCCGGTGCATGATCGGATGGGGCACCAATCGATACGCTAAGCGACCTCGAATTCGATGTGCCTCAGCTCGAAGATACAGGGCATCGGCCTCCGGGTCGAAATGCACCTTCATCGTTTTCGCCTGTGCGTTCGGTCGAAATACCCGGTGACGATATGCCAGGGTGTAACGATATGATTATAGACCACACGCAACACTCGCCCGTCACGTTCGGGATATGCGCGCGGGCATGCAGCAGTGTCGGATCGACTCTGTTCGCCTCGATCTTCTCCGGGTAGTCGAGCGTGCGCGTGATCCAGAGGAACTCGATCCAGCGCTCCGCGATGACTTTGGTCGCGTGGTCGGACATCGTTAATCAACGTGGCTCCTCGTCTTCGGTCAACGTGCCGTGCTTATCGCCCGAACTCCACTACGTCGTCGTCTAGACCTATGTCAGGACATTATGCTACCATGCGGAGCAGGAGGTAGCGATGACGATCGCCCCGATGCCAGCCGTTACCGACCTCTCGCCCGTCAAGCTCCGGCGGGAGCTTCATCTCTCGCGTGAGCGCATGGCTCGCCTGCTCGACGTCAGCGCCAAAACGGTCGAACGCTGGGAAACGCGCGACGCCCCACCCGCCAGCCGGGCGACGCGTGAGCGCCTGGCGCAGATCGCGGAGCTGACCAGCCTGGGCAAGCTGGTCTATTCGCCGGCAGGATTCGACCTGTTCCTGGCGACTCCGATGCCCGTCTTTGGCGGCAAGACGGCATTGCAACTGATCGAGATCGGGGAGATCGCGCGGGTAATGTCCGCCATCGTCCAAGATTACGAGGGGCTCGGATCGTAACATGGCGATCGAGGAGCTGATCGCCGAATGGGCCGGCACGGCCTGCCGGCACATCCCCGCCCACTCGCCATTTTCCGTCCTCGACACTCGTTTCGCGGCCCAGTCCCGGATCAATCGCTGGAATCGGTTCGGGGAACCAACGCTCTACCTGGCAAGCGACCACGCCGTGCTGGTCGGCGAGTTCGCCCGGCACATGCGCGAGGCGCGCGACCCACCCCTCGCTCAGACCGTGCAGGCCCGGCGGATCTACGATCTGCGCCTGCGCCTCGACGCCGTCCTCGACCTGCGCGACCCGGCCACCCACCAGGCGCTCTCACTGCACGGCGCGCCGCGGTGCTTTCTCGACCGCACCGTCGCCCGCGCCACCGCCGGATTCCTCCGCGCGACGACCCCGGCTCAAGCGTTGCTGGCCCCGTCGATGGCATTCTTGGACCAGCCCCACGGGTGGGTGATGGTCCTCTTCCTGGAGAACCTGCCGGCCGGCCTCGAGGTCGCGGTCGAAGCAGTCGACGAGGACGGTCTCCTCCGTTTGGAGCTCTGAGTCAATGCCGCCCGCCAGGGAAACCGTTGCCCCGCTTCGCGCGTCACATTAGCAGCGGACCGCCGAACCGGCGTGCCGTAGTAGAGTATGAACCGCCCCGCCCGCTCGACGAACGCTCATTGCGGGAGGATTGTTGCCATGAAGACCCGATACTATGTCGCCGTCACGCGCTGGCTCCTCGCGGCGCTCGCCGTCGTCCTCGCCACGACCGGCATCCTCGCCACCGCGGCGCAATCGCCGGAAGCCGGCGACCGGACAATGACCGTCTCGGCCTACTTCGTGCGCGACGAAAAGATCGGCGCCGCCCACCGTGAAATCGTGGTCCCCGAGGACAAGGCCGTCGCCGCCGCCGCGATGCGCGAGCTCCTCGCCGGCCCGACCGCGGATGAGGAGGACGCCGGCCTCTCGACCGCCATCCCTGAGGAGACCGACCTGATCGACCTCGCGCTGGAGAGCGAGACCAAGATCATCACGGTCAACCTCTCCGCCGCGTTCGAGTCGGGCGGCGGCAGTCTCTCGATGCGCGCCCGGCTGGCTCAGGTCGTCTATACCCTGACCCAGTTCCCGACGATCGAAACCGTCCTCTTCCAGTTGGAGGGGGAGCCGGTCGAGGTCTTCGGCGGCGAGGGCGTAATCCTCGAGGAGCCGGTCGGCCGCGCTGACTTCGAGGACGTCACCCCGCTGATCTTCGTCGAGGCGCCTGCCCCCGGCGACACCGTCTCCAGCCCGATCCGGGTTTGGGGCACCGCCAACACCTTCGAGGCGACGTTGCTCATCGACGTCCGCGACGCCAACGACGAGATCGTGGCCAACGAAGTCGTCACCGCCACCTCCGGCAGCGGCACCCGCGGCACCTTCGACGTCGAGATTGCCTTCGGCTCCCACGCCACCGGCGACGGCACCGTCACCGCCTACGAAATCTCCGCCCGCGACGGCGGCCGCGTCAACGTCGTTGAAATCCCGGTGGTGATCGAGGGGTAGGACCACGGACCACCGTTCGAACTCGGACGTTTGAAGGCGTGCAAGACGTGGCCATTGGCCATGTACACCACATCACTGACGACTCGGAATTAACGCGCGGTACCTCCGATCGAGCGGACCAGACTTTGCTATCAGTCCATAGACGTAGCGCTCTGCTGCCATCTTGAGATTCAACGATCGCAAGGCCACCCGTCAGGCTAGAAGTCGAGATTTCTGTGACACGTTGATCCGTCTAATCACCTCAGCGGTGGCGAGGTCGGCCATAAAGAACTCGTTGCTCATGTCAACGAAGAAGATGTGCTCATCCGTTACGAGAAAGGAGTCGGTGGCAAAGACACCATCGAGGCTCCCAAGGTGATTCCCACCGCGGACATCCAATGCGATCATCAGTCCGCATGTTCGCGTCCCGTCAAACGAAAAGCGCTGCGCTCCTGCCTCGCCACGCGAGCGCGGCTGTGCCGCCAAGCCCGCCTCTCTCAGGAGCCGAAGAATCGCATTGGTGCCCTCTTATCCGGCAGAACCATAACGATCTGCTCCGCCCCGGTGCATGTATCCGTCACCCATTCCGGAGAACCTGGAACTCCAGGAATGCCGGACGATCAGGAAGGATTTGCCATCTGGAGCGACCACCGCCCCGGCTCTGGAAACACGAACCACCCCTCCCAAATGCTTGGCTCGCGATCACTCCTGTTTAACGTCAGGGACACAGGCTCGTCGGCCGCACTGGGTCCGTGTATGTGCATCTCCATCATGTCCAAGGCAGGACCACTGACACCGGTATATGCGCTTCGGTTTGGGACAACACGTGCATCGGGATCATCCAGACAGTCAGCCCCCCGAGTGTCGACGCTCTGCACCCGTATCAGCACCGCCTCGCCTGCCCTGGGCTGGCTCGGCTCCGTCTGAATGCGAACCCAGGCTGCCGCTTCTGCCGTGGTGGACAAGAACAGCAGCGATACGGCAGCGATGATGATCGAAATGCTGGATCGCGGCTGGTAGGCAAGCGGTCTGAAAACTGGAGGACATCGACTCAACATGGGTCCATCTCCCTTGCTCCTGGTCTCCCAACCTGCAACGAACTGGAGATCCTGGGACGACATGGCTCCATCGCCTTCTCCGCGGTCTGGAGAATGCAACCAGCCCGCGGTGGAAAAACTCGATGTCGACAGCGAACGTACGTACTGGCACGCCTCGCCACGACATGCTTGACACATGTTTGCACTCAGGGTTGGCAGCCGCCGGAACCCCGTGATCAAACCTCGTCATCACGCGGTTGACACCGGCGAGCAGGATTGATGGCCGAAGCGTCGGTACGGACCATGCATCCCCGCCCGGACGATCGCATGGGCGAGTCGACGTCTCCTCCATTTGGCGTTCGGTTCGGCCGAGCATCGCGTCGCGTCATGGTGACCCGAACCAGGTCGTCAGCGCGTCGCGCAATCCGGTAACGGTGCCGTCCCCCACCCAGGCGATGTATCCATCGGGTCTGATCAGCACGGCAGCGGGGGCGGCGACTTGGCCCAGGACCGGAAGCTCCCACGTACCGGCAAACGTGGCGTCGATCAACTGAACCCGATCGGCCCATGGCGTGATGTCGAGGCCGGCGGGCTCACCGAGGTTGAGCAGCACAGGCCGGGCATCGTGCAGCAGGGTAAAGACCCGCGGCGGGCCGTTCGCGGTGACCAGGTCGAGATCGGGCATGCGGCACCCGAGCAGCGGGTGTCCCTCACCGAGGTCGTACTGAATGTCCAGGCCGGACATCATCGCGGCGAATCGTCGGCGTGGCTCGTCCATGCCGAGGAGCTCGGCGACCGTGTCGCGCAGCGCCTCGGTGCGATCGTCCTGCCGTTGAAGCGCCACCTGCGCCATCGTGTTGCGCAGCACGCGCGCTGCGACGGAGTGACGCTCGGCGTGGTACGTGTCCAGCAGGCTGTCCGGCGACGTCGCCTTCACCACCTGGGCCAGCTTCCACCCCAGATTCACCGCGTCCTGCACGCCGATGTTGAGCCCCTGCCCGCCCACGGGGTAATGCACGTGTGCGGCGTCGCCGGCCAGCAGGACCCGCCCCTTCCGGTACGAAGCGGCCTGCCGCGTCACGTCGGTGAAGCGGGAGATCCAGATGGGACTGTGGAGCCCGAAATCGGTCCCGTAGAGGTCTATGAGCGCGTCGCCGAGATCGCGCAGAGTGGGCTCGGCCGTGGATCCGACGTGCGCTTCGGTCACCATGACGCGGACCGGTCCCTCGTCCGCGTAGACCACCTTGCCGTCGCGGATCTCGTACTCCACGCGACCGATGCCATGAATGCCGCGCGCGTCGCGGCGCACGCCCAGTTCCGGCTCCTCGGCCATCTCGACCTCCGCGATCAGGTTGCTCACTGTCGGATCCCACCCGGGGAACTCGATGCCGGCGGCTTTGCGGATCAGGCTGCGTCCTCCGTCGCACCCGACGAGGTATCGAGCCCGCAGCGAGGTGGCGTCGGCCAGCTCGACGTTCACGCCGGTGTCGTCCTGCGCGAAACCCGTCACCTCACATTCGCGATAGATTGGCACCTCGAGCTCGTCGACCCGACCGGCCAGGATGCGCTCGATGTGGTTCTGCCACAGCCCGAGCCCGTACGGATGCCGGGTGGGAAAGTCGCTGATGTCCAGACGCAACCCCGGCGAATCCTGCGACCTGGGCCACCTGTCCTTCCGAGAGGAACCGATCGGCGATGCCGCGCTGATCGAACACCTCGATGGTGCGCGCGTGCAAACCGCCTGCGCGCGAGCCGGCGAGGTCCT
>JBOGUF010000043.1:0-1906 GCA_050696075.1 Thermomicrobiales bacterium
ACTCACCCGTGCTCCGCTCAGCCGACCTCCCCGAGGTCGCCGTCCCCTGGTGGGGCGGACGCCGGCTCCGTTTCGAATACGCGTAGGAGAGTAGGGGTCAATTCGCTGCGTGAAAATCGGCGTTAGACAGAGCCGCTCGCGTCCATGGCGTCGTCAACGCGAGCGACGCCTCAGCACCCCCGCCGTCGCGATCGCCGGTTGCCGCGAGCGCGGACGGCAACGGTCCCGACCGCGCCCGAACGACGGTTCGACGTATGCGCTGGGCGAGGACCAGGATCAACAGAACGCGCGGTGCGTGGCGGCGATGTGGAGGCCGCCTGCAGCAGCTTGAGGTCCTTTGGTATGCATTCGGCTTCGGGGGTGCAAGGAGTCAGGTCACGAGTTGTCGCTGACGACCAGCTGCGCGATGAGGTCGTCGGCCGCCCCCGACGGCGAGGGGTCGGCGTGGCGATGCACGACTTTCCACTCGCCGTTCTCGCGACGGAACACCGTCGTCACCCGGAGGCTGTAGGCACGTGGCGGAGCACCGTGCAAGGACGCCGTGGTGTGCTCGAACGCCACGATGTAAGCGAAGTTACCGCTGGCGCCGGCGGCGACGATTTCGTTCTCGTACGAGGTGCAGTCGGAGAACGTGTCCTCGAGGCGATCGAAGACCGGTTCGATGTCGGCCCAACGGCTACCGCTCAGCGCTGCGCCGAAAAGCGTCACCGGTTCGGTGCGTGACCACATCGCCTTGCGCGGCGTGGCGTCACCGTTGTGCAACGCAGTCTCAGCCTGGCGATACCGCGGCATGGTCGCCGCCAGGAAGTGATCGGTCTCGCTCATCTCGTCACCTCGTCCCTCGTACGTAATAGACTCACCATCTAATCAGATAGACCTGGAGTATCATTCTTGCGGTGGCGGCTGTCAAGCGGCGTGTGTATCGGAGCACGATCCGTCGTGGCGATGCGCCCGCGCTCGTTTGCGCGGCTGCGTACCGACTGTTCTCGACGAAGGGATACCTCGCGACCTCAATCGAGGACATCGCTGCCGAGGCCGGCGTTGCTCGTCCGACGGTGTTTACCGCGGTCGGCCCCAAGCCGCTGATCCTTCGGACCGTCGTCGACCAGGCGTTGGCCGGTGATGATGCGCCAGTGCCGATCGCCGAGCGGCCCTGGTGGCGTGAGGCGATCGACCAACCCGACCCGGTGCGGTCGATCGAACTCCACGCACGAAACATGTGCCGGATCAACCAACGAGCCGCACTCGTGCTCGCCGCGCTCGAAACAGCAGCGTCCATCGACGCCGATGCCGCCGAGGTGTGGCAGCGCTTCCAGCATCAGCGACGCGTCGGGCTCAACGAGTTCGCCATCACCCTCTCACAGAAGACCGCAGTTCGCTGGGACGAAGCCACGATGACCGACACGCTCTGGATGCTGTCGCCGGACGCCTACCTACGCCTCGTCCGCGACGCTGGGTGGCCCGTCGAGCGCTTCGAGGCCTGGCTTGCTGACGTCATCCAACGACTGTTCCTCGAATGACTCCCCGAACCGCTCGCGGCGCTTCCCCGACCCCGTCTCATCGCCTGCAATCAAGGCACGACCCGATGGTCGGTTGCCGATCCTCACGTCGGTCGTGGCTCAACTCGTCGAGATCCAGGTGGTTGGCCGAGTTGACAATGGGTCGGCGCGGACGCGCCCGATCGACGGGAGGGTGCGGCGTTCGGTCGCGCCAGAATGACGACCGTCGTCCCGCGGCGCATCACGCCGACCGCCGAATCGGGCGTGTTGAGGATCGCGTGAGCCTGGACTCAAGGCGCGCCGCCGGTCGCCCTGGGCGTCTGTCGCCGGCTTCATAACCTCTCGGTCAGGATCCCTTAGACGGGGCCGCGTAGTCGACGAGCATGTCCGCCAGTTCCGCCGGGTGG
>JBOGUF010000044.1:0-10885 GCA_050696075.1 Thermomicrobiales bacterium
TCGGGGCTGGAGATCAGGATCAGGGCGAGGCCGAACTCGTTCCAACTGACCAGGAAGGCGAGGATTGCCGCGACCGCCAGGCCGGGCGTCACCAGCGGCAGGACGATGCGGAAGATGACGCTTAGCCGCGTGGCCCCGTCGACCATGCCCGCCTCTTCGAGTTCAACGGGGACGTCTTGACAGAAGCCTTGCATGATCCAGATGACCAGCGGCAGCTGAACGGCCGCGTGGGCCAGAATCAGACCCGGCGCCCGATCGATGAGGTCGAGGCGCGCGAACAGGAGATAGAGCGGGATGCCGAGGGCGATGAGCGGCAGCATCCGCAGCACCAGGATGAAGAGGAGCAAGAACCGCCTCCCCGGGAACCGGTACCGGGAACGCGCGAAGCTATAGGCAGCCAGAGATCCGACCACGAGGGAGAGGGTGGTCGATCCGATGGCGATCATGAGGCTGTTCCGTAGGTAGCGCGAGACGGGGTAGGTGTCGACCACCTGGCGGTAGTTCTGCAGAGTGGGATGGGTCGGCAGCGACACCGTGAGGACATCCACCGACGGCTTGAGGGAGCCGAGGAAGAGCCAAACGATCGGGAACAGAAAAACCACCAGCCCGACCGTGACCAGGGCGTAGCTTGCAATAAGCTGCAGGCGGCGCTGGCGTCTCATGTCGCCGGCTCCTGGCGCCCCATTAGGCGGATGAGGACCAATCCGGCTGTAAGGAGAATGAGGGTCATGATCCAGGCGAGGGCGGTCGCGTCGCCGACCGATCGCTCGGTGAAGGCGAGCCGGTAGGCATAGTACGAGAGGACGTCGGTCCGGAACGCGGGTCCGCCTTTGGTCAAGACGTAGACGACGTCGAAGACGCGGAACGCGTCCATCCCACGCAGAAGGAGGGTGACGAGGATGGCCGGCTTCAGCAACGGGAGCGTGATGTGCCAGAAGCTGCTCAGGGTGCCGCCGCCATCGATCTTGGCCGCCTCGTAATAGTCAGATGGAATGGAGAGGAGACCGGCCAGCAGGATCAGGATGACGACGGGTGTCGTTGCCCAGATGTCGACCGCGATGATGCTGAAGAGCGCGATGTCGGGATCGGTCAGCCAGAGCGGAGGCGGACGCTCCAGGCCCGAGTGCCGGATCAGGTAGCTGATGATGCCGAGCTGGTCGTTATACATGAACTTCCAGATCAGGCCGAGGGCGATCGGGGCGAGCATCATCGGCAGCGTCAGCAACATGCGGATGAGACCGCGGCCGTGGGTGATCTGGGACAGCGCCAGCGCCAGCGCCAGCCCGAAGACAAACTCGATCGGGACGGCTACGCCGGCGTAGATCACCGTGTTCTTGAGCGCGCGCCGGAACTCACGGCCCTGCACGATGTCGACGTAGTTATCGAGTCCGACGAATCGGGCCTCCTGCGGCCGGGCCAGGTCGTAGAAGCGGACGCTCTGGTAGGCGGAATAGAGGAGCGGGTAGACGAAGACGGCAAGGAGCACGGCCAGCGCGGGGACGATGATGAGTATCCCAAAACCGGCGTTGCTCAATCGCCAGGCACGACCAGCCGGTAGCGCATGGCCCTCCAGGGGCCGGCGCAAGGCCGGCCCCCGCTCAACGCCAACCATCCGTCCGCCTAACCCGTCAGCTTCGGCAGCAGATCCTCGAAGAACTGGTTCTTCTCGAGGATCTCCCGGGCGGCCTCGTTCGAGTCGTCCATGGCGGTCCGCGGATCGGCGTCTCCGATCAGCGCCCGCTGGATCGCCTCGTACTGGACCTTCTCGATTTCCAGCCACGAGGCGCCGGTGTCGAGCCACTTCACCCCCCGCCCGTCGGCCTGGTTCGCCGCAATCGCGCCGTAGAGCACGGGATCCCGATCGGTCATGATCGACGCAATCGACTTGCGGACCGAGTTGCCCTGACCGGCCACCGCGTATTGCAGCGATGCCTCGGGCGAGGCCATCCACTTGGCGAAGGCGAGCGCCAGGTCCTGGTGCTCGCTCATCTTGAAGATGTTCCAGGACCAGCCGCCGATGTTGCCGCCGTGGGTCGTCTGCCCCGGCTTCCGCCCGAGCATCACCTTGTCGACAACCTTCGACTGCGCCGGATCCTGGGCCATGTTCCACATGTATGGCCAGTTGATCGCCAGCGCCATCCGGCCCTGCAGGAAGAGGGTGTGGAACTCGGTGTAGTCGTAGCTCGGGATGTCCGGCGGGTAGATGCGGTGCTCCTGGAAGTTATCGACCACCCATTGCAGGGAGGCGACCGATTCCGGTGAGTTGAGCGTGGGATTGTAGTCGGCGTCGACGAGGTCGCCGCCGAAGGCGTAGAGGTAGTTGTACCACTCCCAGGTGCAGGCCAGGCCGGCGACCCCCTTGTAGGCGGAGCCGAAGACCTCGATGCTGTCGCGGTCGAACCCGTCCTCGCCGGGGTGCTTTCCGTTGCTGTCGGTCGTCAGTTTGAGCGCGTACTCGCGGAACTGATCGTACGTCTCGGGCGGCTTGGTGGGGTCAAGACCTGCCTGCTCGAAGAGGTCGGTGCGCCAATAGAGGAGGTTCGTGTCGGCGATCATCGGCAGGCCGTATAGCTCCTCGCCGATGCTGTACTGCGCGACATCGCCGGCAAAGAGGTCGTCGATATCCGGCGGTTTCGGCAGGGGGATGAGGAACTCGCTCAGACCAAAGTCCTTCGCCCCGCCGGCGCCGGTATGCATCATGTCGTACCGCCCGGAGCTATTCAAGAGATCCAGGCGAACCTGATCGTACATCTGGTTTTCCGGCAGCGGGACGTACTCCACCTTGGCGCCGGTCAGCTCGTTAAATTCTTGCCGTCGCGGCTCCATCACGTTTTGGGCAAGGGAGCTGGCGTTGATGACGACGTTCAGCTCCTCACCGTCGAACGTGCCGGGGGTGTAGTACGCCTCGACATCGGGTGAGAGAGAGAGCTCGGGGAGCGTCGTGTCCTGCGCGGCGGCCCCCAAGCGCCGCCCGCCCGCGGCTGCCAGGGCGAGCGCACTGCCGAAGGTGAGGACGTGCCGCCGATTGACCATTGGGCGCGGATGATTCTTTTGCCCTTCTTGGCGGGGCGCTTCGTCGCTCATGCTTGATCCTTTCTCGCAACGTGAGTCGGTCGAGGCTTCACTCGTCGATGATAGGTATCGTAGACTTGGCGGCACCGATGGTCTTTCAGAATCGCACGCTGGCCGATTTTGAACAGTGCGGTGCTCCGGCGAGGGAACCAAGCCTTCCTCTCTACGGGTCCACCGCGAGATCGGGAGGCGATCGCCGATGAAACCGGGAGTCGCGGTCTTCCGCACGGCTGACCACCGCTACTACGCCGATACCTGTGTCCCGTTGAGACAAGCGGTCGAACGAGATGAAGTGCGCTTGGTCGCGCGCGTCCATGGCGCCTACCCGGGTGAGCCGCTGGCGCCAGGGCGCCTGACGGAGGTGCGCTCAGTCGGCTACTGGGATGCCGACCACGATCAATCATGGGGACTTGACTGGCACCGCAACGAGGGAATCGAGCTGACGTACCTCGCCAGCGGCAAGGTCGGCTTTGCGGTTGACGACAAGATCTGTCACCTGAAGAGCGGGGACCTGACCGTTACCCGACCCTGGCAAATGCATCGCGTGGGCAACCCAGACGTCACTGCTTGCCGGCTGCACTGGTTGATTTTGGACGTCGGAGTGCGGCGGCCGAATCAACCCTGGAAATGGCCGAGCTGGCTGGTCCTGTCCGCGGAGGACCTCGCGAGCCTGACGATCAATTTGAGCCACAACGAGCAGCCGGTTTGGCCCGCGGACGATGAAGTTGCCCACTACTTTAAGCGGCTGGGCGAGGCGACCGCGGCGTACGACGACCGAACGGGAGAGAGTCGCCTCAAGCTGCACATCAATGGATTGCTCATCGCCGTGGCCGATCTGCTGCGGCGAAGCCAGCCGCTGCTGGACCCGTCGCTCTCCTCGACGCAACGGACGGTCGAACTGTTCCTCTCATCCCTGCCGGACCACGTCGATCAGGATTGGACCGTGGCCTCGATGGCGGCGGCCTGTGGACTCGGGAGAAGTCGTTTCACCCACTACTGCAAGCAGATCACCAATATGTCGCCGAACGAGTTCCTGGCGCGCTGCCGGGTCGAGGCGGCTTCCCGGCTCTTGCAATGCCGCCTGGATCTCAACATCACCGCGGTGGCGTTGCGGACGGGGTTCGGTTCCAGCCAGTATTTCTCGACGGTCTTTCGTCAGCACGTTGGGTGTTCGCCGCGAGAGTTCCGGCGGTAGGCGACCGCCTGACCCCGAATTCCGAAGTCCAAGGTAGAGGGCAAATGGACGACGTCCCGCCGCGCTTGGTCGAGGTCGGAGCCTCCTTCGCGCAAACGTACCGGCCGCTCCTCGACCTGGGAGACTGGATGGTGGCGATGCTTCGCCAGTTCGACGTCGTCGCGCCGGCGAAGTTCCACCGCGTCGAGCGGCACCGGAACAGCGACGAGGTATTCATCCTCACGGCTGGGACGGCGGACTTGATCGTGTTCGATGGCGACGAGGCGCCCCAAGAGCCGTCCTACGTTCTCCCGATGCGCGCGAACGTGGCCTACAACGTCCGGCAGGCGGTCTGGCACCACGTCGTGATGTCGTCTGACGCGCACATCGTTCTCTTCGAGCGGAGCGAGACATCGGTCGGGACGACCGACTACGCGGCGCTGGCGCCAGGGCAGATCGCGGCGCTGCAGGCCCGCTTCAGCGTCAGCCGAGAGGAGGGGTGAGCCGATGGAAACCCAGCGATCGGTCCGCCTGGACGGCAAGGTGGCGCTGGTCACCGGTAGCACGCGCGGGATCGGTGAGGCGATCGCGCGGGGGTTCGCCGCCGCCGGCGCTCGAGTTTGGGTGCATGGCCGCGACCGCGTCTTGGGCGAGCGCATCGCCGCGGAGCTAGAGGGCCGATTCGTCGCCGCCGATCTGGCGCGGCCGGAGGAGATCGCGGCGTTGGTCGAGCGGATCGCGAGCGCGGAGGCCAAGCTTGACGTCCTCATCAACAACGCCGGACATCACGTCCTGATGCCGATTGAGGATCTGGACATGACCGGTTTCGACCTCGTCTGGCGCATCAACGTGCGGGCGCCGGTCGAACTGCTTCACCGGCTCCTGCCGTTGTTGCGGGCGGCGCCCAGCGCCGCGATCGTCAACGTCACCTCTATCCACGATACCGTGCCGTACGCGCACGACATGCCCTACTGCGCGGCGAAGGCGGCGCTGGCGATGGTCACACGAACCCTGGCGATCGAACTCGCTCCGCTCGGCATCCGGATCAACAACCTGGCCCCCGGCGCGGTCGAAACCGACATCAATCGGGAGATCCTCGACCAGATCGGGCGCGACACGTTCGCCGAGTGGATCCCGCTCGGGCGGGTGGCCCGCACCGACGAGATGGTCGGACCCGCGCTCTTCCTCGCCTCCGAGGCCGCCAGCTACGTGACCGGCGCCACGCTCTACGCGGACGGCGCCTACCGCCACCACCTTGTTCGCTATCGACACGATTTGTAGGATACCGTTGGTGAATTCAGACCCGCCTCCAGGGAGGGGGCAGTTCGCCGCCCGATGCCGTGGTCTTCCACCCCGCTTGGGCGATGCCGAGCGTGTCGGCAGGTTCCTCCACCCACGGCGGAGAAATCGCCAACGGTATCTTGGTAGACCTCGGCTGGTGCTGGACCACGCGGCGCAAGGAGCGCGGGGTGCGGGCCACCGAGAACGGCGAATGGCTGCGCGGCACGGTGGCCTTCGGCCCCTACGAGGTCGGTACCCTCGTGTTCGAGCGCGCCTGATCGTCCTGCACCCACCGGGGCGACCCGTGCCGACGAAACGCTGGCAAAGCTGCCGACGAACTCGCACTGGCAGCCACCGCGGGGCCGACCGCCTCGTCCGATTAACGGAGCGTGCGTCCATCCATCGCCTGCTCTTTCCTGTTCATGGGTGCCGGCCGATGTTCACAACCGCTGCCGCGCCCCCTCGCGCGGCGTCGGCAGCCACCACTCCTCCCCTCGCGCCGTCGTCACGTACTCCGGCCAGCGCAGGTCGACCGGCGGCGGGAAGTCGCGCGGCAGGAGGGGCGCGACCCAGGTAGTGCCGCCGACCCCGCCGCCGGTCCGCTCGACGAACTCCGCCTTCGCCCGCGCCAGTTCCTCCGGCTGGGTCAGCAGGTCGAGGATCGTCGCCGCGATCGTTTTGCCCGCCACGAACATGCCGGGATCGACGACCTCGCCGCGACCGCCGAGGGCGTTGTAAGCCCAGGCGGGATACCGGTAGCTGGGAGAGAGCGGGCGCAGTTGGGGGCGCGCCGTGTAGAGGCGGACCGTCGGCGCGTGCCAGGTGTACTCGACGTAGTCGTCACTGGTGAAGTTCTGCTGCCAGGCGGGGAGGAGGGTGCGCGTCGCCGCCTCGTACTCCCGCGGCGGGGTCAGGCGCTCGTAGACCGCGGCGAAGGGGTTGTCCATCGGCTCCAGACCGAGGTTGCGCTGGATCTCCCGCCCGAAGGCGCGCGCCTCCTCGCCGTAGTGCGGCGGCCCTATCAACTCCAGGTTGCGGTAGGTGAGGTCGGCCAGCGCGTTGTTCGCCAGGCCGACCCGCGTCTTGGTGACCCATTGCACCGATGCCTCGCAGCCGGTCGCGGCGGCGACTTGGCGGGCGTTGTTGGCGAGGACCTCGAAGATCTGCTCCTGGACCTGGAGGAGGGGCGAGCGCCAGGCATACTGGAGCTGACTCCAACGCGGCGGGAGATTGTCGGCGGTGGCGTCGCCGGCGGCGAGGACGAACTCGTTGAGCGTCCAGGTCCCAGTGTGAGGGAACATCGCCTCCTTCGTGTACTTCGTCGTCGTGTACATCAGGCAGAGAGCGTCGATCGCGCCGGGAGGTCGGGCGACGATGTGGGAGGAGGCGGCGCTCTCGGCGCTGGCGCTCGGTGAGACGCGGTAGCCGACCCACTCCTCCGGGTGGGCGCACTCGAACGTGAAAACCGCGCTCCAGTACGAGCCGCAGTGCGTCTCCCAGACGGTCGTGTTGGCGTTGGACGGGTGGTAGGCGAGGAAGGCGTCGACGCCGTCGTAGTATCCCCTGGCGGCGTGGACCGGTTTGCTGCCGCAGACCTTCTCCGCCGGCTCGCCGAAGAAGACGAGCCGCCCGGCGATGCCGTGCCGCTCCATCGTCGCTTTCGCCGCCAGTATCCCGGTCAAGGCGGCGACGCCGAGCATCGAGTGCGGGTCGGTGTGGCCGGCCGCGTACGGGTGCAGCCCGTCGCGCGGCGCCCGCCATGCCACCGGCTGCTGCGAGTTGCCGGGGACGGCGTCATACTCGGCGTAGGCGCCGACGACCGGATCGCCCCGTCCCCAGCGGGCGCAGAACGCGGTCGGCATCTCGCCCGATCCATCCTCCACGTCCCACCCGTCGGCCCGCAGCAGCTCGAAGTAGGCCTTCGCCGACTTGTACTCCCGCCAGGACGGCTCGTGGTAGTCCCAGATCTTCCGTTGGAAGGTGGAGAGACGACCCGATTGCGCCTCGATCCAGTCGAGCGCGTATTCCTTGGCGGGGTAGCGCGTGGTCATGTTCTGATCTCCTCTCGGCGACACCGTTCCTGGCTGTTTCAGGGGTTCGTACAATACGGAGGCGTTCCGAGCACGTCAACAGGACTCACGCATCCGACCGGGGGAACGGACCTGGTGCCGCGAGGAGGGGCAGACACCGCCTGCTTGCCGCCGGCCGGGATCTGGTCGATCGGCGTTACCAGAGGGGACCGGCCCGCGCCTTACTTGACCGCCCCGGCCATGATGCCGGCGGTGATCTGCCGCTGGAAGAGGAGGGTGATGGCGAAGATCGGGATCGTGGCCAGGATCGCGACCGCCGACAGGTTGCCCCAGTTCTGGTAGTACTGGCTGCCGCCGCCGAGCGCCTGGGCCTCGAACAGCGCCATCGTGATCACCTTCGTGCCCTCACCCCGGGCGAAGACGAGCGGGATGAAGAACTCGTTCCAGTTGACGATGAAGTTGATCAGGAACAGGGTGGCGAGGGCGGGCAGGATCATGGGCAGCACGATCTGCCAGATCAAGCTCAGGAACCCCGCGCCGTCGACCCTGGCGGCCTCCTCGACCTCGATCGGGACCTGTTTGATGAACGAGACCAGGATCCACGTCGTCAAGGGGAGCAGGGCGCTGACGTAGAGCAGCAGCAGGCCCTGGACGGTGTTGAGCAGGTCGAACCGCTGATACATCTTGAAGAGGGGAACGAAGCTTGTCACGCCCGGCAGCATGCTGGAGACGAGCAGGCCGATCAGCACAAGGTCGGCGCCCGGGAACCGCAGGCGGGCGATCGAGTAGGCCGCCAGGAAGCTGACGAGGAGCGAGAGCACCGCTCCGACCGTGGAGATCAGCAGGGTGTTGAGCAGGTAGCGGCCGATCGGGATGGCGTCGAAAATCGTCCGGTACCGCTCGATGCCCAGGCTCCGCGGTAGGTACGTCAGGGGCGTGGTGAAGACCTGATCGCCCGGCGCGAACGTCGTCAGGAAGATGTAGTAGAGCGGCAGGAGGATGCTCGTCAGAAACGCCGCGAGGACGCCATAGAAGAGCGCGGCGCGCACATAGCGGCCGGGATGGCGGCGGATCGCGCGCTGAAGGCTGGTCGTCGACATCCGCCCCTCCTTAGGAGAGCCTGGCCCAGGTCCGGCGCAGGATCCCGAAGCCGATCAAGCCCACCACCAGCACCATGGCGAAGAGGCCCATCGCCAGGGCCGAGGCGTAGCCGAAGTTCAGTGTCCGGAACGCTTGCAGGTAGACCTGGTACGACATGAGGGAGGTCGCGGTGCCGGGCCCGCCCTCGGTCAGCGCGTAAACGATCTCGAAGGAGAGGACGCGATAGATCGAGGTGAAGATCGCCATCGAGACGATCAGGGGCATCAACATCGGCAGCGTGATCGACCAGAAGGCGCGGAAGCGGCCTGCTCCGTCGATCCTGGCTGCCTCGTGGAGCTCGGCTGAGATGCCTTGCAATCCGCCGAGGAAGACGACGGTCAGGAAGGGTGTGTTCTTCCAGACGTCGGTCAGGACGACGGCGAAGCGGGCGAGGGTGACGTCGATGAGCCAGAGCGGGCGGGCGCCGGTGAGGCGCCACAGGAGGTCGTTGATGAGGCCGTAGTCCTGGTTGAAGACCCAAGCGGCGGCGGTGCCGATCACGATCGCGGAGGTAGCCCATGGTAGCAGATTGACCGCCCGGGCGAAGCCGCGGAGGCGGAATTGGCGGTTCAGCAGCTCGGCGATGGCGAGCCCGAGCCCCACCTGCAGGCTGACCGAGACGACAGTGAAGAAGATCGTGAAGGCGAGGGTGTCGCGGACGTTCGGGTCCCGCGCCATCGCGCTGTAGTTGTCCAGCCAGACGAAGTCGTAGGTGCGGCGGATCGGGTTGTTGTCGAAGAGGCTGAGGTAGGCGGTATACCCGAAGGGATAGATCGTGGTCGCCAGGCGCAAGAGCACGACGGGCGCGACGAGGGCATAGGCCAGCAGCAGCCGGCGGACGGTCGCGCGGCGTACTCGGCGGTGCGCGTGTGCCGCGCCTATCCCGCGGACGGACGTCGTGCCGGGAAGCGTCCGAGCCATCATGAACCTCGCCGCCCCTGCTCTAACCGAACGACCATGCGGCCCGATGGCTGGGCGGCATGGTCACCCGCTGAGCGGAGCACGCTGGTTGGCCGGGCGACGCGCATCGCGCGACCGGGCGCTACTGCCCCTCGTACTGCTCGACGATAGGTCCGATCTTGTCCATCGCTTGCTCGATAGCGGTGTCGAGATCGATCTGGTCGGTCAGGTAGGCGTGGATGTTCTGCTCGGCGGCGTCGAAGATCTCCTGCACTCCCGGGTTGATCGGCCGCGCGCGGAACACCGTTTCGCCGCTGCCTAACGCCACCCGGAAGACCAGTTGCGGCGCCTGCTCCTGGTACTCAGGATCAGTCCAAAGCGAGGTGCGGGCCGGGGTGTTGCCGCGGATCATCAACATCCGCATGATGTCGGGCCGGGCGATGAAGGCGATCCACTGTTTGGCCAGATCCTTCTGCGTCGACGATGCGTTGACCGCCCAGCCCCAAGCACCGATGCTGGTCTCGGCGTTCTCCGGACCCCGCGGCAGCGGTGAGAAGGACAAGACCTGATCGTTCCAGAACTCCTCGTCGTTACGCAGGGCGCCGAGGAAGGCGTCCCACACCCACCACATCGCGTGCTTGCCGTCCAGGAAGCCCTGTAGGTTGGTGCCGTAGTCCTGCTCGGGCGCCGAGGGCGGCGCAATCTTGTGCGTGGCGAACAGATCCTTGTAGAAGCTGATGGCCTCTCGGCTGCCGGGGTGGTCCAAACGGTCGATGGCGCCGCCGGCCTGGTTGGCCCAGTGCTGGATGTCGTTGGCGAGGACGCCGTTCTTCTGGGCGGCGAGCGCGAGCGCGAAACGGTCGCCCTGGGTCAGCGCCTGGCCGACCTCGACGATCTCCTCCCAGGTCGTGGGCGGCTGGACCCCGGCCTCCGCGAAGTAATCGGTGCGGTAGAAGAAGAGCTCGACGTCGCTGGTCCAGGGCAGCCGGTAGAGCACCCCATCCCAGGAGGAGACATCCTGGAGCAGCGTCGGCGGGATGTCGCCGAGGTCGATGCCGAACTCCTCGATGATGGGGTCGAGCGGCTCGAGCCAGCCGGCCGCTCCGTACATGGCGGTTTCGATGTCGTCGCAGAAGAAACAGTCAAAATCGGAATCCCCGGCAGCCAGGCGCGTGGTGAGGAGTTGCTGCGCGGTGAGGTAGTCGCTGGGCAGCGCCTCGTAGTTGACGCCGATCCCCGTTTCCTGGGTGAAGACCTCGGCGACGCTCTTGAAGTGATCGTTCTGGTC
>JBOGUF010000045.1:0-80908 GCA_050696075.1 Thermomicrobiales bacterium
GCTCCCGCATGACCGGCGATGCACCCGCTTCGGACGGCTCGGTGCGTGTGCGCATGGGGACCACCTCCTGGGACGCGGGTCCGATCGTCCCACCATACGCCCCCTTCACAGAATCTGCATCACACCCTACACATTGCAACAGGCATGCGCGCCACGTATAGTATCAGCGAGCAGTTCGGGGTGTCCGTACACCCTGCCGAGTCGATGTTGGCCCCGCGATCCAGTGCAGGGTGACGGTACGAAAGTGAGCCGCGATCGATGAAGATTATTCTCAGGCAGGACGTCGAGAAGCTAGGCGAGGCTGGGGCGGTCAAGACCGTCGCGGACGGCTACGCCCGCAACTACCTCATACCCAAGGGTCTCGCCATCCTGGCGACGCCGGGCGAGTTGAAAGTTGTCGAGCACAATCAGAAAGTGCAAGAGCGCAAGATCGAACGGCAAGAGCAAGCACTTCGCTCGCTCGCCGACCGCATTGAAGGACAAAAACTGACCTTCAATGCGCGCGCTGGTCAGGGGGGCCGTCTCTTCGGTTCGGTCACCGTCGCCGACATCGCGGAGCGCCTGTCGAAGGTCGTCGGTCAGGAAATCGATCGTCGCAAGGTCGTGCTTGACGAGCCGATTCGCGCCACGGGCGAGCACAGCGTCGCGGTCCATCTCGTCGGAAGGTTGCGTCCGCACGTCACGGTCATCGTCGAAGGTCTCGATACCCCGGCCGAGGCGACGAGTGCGGCCGAAGAGCCAGCGGCGGTGACTGAGCCCGCGGTCGACGCCGAAGCCGAGGTCGTAGAGTAGTCCGAGTACGCGCGACCTACAGTCTGCCCGCGGGCCCGCTCGAATTTCGAGAAACCGCTCCGCCAATCTGGTCGACCGTTCCCCGCCGGCCGAATTGCTAACGCATACGCACGGTCGAAGTAGGGAATCTGCCGGATGGTTACCGCGGTCGAACGCCTTCCACCGCACAATCTGGAAGCCGAGCAGTCGTTGCTCGGTAGCCTTCTCATTGACCGCGACGCGATTATCAAGGTCGCATCGCAGGTCAAAGCCGACGACTTTTACAGTCCAGCGAACGGCGCCATCTATCAGGCGATCGTCGATCTCTACAATCGCCGCGAGCCGACCGACTTCATTACGCTCACCGACGAACTTGGCCGGCGCGAGAAGCTCGACCAAATCGGCGGTATCGCCTACCTCTCCTCGCTCGTCAACGCCGTCCCGACTTCCGTCCACGTCGAGTACTACGGCCGTATCGTCGAACGCACCGCGACCCTTCGCCGCTTAATCGACGCGGGCGCCACCATCGTCGGCATCGGCTACCAGGATGGTGTCGACACCGAGGATGCGCTCGACTCCGCGGAGCGCGCTATCTTCGACGTCTCACAGCGACGCACGACACGCGACTTCCAGTCGATTTCCGAGGTCCTCGATCGCTTCTTCGACCAAATCGACCACATGCAGCAGAATCGTGGCGACGTCATCGGCGTCGCCACCGGCTTTACCGATCTCGACCAACTCACCGGCGGCCTGCAAAAGTCGGACCTGATCATCGTCGCCGCCCGTCCCAGCGTCGGCAAGACCGCATACGCTTTGGGCATGGCGTATGGCGCTGCGGTCACGCACGGCAAAACCGTCGGCATCTTTTCACTCGAGATGTCAGCCGAGCAACTGGTGCAACGGCTTCTGGCCATGGAAACAGGCGTCGACTCCCACCGTTTGCGGCTGGGACAGATCGACGATCACGAGTGGGATCGCATCTCGCGCGCGTTCGGACGTCTGGCCGAAGCGAAGATCTTCATCGATGACTCGTCTGGCATCAACGTTATGGAAGTCCGCAGCAAGGCTCGCCGTCTCCAGGCCGAAGCCGGCGTGGACATGATCATCGTCGACTACCTCCAACTTATGCACGCCCGCCGCAGTGAGAATCGCGTCCAGGAAATCTCTGAGATCTCCCGCGGTCTCAAAGGCCTTGCTCGCGAACTCAACATCCCGGTTGTCGCCCTCTCGCAGCTCTCG
This sequence comes from Thermomicrobiales bacterium, assembly GCA_050696075.1. Classification (GTDB taxonomy): domain Bacteria; phylum Chloroflexota; class Chloroflexia; order Thermomicrobiales; family UBA6265; genus JBOGUF01. Next base: position 2,011 of record JBOGUF010000045.1, read on the forward strand.
CGCGCCGTCGAGACCCGCTCCGACCACCACCCGATGCTTTCTGACCTTCGCGAATCGGGTAGCATCGAACAAGACGCGGATATTGTTATGTTCATTTACCGTGACGAGGTCTACGACCCGAACACCGAGAAGAAGGGGATCGCGGAAATCATCGTCGCCAAGCACCGAAACGGCCCGGTCGGTTCGGTCAATCTCCGCTTCTTTGAAAAGACCGCGCGCTTTGCCGATCTCGAACTGTACCGCGAGCCGCCCGCATAGACTGATTGGAGAGACGACGCAGGTGGCCAAGCGGTTTGGCGGATTTCTCGTCGCGACGGAACCCTCCGTCCACATCCCTCATTCCTTCTTCATCGACGTCCTGCCCCAGCTCTCCGACCCAGCGGAGATTCACGTCAGCCTCGCGATCTTCCGGCTCGCCCATGAGGTGGGCGGCATCGACAACCCGATCGCGGAGCCGTCAATCGTACGCGACCGGCCTTTGCGGGAAGCGCTGCGGGTGGTCGGCAGCCCGCGCGAGCCGGATCGCCGCATCGAAACCGGTCTCGAGCTGGCGGTTGGCCGAGGAACACTGTGCCGATTCACGGCCGAGGACGGCCAGTACCGAGATACCTGGTACTATGTCAACACGCCCGCGAATCAGGCACTGGTCGCGGCCATGAGTCGCGGAGCCATGCCACCGCCCGCGGCTGTCTGGCGCGGCGAAAAGGCTCCCGCGGTCCATCCCGAACGACCCAACGTCTTTCGCCTCTATGAGCAGAACGTCGGCGTGCTGACGCCACTGATCGCGGACCACCTGATCGACGCACTGGAGACGTATCCGCGAGAGTGGATCGAAGAGGCAATCGGCGAATCGGTGAGTTACAACCGGCGCTCTTGGCGCTATATCCAGCGTATCCTTGAAGGATGGTCGGCAAACGGCCGTGGGCGGGACGAAGGCAATTACCATGAAGCACATCGGAGACGTGATCAAAAACATCTCGATCCCGATCAATACCAACACGGCCGGCACCTCAAACGCTCCGGCAGCCGCTAAGTGCCCAGTCTGCCAAGATGCGGGCTACTTGCGCGTCAACGTTCCCATCGGCCACCCCAACTTCGGTCGCATCTTCCCATGCGAGTGCAAGGTGCGGGAGCGCGAAGATAAGCTTATCGATGAACTTCGCCGCCTCTCCAATCTCGACGCCTTCGCGGAACGCACCTTCGACAACTTTGACCATACCGTGGAAGGAGTCGCGCCAGCGTTTGCCGCGGCCGCGCAATACGCCCGCAATCCGCATGGATGGCTCTTTTTGCACGGCAATTGTGGCTCCGGCAAGACTCATCTTGCCGTCTCCGTCGCGCTGCACGCCATGCGCCGGCAGAAGATGAGCGTCCTTTTTGCGGTCGTGCCGGATCTCCTCGACCACCTACGCGCCACGTTCGATCCGGCCGCCGGTGTGGCCTATGACGATCGCTTTAGCGCGGTACGCAATGCCCAGCTCTTGATCCTCGACGACCTCGGCACCGAGAACACGACCCCGTGGGCGCGTGAAAAGCTCTATCAGATCTTCAACCATCGCTACAACGAGCAACTCCCGACGGTCGTGACGTCGAACCAGGACTTCAAGCGCATCGAGGAACGCGTTCTGTCACGCTTGCTGGACACCCGCCTGACCACCTACATCCACGTCGACGCCGAAGATTTTCGGCGCCGACCAGTGTCACGCGTAGGCGCCGACACCAAGTAACGGGGACAGCTCCGCGCGGGTCGCCGAGGTCCTGCAGACCTCACCAATGACTTTCGGCGACCGCAACAGCCGGTCGCGGGCGTCATACCCCCCATAAGTGCTAGAATCTCAGTGCAAGCAGGCACGGTAGCGCGGCGCTCCGGTGGATTGATGCCCGAACTTGGCTGGCTCCTCTCTCGACTGGGTGATCTCCGGTCTATCCTCGATGTTCTCGTCGTCACGCTGATCATCTATTGGTTGCTCTGGGTTGCCCAAGGAACTAGAGCGACGCAGCTGATCCGCGGCATCATCATCTTGCTCGCGCTCGCTTACTTTCTGGCGACCTCCCTCGACCTCTCAACCCTCGACTGGGTGCTTTCGAGAACCTGGCCCGCGCTCGTGGTTGCCATCCCGGTCATCTTTCAGCCCGAGCTTCGCCGCGCGCTCGAGCAAATCGGCCACACCGGCGCGTGGTTGCGAACCCCATTCCCAACTGGGACCGAGGTCGACGGCGAACGCATGGTCGACGAGATCGTGCGCGCCGCGGCTCAACTTGCCCGGCAGCGCTTCGGCGCGCTCATGGTCATCGAACGCGAGACCGGCCTCCAGGATTATGCCGATAAAGGCGTCGCGCTCGACGCCCAATTGACCCGGCAGCTCCTGATCAACATCTTCTATCCGAATTCTCCGCTCCACGATGCCGCGGCGATCGTGCGCGGCGATCGAGTCGTAGCGGCGAGCGTAGTCCTGCCGCTGACCGACAACGTCTCCGCCACCGGCCAGCTCGGCACCCGTCACCGCGCCGCCATCGGCGTAACCGAGGACTCCGATGCGCTAGCGGTCGTCGTCTCGGAGGAGACTGGTCAAATCGCCGTGGCACATAACGGACGGCTCATCCGCAATCTCGATCAAGACCGGCTGCGGCGCGTGCTGCGATCCCTCCTTCGCTTAGACCGACCCGAGGGTCGCGCCAACGGCGCCAACGGTCGGCTGCACTTCCCAATGCGGACATCGACCGAGGTACTTCGTTCGGCGGCGACGACCAGTCGAGACGCCGAACAGTCAAAGACGACTTAATATGCTGAGCAGCATACGTGAACACGTCGAAGGACGCGTGACCAAGGCTGATGGCATTCGCCTCAGCTCGTCACTTGTCCTGGCGCTTCTCTTGTGGGGTTGGGTAACGACCTCGCAGGATCCAGAGTTCGAGCGTGAGTTCCTCAACGTCGAGATTTCGATTCAGGAACTTCCTGGCGAGCTTCAGGTCATCAGTTCGTTGCCGACGGCGTCGGTCACGCTCTCAGGGCCACGATCAGTTATCGAGGAGATTTCGCCGCCACAGGTGATGGCGCACCTCGAACTCAACGAAATCACCACGCCCGGGGATTTCAACGTAGAGGTGGTCATCTCGTATCCAGACGGCGTTTGGGAGCACGACATTTCGCCAGAGCGGGTGCCGATCGAGGTCGAGGGAACCGTCACCGATCAGTTTCGGTTGAGTTATGAGTTGCAGGGTGAACCAGACGCCGCGGTGCAGATCGACAACGTTGAGATGGAGATGTCGGAAGTAACCGTTCGTGGTCCGGCTTCCGCGGTCGAGCGCGTCGAGGAAGTCATCCTGCCGATCGAACTCGGCGATCGTTCTCGCGACTTTACGGACGCAATTGCCCCGGTTGCGCTCGGCGCCGAGGGCCAACAAATCCCAGAGGTCGAGATATCGCCCGATAGCGTCCAGGCGACCGTGCAAGTGATCTCGCGCGGCAAGAACGTCGCCGTAATTACGCAACTTGTCGGAGAACCGGCACAGGGATACGAGATCGTCGACCGCCAGATCATTCCGAACACGGTTCTGGTCGATGGTCCCGAAGATCTCTTAAACGAGCTCGTCGCTCTCCAGACCGAACCGGTTGACGTCAACGAGTTGACGACGACAACCCGACGAACTGCCCAATTGGTTGGGATTCCCGATGGCATACGTGTTATCGAACCGGCCGGCGGCACAGTCGATGTGGTCATACAGGTTCGCGAGCGCGGCGTACGCCAGCAACTGCCGAGCCAACGCGTGGTCGTGACGAACCTTGGGCCGAACTTGTCGGCCGCCGTCAACCCCGACGATATCGCCATCAACGTGGTGGCCTCGGAGGAGGCACTATCGCAGTTGACTGGTAGTGTCATCGAGGTTCAAGTCGATGCCGCCGGTCTCGGTCCGGGAACCTATACCCTCCGGCCGAAGGTCGTCCTCCCGCCAAACGCCCAATGGTTGAGCACGACGCCTGAAGTCGTCACGGTCACGATATCGTCTGTAAACACGGCGACTCCGGCGGCGTCGCCAACAGCGATGGCGCCCCCAAGTTCGCCAGTCCCGCGCGACGAGAACGATCAATAGTGAACGGCGGGAGGCTTGCCCGCCGTTCTCTCGCATGCCGGACTGAGAACGAACTCAGCTTGACGCGGTGGTAATCGGCGCCTCGCGCGACTGATTGCCGAAGTCCATCTCGTGGGTAAGCAAGATCGCTTCCGCAACCTCGCGCATCGACTTGCGTGAGTCCATACTTGACTTGCGGATACGGTGGAATGCCTCGGACTCGCGCAGACCATGGGCTTCCATGAGCACGCCTTTGGCCCGTTCGATGAGTTTCCGAGATTCGAGCGCCTCCTTCAGTCCGCCGACTTCTCGCTCGAGCGCGCAAAACTCCTCGAAGCGAGCCAGCGAAAGCTCGATCACTGGGACGAGCTCGGCTTCCCGGAAGGGCTTGACCACATACCCGACGACCCCGGCTTCTTTCGCGCGCTCAACGAGGGGTTGGTCCGAATAGGCGGTGAGGAGAACAACCGGAGCGATCTTCTCGGCAGTCAGCCCTTCGGCCGCGGTGATGCCGTCGACCTCTGGCATCTTGATATCCATGATCACAAGGTCGGGCCGCAGCTTGCGCGCAAGGTCGAGCGCCGTGCGGCCATCGCCCGCTTCAGCGACCACGTCATAGCCGATTTGGGTCAACATTTCCCGCAGATCGAGCCGAATCAAAGACTCGTCGTCCGCGATAATGATGCGCCGCGGGGTTCGGCCGGCGCCGCCGTTCTGTGTCACGTTCACGGCAAAATCCACAGCGGAACTCGTCCGTTCCGTTATGCCAAACGCGATGACCGCGTGCCCGGAAGTCCACTCGCGGCGTGTCTCGTCGAGGAAAGTTGGTCGGGGCGAGAGGATTCGAACCTCCGACCACCGGTACCCCATACCGGTGCGCTACCGGACTGCGCCACGCCCCGATGCCCGCCAATTATAGCATGACGATTGAAGAACGAACCTGGGCCGACAAGTCCAAAGCCAACGCTTTCCCATGCCGCGCATTGCAGCCTCCTTCGGATCATCCTGGTTCCGGTCTTCAATCGCCCGTTGAGCGAACTTCAGAATCGTCGCCGGGTTCACCAGTTGAATCGCCCGAGCGGGCGTCGTTTCCATCTCGTCCAGGCGCGCCGTCGGCGCCATCACGACCTTGTCCGGACGGTGCCGGAGCTTCGACTGGCGGAAGCGCCACCGGTCCGCTTCCTGGCGGCGGCGCGTCGATCCCGAACCAGACCTCGCACGCTCGACCGTCGAAATTCGGATCGAGGAATGGTTGCGCGTCGGGCTGGGCGGCGTAATAGCCCTGCGCTTCGCCAAACGAACCGAAGGCGGCGCAGTCGGTGATGAGTGCGATTGGCGCTGGTTCGGTGGTCGGCTCCAAGCGACCGCAGGCTTCCCACATCCCGACCCCGTCCGCGGACGCGTCCGCTTCGGCGGCAGCAAGGCGGCGGAGGTTTAGGCTGCTGTCGTTCGGGTCAACCTCAGCGGCGAGCGCATACCCATGGCGGACCATGCTTCGATTAATGAGGTATGCATCACCATCTCCATTGACGGCCCACACGAAGCGTGGTGCCGAGTCTTCCCCATCTTCGACTTCCTCCGGTCGTTCGAGCCAGACCTCGCGACCGGGAGAGAGTAGCCGGCGCAGTCGATCCGTTGCTTCGCCGGCGAAGCATTCGCCCGCGTCGTCGTCTCCGTCATCGGGCGCATCGATACCCATCAGCTCGACGGTCAGCGAACGATCGTCGAGCTCAACGATGACCGTATCGCCATTGAGGACCTCTTCGACCACTGCCAGCTCCGCTCCGGCCGGCACGCCTGAGGCTCCGGTAGGAATCGGCGTCGGAGATGGAGTGCTTGTCGCACGAATGGTCGGCGTCGCCGTAAGCGTCGGTACCGCAGGGGATGCGTCGGCCGTAGCCACACCATCTGGAGTACGAGGCGAAGTCAGATCCGCCAGGGGCGATACCGGCGGCGACGCCACGTCGATCGCTGGCGAGGCGACAAGTGGCGACGCGGCAGAGACTGTTCCTAGAAGAGCAGTGGCGGCGGTGGCAACTGTCGCTGGGGCCGGAGTAGCGGCTGGTAGTTCGGCCGTACCTACCGGACTCGGCCCGAAATCGACTGCCGTGGGTGGGACCTGCGTTACTGTAGGCAGGAGTTCGGCCGCGATTGCTGGATCCCGCGTAGGCGACGCATCCGTCTGTGACTCATCCGGAGTTGCCGCCGACGGTTGAGGCGCTACAACTGCAGCGACAATAGCAGGTCCGCGCGTCGCCGGAGACGCGGCAGCACCAATCTGGGCTACCTCGGTAATGACAGCTACGGGCGTAGACTCGGCGCGTGTCGATGGTGTCCTCTGGCCGGTTGGCGATGCGATCGGGAAGATGGGCACCGACGTTGGCTCGTCCGGGTCCGAGCGCCCGCACGCCGTCGTCAGCAGCACCGCGAGCGCAACCACGCCAAACGCCAGGCGACGCATGGTATTCCCCTCAAGAAGTTTTCGAGTCTGTCGGCATGTTTCGCGTTGCTTAGCCAGGGCCAGCGAAAGGCATCTTATGTCCGCAACCCGGCTGGCTCAATATGCCCATGACCTGTGGACAGTCATCATAGAACGGTCGTTCCCCACAAAAAATCGCCGGCGCTATCGCCGACGATTCTCATGCTCTTCTTGGCGGAAGCGACGGGGATAGCTTCGCCGTCATCTACCCCCTATTCAGGAGCGGTCCGCATCCCATTCCCGGACCTGCGGTCGCTACGTGAACAGACGGCAGCCACCAACGGGCGCTACGCACGCTCCCGCTCGATTGTACCACCCGAGCGCTGGCCCGAGATCGCGTTCGTAGCAAGAGCGGAAGGACTGCGCGCCGCCGCTGAACGATTCGGGGTCAGTCACGAAACCATCCGCCGAATCGTGCAGCGCATCGACGCCTGCCATCTCGACGCAGTACGGGACGCCGCAGACTGAGCGCACGGGCTGTACGTACAGTATGGTAGACTGCCGTCATAGGTCTATTGACGACCGTGATCCCGGCCAGGATCTCCACAAGCCATCAGCGCCGAAAGGCGCGGGCGGGACCGCCCGATTGAGTCCGTCGTTCCTGGCCGGGAGCGGACCCGATCGGGCGGTCCCGCTTGTGGAGAGTGGCATGGCCAACCCTCACGACATCTTTGTAAATTACGACGGCGATCCGGTGCCGGAAGAGGAATGGTCAACCTTCCTGCCGTATGTCTTGCCCCAGGCACTCCAACACTGGTCCCGCTCGACCGTTCTCGAAGCCGCCAAGGGCAGCCTGATCCCGATTGCGATCAACCTACCAACCTCCACGCAAATGGCCCGAATCGAGCGGGTGTTGCGCACGCTGCGTCGAAATCCGATCGTCGAGCTGGCACGGCAGCAGTTAACCGCCCTCGTGAGCAGGCAGACAGAACGTCAGGGGACGGACGCAACTCTAAATCCCATGTTTCGGGAAATGATATGGACTCAGATCGATCGACTTGCCGACGATCACCGAGTGCCCGGCGTATCGAGGCGCGATCTGGTTATGTATCTCTTTGCCACAGCCGTCTTTCCCGGCTTGACCTCTGGACCAGAGTCCGACACGGTCTATCGATCAAGTGTCTGGTCCATGGTTTTTGTCGAGTCTCGCCCTGTCGTGTGGGCGAATCTATCTCGCCGGCCGCTGAACCTCAAGCTTGATCCCGGTCAGATCGTCGTCGACATTACGCACTCCTCCGACGCCGACCTGCAAGAACTGTGGGACGAAATCAGACAGACGCAGAGGCGTCTGAGCACCGTAACCCCGCGAGGCGGCCGGCCTAGTAACGACCAGAGGGCAGAGAGAATCGAACAGCTCCTGAAACAAGGCGCTAGGTGGGGGGACATTCCCGCTATTGTCTTCGAGGAATTCCCTCCAAGGAATCCAGCCAAGCCGCCAACACTTGACAGCCTCAAACGGATGCAGACCGCCTGGCGGGCGCGGAAGCGTGGGACAACACGAACACCCCGATAATTCCCTCCCTAAATATCCTCACCCCGATAAAATCATCCCGGCGATAGCGTCGGTCTTATGTAAATGTAAATCCCCCGCTATGGTACGGGCATGGCCGAATCGGCCATGCCTAGTTGCTGGTGGAGGAACCGATGAACGGCACGGACGTAAAGGTCGAGCGAGTTAGGCGGAAAGTTAAGCAGTACCGTCTTGCCGCCGCACTCGGCATCACTCAGTCTGAGCTCTGCGCCGTCGAAAACGGTAGAAAGCCGATCACTCACGATCGGGCCATCACCATCCGCAATGTGATTCGCGAATTAGCCGCACAACGGCAGATGGTTATTAGCCGTGAGCGCGTCGCCTGACCCGCCGAATTCATTCGTTCCTTCGGGGCTTCTACGCCTCTGCGCACTTGCTACGCAGATCGCGCAGCGTCAGGCCGGAAAGTGCGACGGCGAGCCCGAGGTCCCGGAGAGCGCTAGCCCCCACACAGATGTTGCGGCCGAAGATCAGGCGGAGGCCGCCTGAATAGCACGACCTGGGGCGGCCAGCCTACCAACCGGACCGCCCCAAGTCGAAGGAGTGGTAAAGATGGATTCCTGGCCCGATGATATCACGCGGGACGTCCCCCGCCCCGCCCTTCAACCCATCCGCACCAGCAGTCCGAACAAAAGCATTGCTGCCTTCCGCCATGAGCGGTGCCCGATGCATGCAGCGGTGTTGGGCAACAGTCCGGCACTCCTTCGGCAAGCGGTTCAGCGTCTCGAACTCGACGTGGCCGAGGTGTGCCGATGACCGCCCCGTTGACGAATCGCGAGTGGAACGGACTCGCCCATTTGATGCGACGACGCGAGAAGGTCGCCAGTCTGGCAACCAGGCAACTCGCTGCCGAACTTTCAACCGGCGGCGAGCTGCCTCTCGCCGCGGCCTATGAGCGGCGGCACGCGCGGGAGACGGCGTGATGGGCCACGACTTTCCGTCGGCGTTCCTCGACGCCATTGATCGCGCCGTCCTCGGCCGCGACGGCAAACGTGAGCGCGGCGAGTTCCGGTTTCGCTGTCCAGCCGAGGGACATCCCGACGAGCATCCGTCAGCTCGCTGGAATCGCGAAAAAGCCACATGGTATTGCGACGCCTGTACAGCCGGCGGCGGCGCGCTTGACGTAGCTGAACGCCTCGGCGTCCCACGGCCGGAGACGATCCGCCACAACGGGCACGGACAACACCGCCTCTGCGTCGGAGATCGGCGGTACCCATTGCTCGACCAGACGGGGCAGGTCATTGCCATCCATGTGCGCAAGGATTTCAGCGACGGGACGAAGGACATGCCGTGGGAACTGCCCGACGGTACGTCCGGTCTTGGTGGGCGCAAGGTCACCGACCTCCCGCTCTACGGCGTGCACGAACTCAACGGCGCGACTGAGTCCGTCGTCGTCGAGGGGGAAAAGTCTCGCGATGCGCTCGCCGCGCTCGGTATCACGGCGGTCGGGACCGTGACCGGGGCGAAGGCCACACCGAGCGACGACACCATACGATCATTGATCGGACTAGCCATCACGCTCTGGCCAGACGCCGACGAACAAGGCACTGAACATATGCAGCGGATCGCGCGTCGTCTCCTCGCATTGGGACAGCCGCGCGAGCGGATACGCGTGGCCGTCTGGCCGGACGCGCCACTCAAGGGCGATGCCGCTGACTTTGTCGCCAACGGCGCAACCGCCGAAGATGTGCGACGCCTCATCGCGGTGGCGGAGCCGGTCACTGACGATCGGGACCAGCAATCCAAGGACACGACGGATTGGGAAGCACCAGCAGGGCGGCTGCGCTTCCTGACCGCACGGCAGTTCGCGCACGATACTCCTGCCCAGACCGATTGGGTGATTCCGCCGTTCGTACCAGCCGGCGGCGTGACCAAGATCGATGGGCCGCCGAAGAAGGCCGGCAAGACGACGCTGATCACGCACATGATCGCCGCGGTCATCAATGATGACCGCTCCTTCCTCGGCAAGCCCACCAGGCACGGCCCGGTCATCCTCTTGACGGAACAAGGCGGGACCTCATTCCGCGAGGCGTTGGCGCGCGCCCAACTGCTCGATCGCGACGACTTGTACATCGCGGTCTACCGCGATATCGCTTCGCTGGCCTGGCCCGACGTCGTCGCGCAAACCTTCGCCCTCGCGCAGGAGGTGGGCGCCGTCCTGGTGGTCGTCGATACCTTCCCGCAGGTGTCGAGGGTCCGGGGCGACGACGAAAACTCGGCCGGTCACGCCCTGGCGGCGTTGGAGCCTCTACAGATCGGGGCCGACCATCACCGCCTCGGCGTGATCGTCAGCTTCCACGATCGCAAGGGCGGTGGCGAAGTCGGCGAGTCCGGGCGCGGATCGAGCGCCTACGCCGGCGCTGTTGATGTCATCCTCCACGTCAATCGACCCGGCGGCAACCTGAAGCCCACGGTCCGCAAGATTGAGGCGCTGTCTCGTTTCGAGGCGACACCGGAAGAGCTCTACATCGAATTGACCGATGCCGGGTACATCTCGCTCGGCACCGAAGACGATATCGTCACGGCAATGGTCATGCAGGCGCTGGCCGCGGTCCTGCCTAGGACCGAGCACGAGGCCAAGCCGGTCAGTTCCCTCAAACGCAGGGGCGAGGACGGGGAGGAAGAGATCGAGCCGGGCATCCTGGATGGACTGACTAGCCAGGGGGTCAAGGCCGCCCGCTCCACGGTAGACGCCGAGCTTGCTCGCTGGCTGAAGGCCGGATACGCGGCTCGGTCCGGTGAGGGGAAGCGGGGCAGCCCGTTCCGCTACTGGCTCATCGCCGAGCCGCCGGATGCTTTCCTCCGATCTAAGCCTTCCGGGTCATCGGAAGAAAGAAATGGCGGACCGTCACCCACAGGCGACGAGCGGGCCGACGGCGACCAAAAGGTTGCTTCCGACGCCTCATCCCCATCAGAAGAAACCAATGTCGAACCGGCCGACCGCACATGCGATGACCCGATTCTTTCCTCCGATGGGTTGGATGCCTATATCGGAGGCAAGCAATCGGAGGAACCGGCCGCCGGCCAGGTGGAGGAAATCTGAGATGACACCCCCCGACCTGCTGACAACCCTGCGAGCTCGCGGCGTCACGGTAACGCGCCGTGGTGATCGCGTCCGCTGCGAACCCGCTGGCAACCTGATCGATGACCTTCGCCCGGCGATCACCCGGCACAAAGCTGCCCTGCTCATGCTGCTCGACCGCGAGCGATTCACCGCCGATCCACGACCCGACCTGACCGACGACAGCGGACTGTGGAGACGCCTCCTTGCGGCAGCCTACGACCGTGACGGCCACGCTCCGGCCGGTGTCTTTGGCGCGCTCCACGGGCTACGCTGCGAGGGCGCTCGGCTCGTCGTCGCGGGCGGTCGCGTCAGGCTCGAATCTGGCGAACTTGGCGACGAGTACCAGGCATTGAAGCAGTCCTCCCTCACGCCGCACACGGCGGCAATCATGCGCCTATTTGCCACCATCGCTCACCCGGAGGAAGCGTGACGATCATCAAGGCAATCCCGGTCAATATGACCGACATCGTCGCAAGCAGCGCTACCCCGGCATCAATGAGCGGCACTCCGGCGGCACTCGACCCCACGCGGCTTGAGCGGTCATTGCCCATAGGTTCGGACTCAAGATGCCAGTGCGTTGGCTGCGGCCGCTATTTCAGCGGCGCTCGCGCCTTCGAAGCCCACCAGCGCCTCACCAGGGACGGTGACGTGCTCTGCCTCGACCCGGCGAGCGTCGGCCTGCGCATCATCCACAGCGGCGGATTCGCCTGGTGGAGCCGCGCGGCACCACGGCTTGTGGGGAACAACGAGGAAACGACATGACCTTCAATGCGGTCGAGGTGAATACGAGGGCGCGGCAGCGCCGTCGCCGGCCCGCGATCAAGATGCTGCGTCCGGCTTCGTGGTCGTAATTCGATGCATCGACCCGGAACAGCGCATCAAGAAGTTTCCATTCAACCGCTGACTCCAGTAGAATGGCGAGGCATCAGGTCCATACCAGTGAGTAACGGCCGCGAAACCGCGAGAGGGAGGATCGCGTTGTCCAGCATTGCCATTCCGGTGAGTGCGCCGCGGATCGGGTCGCTTGTCAGCGCCCGCGAGCGAGACTGGGTTGTCTTGCCGGCCGCCGAAGAGAACGTCGTACGCCTCCGTCCGCTGACCGGCAGCGAGGAGGATGCGACCGGCATTTTTCTGCCGCTGGAGCGCTGGAAGAAGAGCGAGTTCTTGCCGCCAGACCCGGACCACTCCGGCGATACCCAAGGCGGTCTGCTTTTGCTCGATGCCGCGCGCCTCGCTCTTCGCGACGGTGCCGCGCCCTTCCGCTCGATGGGCCGCATCTCGGTCACTCCGCGCCCTTATCAATTCGTGCCGCTCATCATGGCGCTACGTCAAGATCCTGTGCGACTGCTCGTCGCGGACGATGTAGGAGTGGGGAAAACGATCGAAGCGGCCATGATCGCTCGCGAGATGCTCGACCGCGGCCTGGCGCAACGCCTGGCGGTCATCTGCCCCGCTCACCTCTGCGAGCAATGGGAGAAAGAGCTGCGGGAGAAGTTCGGAATCGAGGCGGCCGTTATTCAGCCTTCCCGGTTCGCCCGCCTGGAGCGCGAGCTGCCGCGCGGCGATTTGAGCGTCTTCCGCTACCACCGCCACCTCATCGCCAGCATCGACTTCGTCAAGGCCGGCGTCCACCGCCACCACTTCCTGGAGAACGCGCCCGACCTCATCATCGTCGACGAAGCGCACGTCGCCGCCCGCCCTCGCGGCGACCGCGGCCAGGTTCAGCACCAGCGCTACGAGTTCGTCCGTGGCCTTGCGTCAGACCCAACCCGCCACGTCATTCTGGTCACGGCAACGCCGCACAGCGGTATCGAGGAGAGTTTCCGCTCGCTCCTTGGCTTGCTCGACCAGCGCTTCGACGCCCATGGCCTCAACCCGCCGCCCGAGCTCGATCGGTCTGCCCTCGTCCCGCACGTCGTTCAGCGGCGTCGCGATGACCTGGCCCACTGGCCCGGCGGTGACACGCCGTTCCCCCAGCGCGAGTCGAAGGAGCACCGCTACGCCCTCAGCGCCGACTACTACCGCCTCTTCGAGGACGTCCTCGCCTATTGTCGCGGCACGGTGGACGCCGGGCGCGGCCTGCGTGCCCAGCAGCAGCGCGTTCGCCACTGGGCCGCCATCGCCCTCCTGCGCTGCGTCCTCTCCAGCCCTGCCGCCGCTTCCTCGGTCTTGAGCGCGCGTGCCAAGCGGCTCCACGACGGAGAGGCGCCGGTCGATCTCTTCGAGTCGCCCGACGACGCCGATGCTGCTTACCGCCCGCAGGTGCTCGACGCAATCGGCGAGGAACAGGCCGGCGACTACGTCCCGGCCGCTCCTCTCGAAGACGCCGAACCCTTCCTCGACGACGCCGAGCGCCGGCGGCTTGCCGGGTTCCTGAAGGGCGCCCGTAACCTCGAAGGCCCAGTGAAGGACGCCAAGCTGGCCGAGGCTGGGAAAGCGGTCGGCGACGCCCTTCGCGACGGCTTCCGGCCGATCGTCTTCTGCCGCTTCATCGCCACCGCCAACTATGTAGCCGCTTCGCTCGGGAAAACCCTCGGCAAGGAGTTTCCCGGCCTTCGCGCCGTCGCCGTCACCGGCGAGATCGGCCACGAGGAGCGCCGCGCCATCATCGACGAGCTGGTTGCGGAACCCGGTCCGCGCGTCCTCGTCGCGACCGACTGCCTGAGCGAGGGGATTAACCTCCAGGAGCACGTCGACGCCGTCCTCCATTACGATCTGCCCTGGAACCCGAACCGGCTAGAGCAGCGTGAGGGCCGCGTCGACCGCTTCGGCCAAGCCAAGCCGGTCGTCCGCGTTGGCCTCCTCTACGGCGCCGACAATCCTATCGACGGCGTCGTCCTCGACGTCCTGATCCGCAAGGCGCGGACGATCCGCAACCGGCTCGGCATCGCCATACCCGTTCCGGAAGACACCGAGCAGGTCGTCCAGGCCGTCGTCGAGAGCGTCCTCCTGCGTGGGCGCGGGCCGCAGGCCCAATTGCAGTTGGATTTCGGCGCCTCCGATGTGAGCCGCCTTCACGCGACGATGGACGCCGCCGCCGAAAAGGAGGCGAGCCAGCGCCGCTACTTCGCCCAGCGCGGTATCAAGCCGGAGGAAGTGGCCCGCGAAGTCGCCGCGACCGTTCCCGTCCTGGGCGACGAAGAAGCCGTCCAGCGCTTCCTCGCCAATGCCGCCCAGCGCCTCGCCGGTTCGCTCCGGGCGACGGGTCGCAACGGTGTCTTCGACCTCTACCCCGGCGACCTCGCCGACGACCTGGAGCGGCGCGGTTACGAGGGAAATCCGCTCCGCGTCACCTTCGACGCCCTCACCGACCCCGACGCGCATTGCCTTGGCCGCACGCATCCGGTCGTTTCCGCCTACTGCGATGCGGTCCTTGGCAAGGCGCTCGGTCCCGAGCCGGACGCACGGTTCGCGCGCTGTGGCGCGGTCTTCACCAACGCCGTCACCAGGCGCACTGCCGTTGTGCTTCTCCGGCTGCGCTATCTCCTCCGCGAGAAGGTCGAGGAGTTCGCGGAGGAGGTCGTCCTCGTCGCCATCGAGAGCCAGGGCGGTCAACCGCGTTGGATCGAGCCGCTCGATACCGCCGCCCGCGAGCTCCTGACGGCAGCAGACCGACCCGTCGCCAACATGAGTCAGTCCGAGCGCGCAGAGCACGTCCAGTGGGCGCTCGGCCTCCTTGACCGCACCCCCAGTTGCTACCAGCCGATCGTCCAGTGGCGGGTCGAGCAGCTCCAGGCGTCGCACAACCGGCTGCGCAAGCTCGTCAAGGCGTCGCCGCTCAAGGTGGATGCGCACGATCCTGACCTCCTCGGCTGCTACGTCCTCGTGCCCGGAGGGAGCCGCTGATGGCCTACGCCGCGATCGAGATCGAGGGTGGGCTCTTCCCGGCGGATCTGCTCGACCGGATCGCCGCCGGCGAGGGCGCCGGCCAGGCCGCGAAGGAGTTCGGCCTCGACGGCCGCCGCCTCTCCGACGAGACGCAGGCCGCCTTCTCCGACGTCCGCTCCTACTGGGACGCCTTCCAGCGCCGCCGCGAGCACTCCCGCGAGAGTCTGACCAGTCTCACGCGGGAGAGCTGGATGATCCCCGCCCTCGAACGGCTCGGCTTCGATCTCGTCTACCAGCGTGCCGGCCTCGCGGTCGGCGCCGAGAGCTATCAGATCTCGCACCTGGCCGGCGATGATCCGTCGGCTCCGCCGCTGCATGTCGTCGCCATCGACCAGGACCTCGGCAAGAAGGAGGGCGCCCGTCGCAGTCCCCACGCCCTCGTCCAGGAGTACCTCAATCGCTCCGACGCGCTCTGGGGCATCGTCACCAACGGGGAACGACTGCGCCTCCTGCGCGACTCGAACCGCCTCTCTCGCCCCACCTACCTTGAGTTCGATCTGCGGGGAATGATCGAGGCGAATCTCTACAGCGAGTTTGTTCTCCTCTACCGCCTCCTCCATCGGACGCGTTTTCCGCGGAGTGCTGGCGCCGCCGCCTCGTGCATTCTGGAAAGGCTCTACCAGGAAGGGCTCGACGAAGGCGGGCGCGTCCGGAAGCACCTGCGCGACGGGGTCGAGCAGGCGCTGGAGATCCTCGGCAATGCCTTCCTCTCGCACCCGGAGAGCGGAGACTTGAGAGCGGCCTTCGAGCGCGGCCATCTCGACGCCGCCCGGTACTATCGGCAGCTCCTGCGTCTCGTCTACCGCCTCCTCTTCCTCTTCGTCGCCGAGGAGCGGCGCCTCATCTTCCCGCCCGACTCGACCACGACCGATCTGCACGAGATCTATTCGCGTTACTACAGCGCGAACCGTCTCCGCGACCGGTGCGAGCGCCCCTACGGTGGCGACCGGTTCGGTGACCTCTGGCGGGGTCTTGTGCGGACCTTCGAACTCCTCCGCGACGACGAGACCGCGAGGATGCTGGGCCTCACGGCACTCGACGGCGAGCTCTTCGGGCCGTCCGCCTGCCGGGACCTGGAGACCGCCCACTGCCACAACCGCGACCTGCTCCGGGCGATCTTCCACCTCTCGACCTTCAAGGACGAAAAGGTCCGCCGCCGCGTCAACTACGCCGGGCTCGACGTCGAGGAGCTTGGCTCCGTCTATGAGAGCCTCCTCGAATACCGCCCTGCCGTCCGTCTCGATGATCCTAGGCCGTTCCAGCTCGTCGCCGGCAGCGACCGCAAGACGACCGGCTCCTACTACACCCCGCCCGAGCTGGTCCGCGAGCTGATCGAGTCCGCGCTCGTCCCGGTCCTGAACGAGCAGCTTGCCGCCGCGAAGACGCGGGAGGAGCAGGAGCGAGCGATCCTCAGCCTGAAGGTCTGCGATCCGGCGTCCGGCTCGGGTCACTTCCTCCTCGCCGCCGCCCGCCGACTGGGAAGGGAGTTGGCGCGCGTTCGTACCGGCGAAGCCGAGCCCGCGCCCGATGCCTACCGTCTCGCCGTCCGCGACGTCATCCGCTCCTGCATCTACGCCGTCGACAAGAACCCGCTCGCCGTCGATCTCTGCAAAGTCGCCCTCTGGATCGAGGGCCACCACGCCGGCCTACCCCTTTCCTTCCTCGACTATCACATCAAACACGGCGATAGCCTGGTTGGGGTCTTTGACCTCGCGGTGCTGAGGCAGGGCATCCCGGACGATGCGTACAAGTCGGTGACCGGTGACGACAAGAAGTTTGCTATCCACGTCCGAAAGCTCAACACGACACGGTCGCTCGACTATGCCGATGGCTTTCCAGATCTGGACGGCGAGTTCGCTCGGGAGTTCGGCGCGCTTGCGCTCCTTGATGAGCGGAATGCCAATGACGTCCGGGCGAAGGAACAGATCTACGCGCAGCTCCGCGACCCGGAGACCGTCTGGTGGACCTGGAGGCGGGCGTGCAACCTCTGGACCGCCGCCTTCTTCGCGCCGCTTGTCGAGGACGCGCCGCGACGCTTTTCGGGATCACTCGCGCCGCTGACGGAGGACGTCCATCGAGCGCTCACGCAGCCGAAGTCGCTCGATGCTGAAGTCGGCGGACGGGCCGACGCGCTGGCTGATCGGCTCGCCTTCTTCCATTGGCCGCTTGAGTTTCCCGAGGTATTCGAGGCCGGCGGCTTCGACGTGGTTCTCGGCAACCCGCCGTGGGAGCGGATCAAGCTGCAAGAGCAGGAGTTCTTCGCCGCGCGCGATCCGGCGATTGCCACCGCGTCGAACAAAGCCGCGCGCCAACGCCTGATCGATCGACTACCCGAGAGCGATCCGGCGCTTGCCCGAGCGTTCGCGGACGCGAAGCACGACGCCGAGGCGGCGAGCACGTTCCTTCGCGCATCCGGCCGCTTCCCACGCACCGGCCGCGGCGACATCAACACGTACTCCGTCTTTGCCGAGCAAACGGCCCGGATGGCGGGTCATCGCGGTCGTGGCGGCGTGCTCGTGCCGACCGGCATCGCCACCGACGACACCAACAAGCACTTCTTCCGCTGGCTGGTCGAGCACGGCCGCTTGGTCAGCCTCTTCGACTTCGAGAACCGCGAGGGGCTCTTCCCCGCGGTCGACAGCCGCATGAAGTTCTCGCTGCTGACGGTGAGCGGGGCGGAGCGGCCGGCGGCGCCATTCGAGGCCGCCTTCTTCCTCCTCCAGCCAGCCGAACTGCGCGACCCGGAAAGCCGCTTCACCCTGTCGGCGGACGACATCGCCCTCCTCAACCCGAACACCCGCACCTGCCCCATCTTCCGCTCGGCGCGGGACGCCGAGATCACCAGGGCGCTCTACCGCGCCGCGCCGGTGCTGATCAACGAGGCGACCGGCGAGAACCCGTGGGGCGTCACGTTCAAGCGCATGTTGGACATGTCGAACGACTCCCACCTCTTCCGGACGCGGGCGGAGCTGGAGGGAGATGGCGCGATCCTCGGGCCGGATGGCCGGTTCCGGCGGGGCGACGAGGTGTGGGAGCGACTTTATCAAGGAATGATGTTCCAAAACTATGACCACCGAGCGGCCGACATTGTGCATAGCGCAACGGCGGCTCAACGCCAGAATCAACCGATTGATATCTCAACCGAGGAACATAACGATTCCAGTCGCCTCGCGATACCGATGTATTGGGTACATGAGCAGGACATCGCCGCTCGCCTGGTCGATTATTGCCGAGAGTGGTTTGTCGCATTTGCAAATGTGACCAGTCCGACGAACATGACGACGGTTAAATTGACTATCCTGCCGCGAACCGCTGCCGGTCATAGCCTTCAGCTCATACTCCCGAAAGACACAGTCAGTGCTTCACGAGTTGCTGCCCTCGCCGCCAATCTCAACTGCCTCGCCTTTGACTGGGTTACTAGGCAAAAGATTGGAGGCGTGAACCTCAGCTACTTCATCGTCAAGCAGCTTCCCGTCCTTCCGCCCGAGACCTACACCCTGGACCTGCTCGATGAGATCGTCACCCGCGTCCTGGAGCTGGTCTACACGGCGCACGACCTGGTGCCCTTCGCGCGGGACTGCGGCTGCGACGGCCCGCCGTTCGACTGGGACGAGGAGCGGCGGGCGCAACTGCGGGCGGAGCTGGACGGCATCTACGCTCATCTCTACGGGCTGAACCGTGACGACTTCGCCTACATCCTTGGCACCTTCCCTGTGCTGGAGAAGAACGAGCGAAAGGCGTTCGGGGAGTACCGCACCAAGCGCCTCTGCCTCGACGCCTATGACCGCTTCACCGATCTGAGCGGTGAGGCTGCCGCCGCGGTGCGCCACGTCTTCGTGTTGCCCGAGGCTCCAGCCCGACCGGAGCCTGTCGCCGGCCTGATGGCCGCCGAGCCTCCGCCCTCTCCATACGATGCGCGGGCGGACGAATCGCCCAGTGTGACCGGCCACGACCGCTACCGGCAGGCGGCTGTCGTGGCGTGGCTCGCGAACCAAAGCGCGGGCGATCCGACTTTCGGCCGCACCAAGCTCGCCAAGGAGCTCTACTTCCTTCAAGAGCACCTTGGGGTCGATCTCAACCTCGAATTCGTCCGCGAGGCCGCCGGTCCGCTCGATCCGAAGCTCTATCCCGTCGAGGGCCTGGCGCAAAAGCAGAGCTGGTTGACCGTCACCAAGCAGCGCCGAATCGTCCGCTACCGGCCGGGCCGCAAGGCGGCCGAAGCGGACGGCGTCGCGCTCCGCTTCCTCTCCGACCGCCTCGCCGACGTCGAGGCACTGGTGACCTTCTTCCGTCCCTTCGACTGGCTCACCATCGAGCAGTGGGCAACCGTCCATCAGGTCTGGCGCCAGCGCCGCGAGCAAGGGCAGCCGCTGACGAAGTCGGCCATCCTCGACGAGGTCCTCGCCTGGAAGCCGTCCCGCAGCGGCTTTGACCGGCGCTCGATCGCGCAGGTCATCGACGCGATGATCGAGCATGGATTTGTCGCGCTGCCCGATCATCAACCGCGCACATGATGGGAAGGATCATTGGGACGGTCGCCACGAGCCGCGCACTGCGTGCCAGCGCGCATCGTCCTCCGGTTCGCCGCTTAGGACGGGATCAAGAAAGTCAGCGGCCAGCCGGTGTCCGGTCGCAAGGTCCGGTTCGAGTCCGACCTCCGTGGCGAGCCGTCGATACACAGTTGCCCAGCTCGACGGCGGGGATGGAAGTGCCGCGGGAATGGCGTGCGTTCCCCTGGCGGTGAAGGTGACGTCGAGTGCGTGCCGCAAGCGGCCTGCCTCGAAGTCGGCGGCAGAGCGGATCAGGACCAGGTCGATGAGGTCTTTGACCCGCGAGCTGGGGTGTTGCCCGCCAAAGGTGCGCGTGTAGGCGTGAACCTTCTCGGCGAGATGTTGTTCAAGGGGCAGCGCCGGGACCTCGATCGGTTCGAACCCCGCAAAGCCGAAGAAATCCGGTCCGTGCAGGCGATCAGGCGTGCCAACCAGTGGATCGCCGAATCCGACGTCGATGATCGCGTCCTCAAAGCGGCGGCCGTCGAGTCCGGCCGTGACGTGGTAGCGCACGGCGGCGCCTTCGAGATCGGGGTCCATCTTTCCTTGCCGCTCGATCTCGAACGTGAAGAAATCGCCGAGGTCGAGCGATTGGGCGGCGATGAGGTCCGTGGTCGCCGCCTCCTCGCTGTCCTGACGGGCAAGGTCCAGATCCCTGGTGGTGCGGGCACGGTCGCCGAGCCGCAGGTCCAGGGCCAGGCCGCCCTTGACGATCCATCGATCCGGGGCGACGACGAGCAGGCGAGCCAGCAGGCGGTCGAAGACGACCATCTTACGCAGGCGCCCGAGCGCACGCTGGTCCTGCCGAGCCGCCGTATTGAGCCGCTGTTCCAGCGCGGCGCGGAACGCGGTCGCGGTGGCGTACCTCATCTCGTCACCTGGTCGATGGCGCCGGCAATGAGACGGGCAACGCGTTGGCTCCGCTCCAGGGCGGCCTGCCGGAGCAGCGTGCGGGTCGTCAGTCCCCGTTCGATGGCCTGCCTGACCGCGAGCTCGATTTGCTCCGGGCCGATGCCCACCTCGGCCGCGTCGAGAATCGTCCGTGTGGCCGACGTGAGCCGAATGCCGTCGCGGACAGCGATGTCGCCCGGCTGGAGGGACTTGGACGTGGTGTGGATAGTCAGACCCGGCAGCGTCGCCAGATAACGCTTCGAGCGCGGCACCGTGAGGTGGATGCTATCAGGGATCACGTCGCTCAGGCCGTACAGGTCGAGCGCGCTCTCGTGCGACACCACGGCCACGTCCTTGCCGACGGCGAGCCAGGCGGCGGCGACCTCGTCCCGCGGCGAGGACGGGTAGTCGCGAAAGCGATAGAGCCCTCGGTGGGTTCGAGTAAACTTACCGCTTCGCGTATGATATGTGAGCAGATTCCAGTTGAAACCGCAGGCACGGGCTTGTGCGGTTGTAAAGTAACCGTGCTGCCCGGACGCGGTCGCGAAGAGGCAGGAAAGATCTGGGTCGCTGGCCATCGTGTCATCCATTCCTTCAGTATATTTGAAGGAATCCATGACAGACCAGGACCAGCGAAACCTACTGCAATGTGGGACCGGGAGGGTAAGGATGTCGCTTGACGTTTTCGCGCTCCGCGATCGCGTCGTCGGCGAGTATCGCGACTACTTCGAGAGCTTCGTCCGCATCCTCGACGAGCGGATCGACGGCTTCGTCCGCGATTCGCTCCGCGACGGCGAGCTCTGGCCCGACGCCGTCCTCCAGCTCAACCCCGCCTACGAGCGCGGACAGACGCTCGGCGAGTTAGCCAATCAGGGTCTTATCGCCCGCGAGACTGCCCGGTTCTTCGGCCCCAACTTGCGGCTCCACAGGCACCAGGAGGAGGCGCTCGGCATCGCCCAGTGCAGCGAGCCCTACATCGTCAGCACCGGGACCGGCTCCGGCAAGAGCCTCACCTATCTCCTGCCCATCGTCGACCATGTCTTTCGTCACAACCCTGATCGCCCGACGGTTCGCGCGGTCATCGTCTACCCGATGAACGCTTTGGTAAACAGCCAGATCGACGCGCTCGAACACTTCAAGCGGGAGAACTGGCCGGACAGTCCGCTCCACTTTGCCCGCTACACCGGCCAGGAGCGTGACGCGGAGCGCGAGGCGATCATCAACAACCCGCCGCACATCCTCCTCACCAATTACGTCATGCTGGAGTACATGCTCCTCCGCCCCCACGAGCGGACGCTGCTCCGGACCGCGACCAAGGAGCTGAGCTTCCTCGTCATCGACGAGCTGCATGTCTACCGTGGCCGCCAGGGCGCCGACGTTGCGATGCTCACGCGTCGCGTTCGTCAGAAGGCGGGTCAGGACATCCAGCTCGTCGGCACCAGCGCCACGATCGCGACCGGCGGCTCCCGCGACGATCGCCAGGCGCGCATCGCCGACGTCGGTTCAACCCTCTTCGGCGTCCGCGTTCCTGCCGCGAACGTCGTGGACGAGACGCTCCAGCGGATCGCCGCCGTTGCCGTCCCGAGGACCCAAGCGGAGTTGCGCACGGCAGTGCAGTTGCCGCCGCCCGCGCCGTCGGATGCCGGCGTGCGGAACCACCCGCTCGCCGCCTGGCTCGAAGAGACGTTCGGCCTCCAAGAGGAAGACGGGCGCCTGATCCGGCGAGAGCCGGTCACCTTCACCGATGGTCTCAAGCGGCTGGTTGAGGCAAGCGGTTTGCCGACGGATCTTTGTCGCGAGCGCCTCATGGCTGCCCTGGAGGCAGGGAATGCCGTCCGCACCAATACCGGCGATCCGCTCTTTGCCTTCCGCCTCCACCAATTCCTCGCCTCAGGCAGCAGCGTCTACGCGACGATCGAGCAGCCCGACAGCCGCCAGCTCACACTTGCAGGGCAGTTCGTCGCGCCGGACGAAGACGATATCGAGGAAGGGAGCGCCGGTGAGCAGCCAAAGCTCCTCTATCCGCTGGCCTTCTGCCGCGACTGCGGCCAGGAGTATTACCTGGTCTCTCGCGCCGATCTCGACGGTGGCGAGCGCCTGCTCCCCCGCCTCCCGCTCCTGAACGCTCCGGACGACGAATTACCCGGCATGTACGGTTTCTTCGCTGTGGAGACCGGCGACCTCTGGCCCGAGGAAACGCCCGGCGATACTCGCCGCCTGACCCAACTTCCCGAGTTCTGGTTCGAGCAGCGCAAATCCGGACCGAAGGTTCGGCAGCGGTACGAGGAGCACATTCCGCTTGAGCTATGGGCGCATCCCAGCGGCGCCGTCAGCTGGGAGCCGGTGCAGGGCGCGGTTCATGGTTGGTTCCAGGCACGTCCCTTGATGCTGTGCCTTCGCTGCCGTGCCAGCTACACCCTTAGAGACAAGAGCGACTTCCGCAAGCTCGCCACCCTCAGTCAGACCGGGCGCTCGACCGCAACGACCATCCTGAGCAATGCCGCGGTCGGCGGGCTCCGGGCGGCCCATCCCGAGGACCGCGGTGGCAACAAGGTCCTCAGCTTCACCGACAACCGCCAGGATGCCTCCCTCCAGGCGGGCCATCTCAATGACTTCGCGCAAATTACGCTCCTGCGTGGCGCCCTCTCCCGTGCGCTGACCGAGCAAGACGAGTTGACCTTTTCGCGGCTCGGTCCCGCGATCCTTGCCGCGCTCGGTCCCAAGCCCGAGGAGTTCATGCGGGAACCGGTTGACTCCGGTCCAGGACACGACAGCGCGCGGGCCGTGATGGTCAATCTCCTCACGTACCGGGCATTTGAGGATCTTCGGCGCGCCTGGCGGATTGCCCAGCCGAATCTCGAACAGGTTGGGTTGCTCTCGCTCCGCTACGCGGGAATGGAGGAGCTTGCCCTTGATGATGCGCGCTGGTCCGACGTGCCGGTATTGGCAGCCGCGAGCGGTCATAAGCGGTGGGAGGTTCTTCAGGCGATCCTCGATCACCTTCGTGGACTGCTCGTCATCGACGCCGAGTGCCTCCAAGCCGAGAGCACCCGCGAGTTGGTCAATCGAGCCAACCAATGGCTACGCACGCCCTGGTCGATCGATCGCCGCGAGCGGCTGCGGGAAAGCGTCATCGCGCGACTGCCCGGCATAGGCATGCCCGAGCACGACCGGGACTCAACGATCGGCCTCAGTTACCGTTCTACATTAGGACGCTACCTTCGCTCCCGCCACACCTGGGATCTGCCGAGCGATCTCTCGGCAACCGATGTGGATGCGATGGTGCTCGGCATCGTCGCCGTGTTGCGCGGCCACGTTCTTACCGTTGTTACGAAGGATGGGGAGGACTACGGCGTCCAGATCAAGGCGGACGTGGTCCGCTGGCAGCGCGGCGATGGCCGAGCCGCGGGCCTCGATCCGGTCCGCGCCAGGGCTCTCCATAAGCGGCGCCTGGAGATGCTCTCGACCGAACCGAACGCGTTTTTCTCGCGCCTCTATCAAGAGCCATCTCGCCTTCTCGCGGGTATCACCGGCGCCGAGCACACCGGCCAGGTTGACAGGGAGACCCGGTTGGTGCGCGAGCGTGAGTTCAAAGCCGGGCAACTGGCCGCGATGTTCTGCTCGCCGACGATGGAGCTGGGCGTCGACATTTCGGACCTCGGCGTCGTCCACATGCGCAACGTCCCGCGCACGCCCGCCAACTACGCGCAACGCAGCGGGCGTGCCGGCCGTGGCGGAAAGCCGGCGCTCGTCCTCACCTTCGCCAGCCAGGGCAACGCGCACGACCAGTACTTCTTCCGTCGGCGGCAGGCGATGATCGCCGGATCCGTCGCACCTAATCGCATGGATCTCGGCAACCGGGAGCTGGTCGAGGCGCACCTCCACTCCGTCTGGCTCGCCGCAATTGGTCTCTCCCTGGGCAATTCGGTCGCCGATGTCCTCGACCTCGGCCAGCTGAACTTCCCGATCGAGGCTGAGAAGTGGGCGAATCTGCTTCGGACGACGGAGAGCCATCGGTCCGATGTCGTTGCCGCTTTCCGCGAGATCACCGCCGCCGACCCGACCATTACCTCCGCCGACTGGTTTACCGACGAATGGCTGGTCCAGACCGTCAGGGACGCGCCCGACGCGTTGAATGTTGCCTTTGAGCGTTGGCGCGATCTGTACCGGGCCGCTGTCGCCCTCCGCGACGAGGCCCGCCGCAAGATCGATCTGCCGCGATTGCCGCGAAAAGATCGCCAGGACGCCGAACGCCAGGAGCAGGAAGCGAAACGCGAAGTCGATCTCCTCTTGAATCAGGGCGATTACACCGAATCGGACTTCTACCCCTATCGCTACCTCGCAACCGAAGGCTTCCTCCCCGGCTACAACTTCCCGCGATTGCCACTCCGCGTCTTGGTCTCAGTGCGGGACAGCGCCCAATCGATCGATAGGCCGCGCTTTCTCGGCCTCTCTGAGTTCGGTCCCTGGAATGTCATCTACCATGAGGGGCGCAAGCACCGCGTATCGTCCTGTATCGTGCCTCCGGGCGGTTTCGACGCCCGCATCACCAGCGCCCGGCTCTGCAACGAGTGCGGCTACGTCCATCCCGCCAGCGAGGGACCGGTCGATCTCTGCGTCTGTTGCGGCACGATCCTCGATGCGAAGACATCTGAGTATCCACAGGCACTGCTGGAGCAGCCGACGGCGAAAGCACGCCAGCAGGAGCGGATCTCCTCAGATGAGGAGGAACGTGCCCGCGAGGGGTATCACATTACGACCCACTACCGCTTCTCGCCGGGGGCGAGTGCCCGTCGTGCCGAGGCGCGAGACGCCTCCGGCGAATGGTCGCTCCTGGAGATCGAATACGCGCCTCGTGCGGAGCTTTGGCGCATCAACCACGGCTGGCGTCGATCCGCGGCGCGGGCCGGGTTTACGATCGATGCCGAACGTGGCCGGTGGGGTAAGCGCGAGGACGACGATCTTGAAGGTGAAAACGGAGACGAGCCAGGACTCCAGACCGTGAGAACCGGGGTCAAGACCTACGTCACCGACAGCCGCAACATCCTCCTGTTGCGCCCCATTGCTCCCTCCGCACAGAACGAGGCATTCCTGAAGAGCCTTGCCTTCGCCTTGCAGCGAGGCATCCAGGTGGCATACCAGGTCGAGGAGAGCGAAGTCGCCATTGAGCTGATCGGCGAAGGCAGCCACCTTCGATTGCTACTCTGGGAAGCCGCGGAGGGCGGCACTGGTGTTTGGGAGCGAATGTTGGAGGAGCCGGACTCGTTCGCCGAAGTCGCGAAGGAGGCGCTCCAGGTCTGTCACTTCGATCCAGAGACCGGAGAGCCGGATGCGGAATGGGGCCGCCGCTGCAAGTACGCTTGCTATGACTGCCTGCTCAGCTACAGCAATCAGTTGGAACACCGATTCCTCAACCGGCATCTTGTCAAGGACTATCTCCGTGAACTAGCCACGTCGAGAGTCCAGAGTGCGACGGCGGGCCGCCCCTATGACGAGCAGTACCGATGGCTGCTCGACCGCATCGACCCGGCTTCCAGCCTGGAACGCGAGTTCGTCGCATTCCTCCATGCGGAGAAGCTTCGCTTGCCGGACTTCGCCCAGCACCGGCCGCGCTCCGACGTGCCTGTCCAACCAGACTTCTACTACGAACGCGATGGTCTGAACGGAGTCTGTGTCTTTGTCGACGGCCCTCACCACGACACCCCAACTCAAACAGCCAAGGACCAGGAGCTACGAGATGCCCTCGCTGACGAAGGCTTTCGCGTCGTCGTCATCCGGCACGGCCGACCCTTCGACGAGCAGGTCGCACGATACCCCGACGTGTTCGGCCCCGGTTGAAGCCTCACCTCGTATCTGCGTCAACTCATGCGAAGCCCCGTTTGCTCACAGCATGGTGACAAAGTGAGGTGAGCTGCCCCAGTGGTCGCACGACACGCCAGGGCAGCGGCTTCCCGTGCGCGCGTATGAGGGACAGGGGCAGGGCTGATTAGCGCGTCGCCGGCGGCGTATTCTTCGAAATCATTAGCAGTTTGCGCAACTCTGCATGCTGGCGCATGCGAGAGAAGGCAGCGAGATGGGTGGCTACGGATCAGGCACCAGGCTCTTCAAGAAACCATCGACCGACCGGGCGTTCGCGCTCGACGTGCGCCAGCTTGCGCGACGCGGCGGACTGGCGCCCGGCGACCACACCTACACGTGGCCCGGTCTCCTCGGCGATGCGGTGGTTGCATACTCCGTCGAAGGCGACACGCTGACCCTCGCGTACCAGATCAGTTCGCCATTCGACGGCGATCGGCACGTGCGGCAGCCGGTCGCGCTGGTCCGCACGCCCTGTCACTACGGGGGCGAGCGCCCGTGGTTTGCGTGTCCAGGTTGCGGCGGTCGCGTCGCCGTCCTACACCTGCTTGGACTGCACTTCCGTTGCCGACGTTGCCACGGCTTGGTCTACGCCTCGACACGCGAGGACCAGGGACGGCGCCAGTTCCGCAAGGCCAACCGCCTGCGCGCCCAGCTCGGCGCTCCGCCGGTCCTGGGCCTCATTCCTCGACGGCCGGCGTGGCTGAGTTGGCGCCGGTACTGGCGCACCGTTGACCGCATTCGAGAACTGGACGCCCAATACCTCGACGGGATGGACGCCCACGTTGCGACCTTGCGCCAGGCCGCAGGACTCGACACGTGAGTTCCGCATGGGCTTCAGAATCGTCGCGTACCTGCGAGAGAGGCGCGAGGGAACCCCTCCCCACCCCGCACATTCGGACAATCCACGAAAAGTCCTCCCGTACACGGGAGGGCTAGGGGGGAGCGGCACGATCCCTCGATGCGACGGGAGCTTGTGAGCCCAAGCGATTGGATGTGCAGGTCGGGTCTGGTAGATCGCTCGTCGATATGCACGGACGGGCCATCCCCGGCCACTCTCGCGCCGCATCTGCAACACGACGCCTCGTTCTCCACCGGGGACGGAAGGAGAGGAATCAACCGCCTGCTAGATCGAAACGGCTGCTGTCGCCATTCGATGGGAGCTTATCGGCGCTCTGACGCCACGTCCCGGCGATTCCGCTTTCATCTGAGCAGAGCACAGGTGGCTGCACATCACCATATTCAATGTGCGACCGATAATGCGTCTGTTGCTGGGGTGCTCGGGGCAACAAGATGCTGTGTCAGGCGGACGTGTTTGCACGGTTCAGCAGGAAGGGCTGTCCTCCTGTCCATGATCCGCTCGCTGCGTAATATCCTCCGGCCTCCCCGCCTCCCGGCGACTCGGATGAAAAAAGAAGGATGGGTATGGGGAGCAGGGCAGAGGCAAGTCAGATGCCGGGTCGATGCGTGGCGGCGACGGGTGCCGAGTGAGGGAAGCGGTGAACCTCCGCTTCCCTCGGGTGGTGGTTAGTGGTCCGGCTGCACGCCGAAGAGCGCCAGGCAGCGGGCAAGCTGCGGCTCGTTCGCCGTGCCGTAGAAGAAGTGATAGCGCAGCGCGCCATCGTGGGCCGGCTTGACCACCCAGCAGGCGGGACCGGTCACGAAGACGTGCGGGTGATCGAACAGGTCATCCGGGCCGGCCTCGGGCCGATAGACAACCTCCCAGCCGTTCGCCCTGACCTGGAAGTGCGGACAGTCGCGGGTGTAGGTGACGCTGGCCGCGCCGATGGCCTTCGCCTGGGCGAGGGCGAGTTGCATCAGCTTGGGTTTGCCGATGAGGTCGCAGCCATGCAGGGTGGCCAGGTCGACGGTCACGGGCACGTGGCGGATGAGCTCATCGCTGTAGGCGTCGGCGCGGCCGGCGCGGTGGGCGTAGTCGCTGCCGTGGGTGTGTCGATCGAGCGGGGCGTTCAGGCTGGCATGGATGGCATCGCGCATGGTGCGCAGCGCGGCGAGGCCGCCGGCGACCTGGGGCGCTTCGCGGGCACCGTCCCGAAACCCGCGGCGGTAGGCGTCCGCGTACTCGTCGGCAAGGGCCAGATCGTAACCGATCATCGTCAGGCATCCTTTCACGCATAGGGGACGTTGCGATCGGGAGAGCGCCGCCGGCTGGGCGGGGACACGGCGCCATGTCCCCGCCGTGCGGCGCGTCGTCGCGTCAACCTCGCTGGGGCAGGTGGTCAGGCGGCTGGCCGTCGGACCTGGCATGCGATCACACCGGACGAATCGCGCCGAGCCGGGGGCGAGGAGGGAGCGACCGGCGTTGGTCGCTCCCCGGTGAGGGCTAGGCCGCGATCCGGAGATCGCACGGTTCGTCGGCGGCACGGGCCGCCATCCGCTCGATCAGAGCGATGGCGCGGTCGGCCGTTGCCTGCTCGCCGTCCCGCTGCGTGTCATCAGCCCGTGCGGGCCGTCGAAACGGGATGACGTTGGCCGGGGCGGGTGGCTCCGGCTCGGGATCGAGGTCGAGCATGCCCTGCCGGTGCCAGTAGAGCGCGCGGTGCTTACACACCGGATCGCCGCCCAGCATGGCCGCCTCGCACGTGCAGTCGCGGCCGTCCGTCTCGTAGGCGACGCCGTCGCGGGTGCCGCTCGTGGCGATCCACTGGCCGGAGCCGGAGAGCTGCCGCACTTGGAGTCCGTCGGCCAGCGCCCGCTTCAGCGCCGCCTGCCAGCGCTCCGGCGTGGCGATCCGGCGGCGTGGGGTGGGAACAACTGCCTGTGTTTGCATAGTGGTATCCTTCCCGTGCTCAATCCTGCGAGGGCGTGAGCGTGAGCCCCTGACGTGTGCCTAGCGCGTCGGGGGCTTTGTCGTCTGTGCCGGTGGCCGCTTTGGTTTTGGCTCTTCTGCCTTAGCCCGGTCGGCCGCTCCTTCTAATCCCCGCGACAGGCGACGCGCCGCCTGCCCGATGCCGGGTGCTTGTCCGGTGGTGCTGCTCGATGGGCGGCTCCTTTGCTTTGGGGCGGGTACCGGGTGTGGGGATCCTCCCCACTTGCCAAAGACATGATACATCTTTGATCTATCTCTGTCAATAGGAATACTGCACAATTGCGGCAATGAATTGACATAGTACGATCTTTCCCTTATCATGTTACCGGCAACGTTCGGGCAGATGACGCAACGATGCGACATCGCGGGAGGTGTGACGGGGATGCACGTGGACGGGGGGCTGTTGCGCCGGGCGCGGATTCGGCGCGCGCTCTCCCAGGCCGAGCTCGCCGAGGCGGCCGGCATCAACCGGATGACGGTCAGTCGGCTGGAGATGGGACGGGGGGAAGCGGTCCAGGCGGCGACGCTGCGCAAGCTTGCCGGCACGCTCGATGTCGAGCCAGGGGACTTGATTGACTGGCCAGCCGAGGAAAGCCGCGGGCAGGTGGCCGACCGCAGCAATTGACCGCAGTAAGGACGGCAGCTATGCGCTTACAACGAAACAGCCACAACACTGTGCCACTGAGGGCAGGACTCTATGAGCGGGTGAGTAGCGAGGAGCAGGTCCAGGGCTATTCGCTCGACGCCCAGGATCGCGCCGGACGC
Source organism: Thermomicrobiales bacterium (assembly GCA_050696075.1). Lineage (GTDB taxonomy): Bacteria > Chloroflexota > Chloroflexia > Thermomicrobiales > UBA6265 > JBOGUF01. The sequence goes on from JBOGUF010000045.1 coordinate 31,936, forward strand.
GGCTACTGCGACGCGCACGGCTGGACCGTCGTCCGCGTCTACCGCGACGAGGGCAAGAGCGCCCGCACCGACGACTTCGCGAAGCGTCCCGATTTCGCGCAGATGATCGCCGACGCCGAAGCCGGTCTGCTCGACGTCATCGTCGTCCACAAACTCGACCGTTTCGCCCGAAATCTCCGGGTGACGCTGGAGACGCTGGAACGCCTCGACCGCGCCGGCGCCGGGTTCGTCTCGATCAGCGAGAACATGGATTTCACCACGCCGATCGGCAAGGTGATCCTCGCCACGCTCGCAGCCTTCGCCCAGTACTACAGCGACAACCTCAGTTGGGAGACAAAGAAGGGCAAGGCCGAGCGCAAGGCGCAGGGCCTTTGGAACGGCGTCCTTCCGTTCGGACTCAAGCGCAGTGCCGCCCTCAACGGCGAAGGCGTGCTCGTTCCTGATCCTCAAGCGCCGCCGGTGCCAGACCCCGAGACGTATTCCGGTCTGCTCACGGCCTTCCAGGCGGCCGCTGAAGGCAAGAGCGACCGCGACGTCGCCGAGGCACTGAACGCGGCCGGCTGCCGCACGACGGGTAATCGCGGCCGCAACCTCTTCACGAAGGACACCGTGCGGCGGATGCTGACCAACCGGTTCTACCTCGGCGAGCTGCCGGACGGCGCCGGGGGCTGGATGCCCGGCGCTCACGCCCCGTTGTTCGACGCGGACCTCTTTGAGCGCGCCCAGCAAACGCGCGTGTCGAACCGATCCGGGGCGCTCCACGTGGCACGTGCCCGCCGAACGCATTCGCTCTCGGGCATCGGCGTCTGCGCCCATTGCGGCGGCCGGCTCCACATCATCACCAACCGCCACCAGCGAACCCGCATCCACTGCTACCAGCGACGGCAGACCGACCGCTGCGTCCAGCGCTCCGTCCTGCTCGACGGAATCGAGGCGCAGATCGAGCGGTACCTGGCGACCTTCACCCTGCCGGACGAGACGGTGCGGCAGATCGTCGCCCTTCACGAGCAGGCGCACGCCCAGCAAGACGACGCCGAGCGGCGACGCCGAGAGATCACCAACCGGCTGGAGCGGATCCGCGAGCTCTACAAGTGGGGAGACCTTACGAGCGAGGCATACCAGTCAGAGCGAGACCAGTTAGAAGCCGAGCGCGCGACGCTACGCGGCTCCCGTGACATGGCCGCCATCCTCGTCCAGACCGCGACCCTTCTCCGCGACCTCGCTGCGATGTGGCGGCAGGCGACGCAGGAGGAGCGCAATACACTGGCCCGCCTTGCCTTCCAGTCCGTGGAGATCAAAGACGACCGCGTCGCCGCCATCGTCCCGACGCCCGACTTCGCGCCGTTCTTCGTAGACGAGGCGGCCAAGAACGGACGACTCGGGACAAATGGAAACGGCACCGATGACGGTGCCGTCAACCTTAGGGTAGATGAGGCGGAAGCGACGGGATTCGAACCCGCGATCTCAGCCTTGACAGGGCTGCATGTTAGGCCACTACACCACGCCTCCGTACCGAACTGGATGCTACCACGCGGCCAAAATGCATGTCAAGCACGATATCTGGGCGGACGACCGCTCATGCTGCCGACTCCGGGACGTCCGCTAGCAGCCGCGTCAAGACATCGTCACCCGAAACTCCCTCTGCCTCCGCTTCGAAGTTCAAGATCACGCGATGGCGCAGCGCGGGCAGCGCGACGCTCCGCACGTCATCGTAGGCCACATTGAGCCGTCCGTCGATCAACGCCCTGATCTTTCCGCCCAACACAATCGCTTGCGCTCCGCGCGGACTGGCGCCGTATCGAACATACTTCTTAATTGCCATCGGCACTCGCTCACCTTCGGGATGTGTCGAGAGCACGAGCCTCACAACGTAGTCGGTCACATGAGTGGCAATCGGCACCTGTCGCGCAAGTCGCCCCATTGCCAAAATCGTTTCGCCGTCGGCGGCTGTCTCGACGAGGGTGCCGTATTCCGACGTCGTCCGTCGCAGGATTTCGGTGAGTTCGTTTGCCGAAGGAAACGGGATTAAGAGCTTGAAGAAGAAGCGATCAAGTTGAGCCTCTGGCAACGGATACGTGCCCTCCATTTCCAATGGGTTCTGCGTGGCGAGCACGAAGAACGGTTGCGCCAGCTCATGGATGACGTTGGCCACCGTGCAGGTCTTGTCCTGCATCGCCTCGAGCAGCGCCGCCTGGGTTTTCGGCGTCGCCCGATTTATCTCGTCCGCCAGCACCAAATTGGAGAAGATCGGACCGTGCTGAAATGAAAAGCGTCGGCGTCCTTCTTGATCTTCCAACAAAATGTTGGTGCCGGTGATGTCGGCTGGCATCAAGTCCGGCGTGAACTGAATCCGGCTGAAGGTGAGATCAAGCGCTTCCGAGAGCGTCCGCACTAACAGGGTCTTGCCAAGACCCGGCACGCCTTCCAGCAGCGCGTGGCCTCCAGCGACGACACATATTAGAACGTCCCGCACCGTTTCGCCCTGCCCAACCATCACCTTGCCGACTTCCTGCTCAATGCGCCGGGCAACGTCGCGAAACTGGGTGATGTTCATTTCAGCGCTGGTCGCGATCATGGATCCTCCTGACCGCCACGTACCGGGCGGTCTGATGTCAATATCCTGCCAGTCACCCGCGAGCAATTGCTACAAGCGCGACGATGACGCACATTAGAACGATCAGTCCAAGCGCCGCGCCGCCGATAAGCAAGATGCTGAGCTTTGGCCAGATCCGGCCGTCAGCCGTCGGGTTCATTTCGTCACGGTCTGCCGTCTCGTGATTCACTCGTCGTTCTCGAGCATCTTGCGAAAAACGTCCGCAAGTCGGTGGCCGGCAGCTTGCCAGGTCCAACGACGCGCCCATGTTCGGCGTGCCGACCTGGCCGCTTCTGATTGCTGCCCTGACGAGAGGGCCTCCACGATTCGCCATCCAATCTCGTCGGGCCTCCCCGCGTCCGCGTAAAGCGCGTGCTCGCCCCCGGTCTCTCGCAGCGCCGGGGTTGCGCCGGCAACAACGGGAACGCCGGACGCCAACCCTTCCGCGACCGGTAGCCCAAAGCCTTCGTACCATGAGGGGTACAGCAGCGCTGCCGCCCCCGCATAGAGGTTCGGCAGCAATCCCTCAGGCGCATAATCGAGAAGCATAACGCGTCCCGCCTCGACCAGCGGCCGAGCGGCCTCGTAGATCGGAGCATCGTCCCAGCCCGCGCGGCCCGCGACGACGAGTGGGAGATCGACCTGCCCGGTAAGCGTCTTCATTGCATCGAATGCGCCACGGTGATTCTTGCGCGGTTCGAGGGTGCCGACCATCAACAGATAGTCCCGCGGGATGCCCAGGGATGCCAGTTCATCCGATGACAACGGCCCAGCGCGGAAAAAACGCTCGTCGACGCCGTTGGGTATCACGTCGATTCGGTCAGCCGCGGTTCCGTACCGCTCGACAATATCGGTCTTGGTTGCCTCTGACACCGCCATCACACGCGTGGAGGATCGCACAAGTCGCGGGACGACGGTCGATAAGAAACGCCGGAGCGCGTCGGACGCGACCCACGGGCAAACCTCGAACGCGAGATCGTGGACCGTTATGGCTCGCGGGATTTTCCCGACCGGCGGCAACGTGAAGTCTGGTGAATAGGCGATATCGACCAGCCCGCTGAAGAAACGCGCGGGCAACGGCAACCGCGCGCGGAACCACAACTGATCGGCCCTCCGGCGCGAGAATGGAAGTCGACGCACAGAGACTTTAGTGCCTTCAGGAAATCGAGTCACTATGTCGTCGAAGAAAGGCGGTACGCCCGCCTGTGAAGGTGCGTAAAGCAGCCGAAAATCCGCACCAGGAAGATGGGCCGCGGCGGCCGGTATTATATTGCGTGCATACCGCCCGATACCGGCTCCCTGATTGAAAGCCGCGCTGTCGTCGACCAGGATCCTCATCTCAAGGCGCCACATTCTGCCGCTCGACCGTATCCGCCATCGTCACATCCGCGCGCAAGCGCCGGATATACAAGACAGATCCAACGACGAGGATCGACCAATAGGTGACGACGCGATCGACCAGCGCGATCGAACCGGCCATCGACGACTCGACGTCCACCAGCTTGAGCACGACGATCATCGCCGCCTCGACAACACCCAACCCGGCAGGCGTAACTGGCAACGTCGTCAGCAAGGAGCTCATCAGCGCGACGAAAATCGCCGTCGTCAACGACAACTGCTGACCGAGTGCCGCGGCCACCAAAAGCAGTCGCACTCCATCACTCGTCCAGATGATGATGCTGATGCCAAGCGTGCGCCACGGCCGGCGCAAGCACGAGAAGATCGCATCGTGCAATCGACCGAACTGGTCCTGGACACGGCGCGGCAACCGGTGGTGGATCCGCGCACGCATCTGCCAGAGGCTGACCAGCCCGATCGCCCCGATCGCCAGGAGTGCGAGTCCACCAATCATCGTGCGCCGCGCTTCCCCGGGCAGGTGTCCTTGGAACGCGATGATGCCCGCGACGCTCATCAAAGAAAAGAGCACAGCCAAGTCGGCGAGTCGTTCGGCAAGGATTGTGCCTAATCCCGTACTGAACGGAGAGCGAGCCCGTTGCTTGAGTAAGTACGCGCGATACGCGTCGCCCAGCTTCGCCGGAACCAGGCAGTTCGCGAACCATGAGAGCAAGAAGATCTCGATCAAACCGCGCACCCGCGGCACGTCGTATCCATGTGCCCTGTCGATGCCCGCCTGCGACAACATCCCTCGCCAACGCATCGCCCGCGCAATAAATCCACCGTAATAGACCGCGACCGCTAGAGCAAAGATGGCGGGGTTCGCGTTCGTCACGTTCGACCACACGGCGCCGAGGTCGATCTCGAGCCGCTGAAAGAAAAAGACAAGAAGCGCAATCGCTAGGCCGAAGGAGAGGAGCGTTCGAGGGCGGAAGATGCGCTGTCTCAATGACGGAACGGTACCGTTTTCAACCAGCGTCGAACCGTTGACCGAGACTACTCCATCCATTGCGAGTTGCGGGTCTATTTTATCGGGTGCGCTGTCAACCACAGGCGACGCCGACTCATCGTCAGCAACCTGTGCCGGCTCAGAACGCATCAGCTCTCCGGTTCACGCCAGTCTCTTTCGCTCAAGTCTCCCAACGCCCAAATGGCGCTGAGTTGCAGTCCGAGGCTGAGCACATGCAAATAGTCAAACATGCCATGCACCATGACGGCTGCCGTCACGCCGACTGCCCCGACGACGAGCGCTCGGTGCATCGGATGTCGGCAAAACCGCAAAGACCGCAACAGCCGCCAGACCGCCGTACCCAACAACCCGACGTAGCCCAGCAAGCCAAGCCAGCCGGACTGCGCCGCTGTGTGAATATACGTGTTGTGTGCGTGTCCGCGCGAAATCCGAAACCGCCAAACCCGCGCGAACTCCCGATATCTGACCGAGTAGTTGCCCGCCCCCACCCCAAGCGCCGGATACATGTTCGTCATCGCGACGCCGGTTTTCCAATGCGCCAATCGCTCGTGCTCCGCATAATTCGCTGGCGTGACCTGCTGAAAGCCGCGAGTGCCGAATGCCCCGGATGCCAGGTTCGATCCGAATGGAGTTACCAGCAGCAAAGCCGCGGCGAAAACGACGAATCCAGTTGCCACCCAACTCCATAGATGTCCGGTCAGCATCAGCATCACGAACATGCTTGCCAGCAGCCCGAGCAATCCGCCGCGGCTCTGAGTCAACACCAGCGCGATGCCTCCCAGAAACGCTGCTAGTGTCGCAAGCCACCACAGCCAGCGTCCAAGGAAGCTCTGGTCATCCACGTTCCGATATCGCAGTCCGGAAACCGCGACCGCGCCCAGCAACGGCACCGTCATTTCCAAGTAGCCGGCGAACGGATTCGGCTCTCCAAAGGCGCCGTAGGCTCGCGTAAGGCCGCGGGCCTCGAATGACGGCGGCCCCGCTCCGGTCAACACCTGGCTGAAGCCAACCACGCTGGTGCCGATGACGGCGACCGCGCTCGCACCGACCAGCACCGTGGGAAAGCGACCGTCGCGCAGCGCGGAGATTGCCATCAAGTACACGATGAGCGCGACTCCCCACCGATATACATCGCCAACCCACGCGCCGAATTCCCGCGCGTTGACGACAGATGCCATCAGAATCACGACAAATGCGAGAAACACGGCCGACGTTACGTCGAATTGGAGCTGGGTCGGATCCGCGAGCACACGGAACAACCATGCCAACGCCGCGGCGGCAACCACAACCTTCGTCCAGGTGATCGGGAGGCTGCCGAACGTTAGCGCTCCGGCGTCCTGAATCGGAATCGAGAGCAAAATGCAGCCGACCGAGATCGAGGTCGATCTCAGCCCGACGACGAAGACGGCGGAGGCTACGACTATTGCCAACCCTACAATCGGCCTGCTTACCAGGAGCACGCTCAATGCGACGGCCGCATATGTCGCACTGATCAAGGTCTCCTTGGGAAGGCCCGTCAATGCGTATCCCTTTACCGGCGAAGCGAACTTGTTCATGTCAGAGCCGATCTCGAAAGCCAAAGCGGCCTCCAGGCTCGTCGCTCGCGCAATTTAGGCGCATCGTGCTCGACAAACGCGAGGAAGCACCAAGTCAGGACCGCCAGGTCGGGCAAAAAGAAGCTGTTATCGACCAAGCCATGGGCAATGCCGGCCACCAGTGCGGCGATAGCGCCGGCCGCCGCGGCGCCCGAAAGGTCCTCGCGTAATCTTGCATGCTGCACAAGTTGTACCGAAACCAGGATGATCACGGCGAATGCGACAATTCCGGCCACTCCGAGCCGTAACCAAACGTCGAGCAAGAGATTGTGTGGGTGCGACGTATAGCGTTCTGGCCATCCGGCAGGATCGACGTATCGTCGGCCGTACTGATAGAGGAACTGGTCCAAACCAACGCCGGTGATCGGGTGATCAGCGGCCATGCGCAGGCTGGATCGCCAAAGCAGTTCGCGCGACGACGTCGCACCTTCCGCGCCCGTTGCGAATAGGCGACCGCCGGCAATCGCGGCAAACGCGGCGATCGCGCCACCAAGCCCCAGGGCGTAGTAGACCCAACCGCGAGGCGGACGCTTGAACATCAACAACGTCGCGCCTCCTGCCGCGATGCCCAGGAGTGCGCCTCGGGAGAAGGTGAGCGCGAGTCCAACGATTAGCACAGCTGCAATCGGCAACGCCTTCCGCCGGGCTGTGGCCGACATCAAGGCGATGCCACCGAGGAGCATCACGATGCGCTCAAGGTAGAGTGCCAGGTTATTCGGATGCGGGTACGGTCCGCGTGCACGATACGTCTCGTCACCGAGGACGCCGCCCGATTGCGAAACGACTTGTCCACCGCCCATGAGGGCGGCCACCGCCCCACCTGTTGCAAGCGCGGTTATCAAGAGCGGAAGACCGTTATTGCGAACGGCCCATCGTATCAACACAAGCGCCGCGATCGGTTCGAGAATAGTCTTGCGCAGTTCCAGCAAGCTCTCGTCGAGGTGACGGGGGTCGGCAACGTACAACAGCGACAGCACCGCGACCAACGCGAGCCCGGCCGCTGCTAGCGTAAGTGGCAGCGGCCGGAGCGTATCGGAAATGAATCCGCGGAGGTCTCGGTGCAACAGGGCGCCGCTCGCACGGAGCGCAAGTCCGGCCGACCCAACCACGATAGCTAGTTCCAGCGGGCTGACATCGAATGAACCGATTGGGATCGCATCGTAGACAAAGGGAATGGCGGAGAGGATCGCTGCCGTTGCCCCCACCGGAGAAATGGCCGCGAAAACGACGCCCCCCGCGACTAGGGCGACCGCAAGGCTCGTAGGTAATCTGGTCGAGAGAAGCATGCCGCACACGACGAACCCGATCCATGCGGCGAGAGCCATCCGTTGCCCGGGCTCCAACCTGTTTCGATGCATCCTGATCAACTGAACTAGCAGATGCATAAGCGCCCTTATGCCCGACGCATTGGTCGCCAGTCAGGAAGGGTCGGCAGCGGCGGGCGCAGCTCGATTCCCTCGCGGCGCTGTAAATAGCCGGCGCGTATGGCGGTGACGTACGCCAGCTCGCGAAGCGCAAAGACAACGAGTAACGCGCCCGCGCATACCAGAACGACGACTGGCCACATAAAGGGCACTTTCCTGGTGACGATCAGTCCGCCAATGGTCAACTGACCGGGTTCGGCGAGTGTAATTGAAAGCTGATGGACGCCATCGTCGAGGCCTGTCGCAAGCACCACGGGGACGTCGGTCGCCTGCGTCCAAAAGAGATCGATCTCGGAGGCTGTCTTCGTTCCAGGCCAGCCTTCGAGCGGTTTCCCATCAATAGTGACGTGGACGAGACCGGCCTGTGGACTCTCGCGCAGGATGGCGATGACCCCGGTTCCGCGAAAGGAGAGTGTCGCCGTGGCCCCGACCTCCGCGGTAAACTGAAACGTGCGGCGATCCAAGTGTTGATCGGACCAGGTGCCTTCGTACGCCACCGGCCGGGAATCCATTGGCACGTAACCGGTTCCCGCGACGCCGACCGCGCCGCTCGCTGCATACTCCTCGAGCGCAATCAGCGCCTCAGTAGCCCCTCCTTCTCGGGTCACGAGCGCGTACCCTGGTTCACCTTCCGTCGGCAGGTAATCCCATGCAAAGAGTGGACCCATCCATGGCCATTCCGCCCGCGCCCGCCTGTGCCCCGCGACCATAAAGTCGGCCTGATCACCGGTGCTCAACTCCGTCGTTTCCCCGCCAGCGTTCCAGCCATAGCTCGTGGCCCAGACACTCTTGCCGTCATCGCCTGCTTCGAGCATGAGTTGTCTGAACAGTATCGCCCGCGAGAAGTTGTCATGGGTGCGATCGACGGTCCGATCGTAGGGGGTAGCCGTTCCGCCGTCCAAACGGATTGCCACAACGTCAAAAAAGGCGCTAGCTCCTTCAAGGTTGTACAACGCGCGAAGAAATTGCAGGTCGGCGCCAAACGACTGATTGTCCGGCGCGGGATCGAGCTCTGCCAGCAGAACCTTCGCTTCAGGATTCGCGGTCCGGGCCGCGTTGGATCCCTCGGCGAGAAGTCCAATGTAGTCGCCTGCAAGTGCCGAAATTCCGCCCCACCGTTCCGCCCTGTTGGGAAGGTCCCACAACTGGACGAACTCGACATTGGAACTGTATCGCGTGACTACTTCGCTCACGAATGTGGCATAGGTTGACGGGTCACGCGGCGGTGCATCGGGCTGACCGACAGCGTCAGGAGCCCGAGCCCAGTCGGGTGAAGTATGTAGGACGAGGACCGGTTTCAAGCCGTGATTTGTGAGAGCATCGACGATTGGGTCATACCGGTCCCAGATGAAGCGACCGCGCTCCAGCTCAACCGAGCGCCATTCTACGGCTTGACGGACGTAGAGAAAGCCCTGGCTCTGGAGTGTGGCAGCCACCGCCTCGAGTTGCTCACGCGGGAATACGGTCAGATCGACGTTGACTGCTAATTCGCGTCCGGTCGCTTGGACAACCGTCGGCACCTCGTCGCCGGTTTCAATTCCGCGATGAAAGTAGACGTCGGCCATCACGGCGCCAATGGCGATCGATAGACCAAGGAGCAATGCCACTGAACCGCGCCAGAGTCGTCGCGTGTCGTCCCGAGATGAGGTTGGATGCACGAAACGGGCCGCGAACGACGGACCTGACATCGACTTGGTGGATCGCCGATGCGTTGGCCGCGATCCGGTCCGGCGGCGCGCGTTAGGCGCGCGGTAGGGTGAGAGCCCTCGTTTCGGCGGCGGATCGAACTGCAATCGATCGGTGGCTCCCCGCGATGCGTCGACGCGTGAATCGAAGTCGTGGAGGCGTCCAGCGTTGGACGCCACAGCGAAGTATAGGTTGACCCGAGCGACGGCGTCATCAGGCTGTCGAGCGCGTTGGCGTATCATCTACGACGATCGGGCGAAACCGTGCGAGGTTTGCGTTCATGTCTTCGAGTGCTTCAATCCAAACATTGGCGAGCCAACTAGCCTCTAGCCTGCATGATGCGTATCGGACGCAAGAGGGCCTTGGCCTCGGCACCCAACCACTGCGGCGCGCGTACGACGAATTCGGGCGCAACGCGGCGGCCGCGGGCGTGCCGTTGGAAGAAGCCATGGCCGGCGGCGTGGTGGCGCTCCAGGAACTGTTCGAACGGGTTGGCGGGCATACCGCCGACCCCACCACCATGATCGCGGCGGGCATCGCGCTGGCGGCGCTGGCACGCACCTATGGCGAGGCGCCGAGGTCCGATCAGGCTGTAGCAATCGGTGACGACCAAATGGCGACACAGCTTGCCCGCCTCAGCGCGCTTCATCGTATCAATCGCGCGGCAACCGCGAACCTCAAACTCTCCGAAATGCTGGAAACGGTCGTCCGCGTCGTCGCCGAAACCACGAACAGTGATGCCTGTGCCGTCCTGCTTTATGACTCCGCGACCGATTCCCTGGCCCTGCGCGCGGCAGTCGGGCTCAATGCCGCCTCAATTGGCGCGCTCACGTTACGACCAGGCATGGGCATCACGGGGCAAGCCGCCGCCGAAGGGCGGCCGATCATCGCGCCGGATGCCCGCGGCCATGAGGCATGGAAGAGCGCGCCCTCATTCGGGGACGATGCCTACACAACTCAGGTCTCAGTGCCGATTCTGATCCGCGGCGCAAACCGCCTGGTCGGCGTGCTCAACATCCTCACTGTCGAGCGTCGCGCGTTCGATCGCGACGAGATCGCGTTTCTGGAGACAGTCGCCGGCGAGTTGGCGATCAGCATCGAGAACGCCCGGCTGTACAGTCGAACCGACGCGAGGCTGCGACGCAAGATCGCTGAGCTTGGCACCCTGCAACGCGTTTCTCGCACCGTTGCCTCGTCGCTCGATCTGCCGGACGTGTTGCGTTGGATCACCGAAGCGGCTGTCGAGCTGATCAACGCCGAGGCTGCCGCCGTCTTTCGCCTATCGACCATGGATAGCAGTACTTCGTCGCCCGGAGAACCTGTCATCGTGTACCGAATCGGGGAAAGCCGGCAGATGACCGATGAGGTCCGTCGCAATCGCCTCGTCCGTGAAGTAATCGAAACTGGTTCGGCGCTGGCATCCGATATGGAATACGTCGACGGCACCTGGCGTATCTTCTGCATGCCCCTTCGTTCGGCGCGGACCTCGCTTGGTGCCCTGTGCATGCGCCTCAGGCCCGGCGCTGAGTTGACCGAGGACGAACTGGGGCTCCTGCAAGCGTTTACCGACTCCGCGTCGATTGCCATCGAAAACGCGCAACTCTATCAGGAAGCACGCCGCGGCCTCGAAACGACCTCGGCGCTGCTCCAGGAAATGCACCACCGGGTGCGCAACAACCTCCAAACGGTCGCTGCACTCTTGTCGATCCAGATTCGCCAGGACGAATCGTCGCCCTCGGCGACCCTCCTGCGGGAGGCAGTCAGCCGCATTCAGGCGATCGCGGCCGTGCATGATCTGCTTAGCGACGAGGACCGGTTTGGTGGCACGACCGTCGACACCATCGCCCGTCTCGTCGCCGAAGAGGCATACTCCACGTTGATCCCGCCAGGACTGAGCGTTTCGTTCGATATTCCACCTAGCGACATCTCCGTCCCGTCGAAACAGGCGACGATCGTCGCGCTCTTGACCAACGAGCTCGTATCGAATGCTGTCAGTCATGGGTTTCGTAACCGCTCGCACGGTCGCATCACCATCCGCACGACCCGGCTTGCTGGGCATGCCACGCTCGAGGTCGAGAACGATGGCTGTCAGGTTCCCAAAGGGTTCGACCCCAGTAGAAGCAGCGGCCTTGGCATGCGGATCGTGGAGCGACTTGTGACGTCCGACTTACACGGACGCTTCGCCATCAGGTCCTCGGACGAAGGGACCGTGGCCACGATTACCTTTCCGCTAGCCGGGATCGACCTTCAGTCCGATTTCCAGGCGACGTCCAATGACGCTGATTCGCCGCCGTAGGCTTCGTCGAGCAATTCGACGATGTGGCGAACACGCATTTCCGAGCCGTTGCGCGACAAAGAGGTCCGCAACTGCATCGCACAGCCGGGATTGGCGGTGACGACTTCCGCCGCGCCGGTCGAAATGGCATGTCGGGCCTTACGGTCACCGAGTTCGTTCGCCATTTCTCGTCGGATCAGGTTGTAGATTCCCGCGCTGCCGCAACACAGCGACGATTCGGACATCTCGATCATCTCTAGACCTGGAATCGCCTTGAGCAACGAGCGCGGCTGCGCCGTGATGAGTTGCGCGTGCGCGAGATGACACGGTTCCTGGTACGTAACTGTCCGTCGCACCGCGCGTGTCGGCGGGTTCAACGTGACCGCACCCAGGTACTCGGTGACGTCGCGCACGCGCTGGCTAAACCGCGTCGCTCGCTCCGCGTACTTCGGGTCGTCCTTCAGCAGGTATCCATACTCTTTGAGCGCCGCGCCGCAGCCGGCAGCGGTGACGATAATTGCGTCGTCGCCACTTCGTTCGAACGCCTCAATGTTCTGCCGGGCGAGGATTCGGGCACCATCGAACATCCCGCTGTGGACGTGAAGCGCGCCGCAGCACTGCTGGCCGCGTGGCACGTCGACGTCGGCTCCGTTATGTGCCAGGACCCTTCCCGCCGCGCGATTCGTTTCGGCAAAGACTGTGCCCATCATGCACCCGTTGAAAAGGCGCACCGAATCAGACGGCTTTCTGGGCCGCCAGCGCTCGGTTCCGGGAACGATGAATCGCTTCGAGACGGGCGGCATCATCGATTCCAGGTCGGCCATGGCCATCACCTTGAGCGCGCCGGATCGGCGGACGAGGCCCGCGAGTCCTGATCGCTGGTAAATCCTGAGGGACCCGACCAGCGCCCGCATCCGCATCGTGTCGCCAAAGAGCCAACCGAGCGCAACGCTGCGCACCACACGCTGCCACATCGGTCGTGGACGGTGCTGTTCCAACTGCGCTCGCGCGGCCTCGACAAGTGGTCCGTAGTGGACACCCGAGGGGCAAACGGCCTCGCAGGCGCGGCAGTTCAAGCACTGGTACATCTGCTCGTCGAAGGCCGGATCGAGCAATTCGAGTCGATCTTCGGCAACCGCATTCATCATCCACAGGCGACCACGTGGCGACGACATCTCTTGACCAGTGATGCGATAGGTCGGGCAGGACGACAGGCACATGCCGCAATGCACGCAGGCGCGTAGAAGCTCAAGTTCGGGTATGTCCTGGCCTGCGTATCCGCCCAAACGGGCGATGTTCGCATCCGCTGCAACCGCCATCGTGCCCTGCCAACCTCACCTAGATGCGACCGGCGAACCGGCCGGGATTCAAGACGGACTCAGGATCGAACTCATTCTTGAGGGCACGCATGACGTCAATGGTCTCCGGCGTGCTCCCCCAGATGTCGATCGGACGCTTCCATTGGAATGGTGCTGCCAAGACGACGACATGTTCGACCGCTGACGCCAGCGAAGAATGCAAGCGCGCGAAGGTTTCGACCGCGTCGTCTTCCGCTCCCGGTCTGACCCGTAGCGTAATGTGACCGATCGCCGGAGAGACCGCAAAGACTGGGACGTCGACGTCAACTGCCTTGAGTAGAGAATGCAACCCCTGAGCGGCTTCGGCGGCAAGACGCGGCCTGACACTGGCCCGAATCAGCGCGTCGGTGCCGTCCGTTTCTATCGCTTGCCTGTCCGTATACCGATGCCACCACTCGGCGCTCTCGACGTCGGTCAAGGTCTCGGCGTCACCTTGCAACAGCTCGGCGGATTCGGTTCCAAGCAGCCGCACCGTCGATTCGCGGCCTTCAATCCGCACCGCGGTACGCCAAGCGCCAGCTTCCTCGAACACTTCCAATGACGTAGGACGAACTCTGCTGAGGTGAACGTGGCTCGCACCTGCAAGCGCTTCGTCAAGTCGCGGAAAGAGCGAGATTACCGTCGCTTCCGCGCGTGCCAGCGGCAAGACCTTGAAGTTTGCAGAAACCAACGTGCCCAGCGTACCCAGCGACCCAAGGTAAAGGCGCATCAGGTCGAATCCCGAGACATTCTTGACGACCATGCCGCCGGCCTTGGTCACGTCGCCGGTCGGGTGGGCCGTCGAGATGCCGATCAGCAAGTCGCGGAATGTTGGCGATCCGGTGCGACGCGGCCCAAACATTCCCGTTGCGATCATGCCGCCAATCGTCGCCGCGTCGGACCGGGGCACGTTGACTGGCAATGTCTGTCCCTTCTCCGCTAAGAGTGCCTGTACGTCGGCGAACGGCGTACCGGCCATGACGGATAGGGTCAGATCGGTCGGTTCGTAGGCAAGAACGCCAGAGAGCCGCCGCGTTGAGAGCGCGACGTCGATGCGCTCCGGCACGTTGCCGAGCGCAAGAGACGTCGCTCCACCAACAGGAGCAACCTTGAGTCCGCCCTCACGAGCTTCGGCGAGGAACCGCGCGGCCTCCTCGGGCGTGGCCGGTTCGATGACCGAGGTGGGGACCACACCGTCGATTGAGAATTCCTCTCGTGCGCCGTCCGCCGTACGCCGGCGAACGTCGCTACAGGGGATAGATGCCATGCTTCTGTGCCATCGCCTGATTGCGCAGAGCGCGAACTTCGCCGCAGACGTAGCCCTTGGGGAAGACCTTATCAGGATTGAACAGACCCGTCGGATCAAAGGCGTTGCGGACGCCAGCCATCGCCGCCAAGTCTTCGCCGGTGAAGACTAGCGTCATATAGCCGCGCTTTTCGGTTCCTATGCCGTGTTCGCCGGTGAGCGCACCACCAACCTCAACGCAAGTGGTGATGATCTCCTTACTTGCTTCGAGCACCTTCTCGACGTCGCCCGGTCGGTGGCGGTCGAACAACATCAATGGGTGCAGGTTACCGTCGCCCGCGTGAAAGACGTTGGCAATCGGCAAATTGTAGTCAGCCGAGATCGCTTCGACCCTCCTCAGTGTCCACGGTAGCTTCGTCCGTGGCACGACCGTGTCGTGCAGGTAGTAGTTCGGCGCTAGCCGGCCCATGGCCGCAATTGCCATCTTGCGCCCCTTCCAGAGCAGTTCGCGCTCCGGCTTGGATGATGCGGTCCGGACCTCGGTTGCGCCGGACGACTGGCAGATTCCCACGATCTCGTCCGCGGTTGCCTCCACGTCCTCCGCGATGCCGTCGATCTCGATCAAGAGCACCGCGCCGGCCTCCATCGGGTATCCGGCATGAAACGCGGGCTCCACCGCCTGAATCGTGAGGTTGTCCATCATCTCCATGGCGGCCGGAATGATGCCCGCGCCGATCGTCTCGGAAACAGCCGTCGAGGCGGTTTCGACGTCCGGGAATGCCGCCAACATGACCGCGGTCGCCTCGGGCGCCGGCGTTAGTTTGACCAATGCCTTGGTAACGATACCGAACATCCCCTCGGAGCCAACCAGCGCCGCCGTCAGGTCGTATCCGGGGGAACCCGCGGCGCGGCCTCCCACCCACACGATCCGACCGTCGCTCAGCACCACTTCGAGGCCGAGAACGTGGTTGGTTGTTACCCCGTATTTGAGGCAGTGCGGACCGCCAGAGTTTTCCGCGACATTGCCCCCAATCGTGCAGGCCCGCTGGCTGGACGGATCCGGTGCAAAAAAGAACCCGCCAGGAATTGTCGCTTCGGAGAGCTCGAGATTGATGACACCCGGCTCGACCAATGCCGTCCTATCGATAGGATCGATCTCGAGAATACGATCCATCCTGGTCAGTGCGACGATGATGCCGCCGCTTTGGGCGACCGCGCCGCCTGATAACCCAGTGCCGGCTCCTCGCGGCACCACGGGCAACCCCGCGGCTCTCGCCACTCGCACGATCGCCGCGACTTGTTCCGCGGTCCGCGGTAGCGCCACCGCGACCGGCGCCGCGGTTTCGACCGCCGCGTCGACGGAGCCGTCGTACTCATAGACCAAAAGGTCTGGCGCACGGTGGAACACCCCGTCGGCGCCGACAATCTGTTGCAATCGCTCGATCAGATTCGTTCGGTTCATTGCTCGCTCGATTCAACGACCACGAAAAAACGTCTTGCCAGCCTCAGTATCCCGTCCCTGAGCGGGCTCCGCAACCGATCGCCTTGTCGCGCCGTGCGATACTTGTTCACGCCTCGCCCCGCGACGGCCGTCCACCCACCAAGGGATCGGATGCATCGAGGAGCACTTCATTCGATGGCAGAGACATCAAGCACGCCAACCTACTGGATCATCGTCGGGTCGATCGACAACTTTCGGCAGTCACAATCGCTCGACTTCACCGTGCAGGGCATGAAATCTCGTCATCGCAAGAAGGCGGAGCGCATGTCGCCGGGTGACAAGATCGTCTATTACGTCACCGGCATCAAGGCATTCGGCGCAATTGCCACGATCACGTCGCCGTACTACGAAAGCCACGAGCGCATCTGGCAAAGCGGCAACCCGAAGAAGGAAGCGGAAGACTACCCGTTCCGCGTAGAAGTCGAGCCGGACCTCCTCCTCGACGAAGCGGACTTCTTGCCGGCCGAAAGCGTCGCCCGCCGCATGCATTATGTCAGCAAATGGCCGGCTGCAAATTGGACGCTCGCCTTCCAGGGCAACGTCCATGAGATCGGAGCGGACGACTTTCAACTGATCCGCGACGAGATGGAGACGCGGATACCCGCGGCCGCCGGTGGAACCCGATCAGCCCACTGACAATCGCCCGCCGCACTACTTTCGGGTGCATCTCTGCTTTGGTCCAAACTGCACCCCTCGCGGCAGCCGTGGGTTGCTCCCGGTCTTGCAAGCGGCGCTCGCGAACGCGGGGGTAGCGGACCGCGTCGAAGTCATCGCCACGACGTGTCGCAATCGATGCGACTACGGTCCCTCGATGAATGTGTATCCAGGGCCGGTATTCTACAATCACTTGACGGCGGAAGCGATCGAGGAGATCGTACGCGAGCATCTGGTGCGCGGGACTCCGGTCGAACGGTGGGTCTACCAGCCACCGGCCGTATCCGCAATCCAGGCCGCGCTCGACCGCATTACGTTCTGATTCCGCGTACTCAGTGAAAGGCAAAGCCGACCGTGGCGGTCGTAACCATTAAAGGCCAGCCCGGAAAAGCATTCGCAACGGATGTTCGCACGGCGACGCATGTACTCGTCGCCGACGAACCAGTCGGCGACGGCGGCGATGGCCTGGGGCTATCGCCGTATGAGTTGCTCCTTGCGGCTCTTGGTTCGTGTACCGCGATGACGTTGCAGCTCTACGCCAAGCGGAAGGGTTGGCCGCTGGAACGCGTGGAGGTCACGCTGGAGTTCGATCGTATTCACGAGCATGACTCAGAGCAGGTCGAGGATGCAACTCGGCGGATCGACCGTATCCAGCGTGCATTTGTTCTCGACGGTCCGCTGACCGACGAGCAACGCAATCGCCTTCTCGAGATCGCGGCGCGCTGCCCGGTTCACCGCACGATCACGGGTAAACCACGCATCTTCGACACGCTCAGTGATCATTCGTCTCTTTCGTCGGCCATGATGTGAAAAGCAACGGCTCGGCGGTGTTCCGCCGGGCCGTCCTGGTCCCTGGTGGAGATGGGGGGAGTCGAACCCCCGTCCAGAATCGTTAGCCGAGCATATCCTACACGCGTAGTCGGTGTTTTGTGTGCCGACGCGAACCCCCACCGACAGGGTTTCGTGACGGTGAGTCGGACTGCCTTTGATGGACGCGCTCCGACGGACTAGCCCATCGCATCCGGCCTTGGTGACGCCCGCTGCCGGTCCCGGCCGAAGGAGGTCCGGGCGGACGCGCTACCTAGAGGTCAGTGACTTAGGCAGCGTAAGCAAGTTCTTGAGTCTTGCCATTTCTGGTGGTGCCCATTTTTACGAGGGCCTGGGCGCCTCGGCGTGCAACACTCTGACCTAGGACCCTGTCGAAACCAAACATCCCCAGATCACGGGTAATTATACCATAGTTCAAGCGCGCTCTCGCAGCGCCCGCTCGACGTCACGCGAAGCCTCCCGCTCAGCCGCCGACGCCCGCTTGTCATACTGCTTCTTGCCGCGGGCAACCCCGATCTCGATCTTCGCGCGCCCTCGCTTCAGTTTGACGCGCAGCGGCACTAGTGTCATTCCCTTCTGTTCCGTCATCGCCCGCAGCTCGCGAATCTGATCGCGATGTACAAGCAGCTTTCGCGGACGGTCAGGTTCAGGATTAGTGTAGCTGCCGAACGCATAGGGCGAAATATGCGATCCGATCAACCACAACTCCCCGTCGTCGATCCGCGCGTACGCCTCGGCAATGGTGATTTTGCCGTCGCGGATCGACTTGATCTCGGTTCCGGTGAGCACGATGCCGGCCTCGATCGTCTCGACAATAAAGTATTCGTGGAACGCCCGCCGGTTGGACGTCACCACCCGGTCTGACCTCCGTTCATAGGTCGGTTGTTTTGTCGCCGTCTTCGCCATACGGGGGACTATAGGAATCCACCGCGCTTCCCGTCAATCGACACGCTACTATTCCCGGCATGAATTGGACGGATTCTCCCCTCGATCCATACGAACAGATTCCCGCACTCTACGACCTGGAGCATGCGGGGTTCGAAGACGACCTCGATTTTTACGCGAGTCTTGTCGAAGCGATCGGCGATCCCGTCCTGGACCTCGGCTGTGGCACGGGTCGACTGCTGTTGCCAATCGCGCGGGCCGGGTATCGGGTCACGGGCCTCGACCTGTCGAGGCCCATGCTCGATCGGGCGCGCGAGTTCGCGCATGCGGAGGGACTCGACGAGCGTGTCACCTTGTTCCATGGCTCGATGCTCGATGCCCATCGCGCCCCAGGCGGCCCCTTCGGCATCGCCATCATCGCGCTCAACGGATTGTTGCACCTGACGACGCTGCAGGAACAATTGGCGGCTCTGCGCTCGATCAGAAAAGCACTCGATCCGCGCGGGCAGCTTGTTCTCGATCTGCTCAATCCGAGTCCGGACGCCTTGCGCGGATTCGATCACGTGATTTCGCACGACGGCATGTGGACTGAACCGAATGGTGACCGGGTCGACAAGTTCGCGGCCCGGCGCGTCTCCCACGCCACGCAAACGATCCGCACCGAGCTGTGGTACGACCGGGTCTCGCCCGACGGCTCGCTGCGGCGCACGACAACGAGTTTTGACATGCGCTACATACACCGAGCGGAGCTTGAATTGATGCTCGAACTCGCCGGTTATGTCGAATGGCAGGTGTACGGCAGCTACGACCTCGATCCCTATGACGAGGCGTCGGACCGCCTCATCGTGGCGGCGGAGGTTACGTCGTCACGGTAGCTGCTTCCGCCTTCGGCGAAATGCGCGCCGCCCGATTCAGGAGCAGAAGATCGGCCAGCAAGATCGCCAGCATTGCCTCGGCGACCGGCACCGCCCGCGGGCAGACCGACGGGTCGTGCCGCCCTTCGACGACGATCTCGCGCGATGCCAGCGAAGTATCGACCGTCTGTTGTGCCTTTGAAACCGACGACGTCGGCTTTACCGCGATACGAACGATGATCTCTTCGCCGGACGATATTCCCCCAAGGGTTCCTCCGTGGGCGTTAGTTCGTGTCCGCACGCGACCATTTTCAGCAAAGAACGAATCATTTGCTTGTGAACCACGCGAGCGCACGACGGCGAAACCATCACCGATTTCGACCCCTTTGACCGCTGGAATGCTCAACATCGCCTGGCCGATCAGCGCGTCGAGTTTGTCGAACGTCGGTTCGCCCAGTCCGACCGGCACGCCAGAGGCACGCACCTCAACGATGCCACCGAGACTATCACCCTCGTCCTTTGCCGCCATGATCGCCTCGACTATTCGCTCCGCCGCGATCGGGTCCGGGCAGCGAACGATGTTGCGCTCAATCTCGTCCCGGTCAAACGATTCCATGGCGATGCCGCCCAACTCGCGGACAAAGCCATAGACTTCGCAGCCCGCGGCGGCCAAGATCTTTCGCGCAATCGCGCCCGCCGCCACACGTCCCCAAGTCTCGCGCGCCGACGAGCGGCCTCCTCCCCGGTGGTCGCGATGGCCGTATTTCGCCCAGTACGTGAAATCGGCATGACCTGGCCGAAAGACGTTGCGCAACGGTTCATATTTTGACGAGTCGACGTCGCGGTTATAGGTGATCAGGGAAATCGGAGCGCCCGTCGTCACGCCTTCAAACACGCCTGAGAGGAGTTCAGCCCGATCAGCCTCATTACGAGGCGTAGTGACCTTGCTTTGACCGACCCGCCGGCGATTAAGCTGCTCTTGGATTTCTTCGACGTCGAGCGAAATTCCAGCGGGACAGCCCTCGATCACCACCCCGAGTGCCGGACCGTGGGATTCGCCCCAGGTGGTCAACTTGAAAATACGTCCGAATGTGCTTGCCATCGGCTGCTCGTTCCTCTGTGGCTGTGGGCGCCAGCATCGGCTCGCCTTCGTGGTCTGGTTGATTCGGTTGGACCGAGTCCGAGCGGAACACGGCCACTAGCTCATTATCGTCCATCAAGATCACGTAGCAACCGCCCATAGATGCGGTAATCATTCGCCGGGACGCGACGAAACCCAAACCGCTCATACAGGCGCTTCGATCGAATGTTTCTGTCTTGGGTACTGAGGCCGACGCGCCGCGCGCCCCGGCGCAGCAGGCGCTCCACCGCAAAACCCAGCGCCGCCTGCCCAATTCCTCCGCCCTGGTATCCCGGATGAATCGCGATGCGGTCGAGGTGTCCCCAACCCGGAAAGCAGGTGAGCCCAACGTATCCGACCGGCCGCCCTTGGAGCCGGCAGAGGAATACCTCTACCCCCGGCGTCACACCGTAGGCCCGGAACTCCAGGTCACTGTTTCGCCAGAGCCACGGGAAGGCGGCATGATCGAGGTCGAGCAGCAGAGCACGATCGGCGTCGTTGGTAGGGTCCACTGGGTCGAAGCGAATCGCGGTCGGAGGGAGCGCGGCCGTCGCCCGCCCCGACCATTCGTACGTTGCCACCTCTTCGAGCAAGTCGAATCCGATGCGGTCGAAGAAGACGGGCCGGCGCACCTCGTCAAGTTCGATCGCCAGCACCATCGCGTCACCAGCATCGTGGCACCGCACGATGACGTGATCGATGACCGCTTCTGGATTCCGCACGGCAGAAACGTCGACCAGGTGCCCAATCTCCGGGCGATGACGCCATGGCCCGACAATGGCATACTCGAGTGTTTCCGGCGACCAGACCGATCGGCCCCGATGCATCGACAGCAGGCGTCGGATCTCGTCGGGCTGAAGGCGTGCATGCCACCCCAGTCGCAAATCGGCGACGTTCTCATCCCGAAGGGTGCGAACGCGAAGGTTCGGACTGACGGCGGGAGCGGATTGGATGCGCAGGGCCACTGGTCAGCTCTCCAGCCAGACCGTTTCAAGGCGAAGAATGCCTAACGGTGTCACATTCAGATTCCTGACGTACGGCTTGGTAATGGTGTACGCGACGTCGTAGTAGAGCGGGATCAGCATCAGATCGTCCATCAAGACCTGCTGCGCCTGTGCGTACACTGACGAACGTCGTCCAACGTCCTGTTCCGCCGCCGCTTGCTCGAGTAGCTCGTCGAACGCGGTATTGGAGTAGTCGATATAGTTGTCCGCGCGTCCGGTGCCAAAGAGCGTCCACAGGAAGGTCTCCGGATCGGGAAAGTCGGCGCCCCAATAGAGTTCATACGCTGAGTATTGGCGCTGAGACAAACCGTCCATGAACTCAGCCCAATCGATAGCGATCACTTCGACGGTCAAACCAAGATCGCTGCTCAAGACATCTCGTAACGACTCGGCGCCGGATCCGCTGGCAAGGTAGATTCGGATCGGCGGCACGTTTTCGGCAGAGCCGTATCGCGACTGAGCGACTGCCTCCCGCGCGGCATTGAGATCATAGGGCAACCCGTCGACTGGCCAGTCTTCTCCAAGCATACCGTGTGGCACCAAGCCAGCCGCCGGCTCAACGTAACCGTCATACGTGACGAGCGCGACCTTCTCTCGCGGAAAGCCCAACTGAACAGCTCGCCGAATCATTGGATCGTCCATCGGTTCAACGTCGGTCCGAAACGCGATGTAGTTGGCCGCAAACAGTGGAGTCACCGATACCTCGTCCCGGAGTCCGCTTTCGGGCGCCATCACGCGGTCCAAGACATTGATGCCGACTGAATCTATATCGATCTCACCGGCTTGGTAGAGATTGAACGATTGTTGGGCGTTAGCGCCAAGCAGGATATCGACCCGATTCAGTGGCGGCTCACCAGTGTGATAGCGTTCGAACGGTTCAAGGGTGAGCTGCTCTGCCTCCGCCCAGTCCGCCACGAAGAACGGTCCGGAGCCGTTTGGCGTCCGCCACCATTCGCTGTCATTCGCAATTTGTTCCGGGTCGACAATCGACGCTGGCGCCGAGGCAAGCTTCATCAGAAAGGTCGACCGAGGAGCTGACAACCGAATGCGTACGGTTCGCTCGTCGAACGCTTCGAGGCCGCGAAGAATGATTGCGTCACCGGCAACGACCTCAGCCGCGCCTTCGATGTCGGACAAGAAGGTGGGTCCACCTAATGCGTTGGCATTGCCGCCAACCGTATCCGGCCTGAGCGCCCGCGTCAGCGACTCGACGACGTCGCCGGCGTCGATCGGCGAGCCGTCGTGAAAAGCGACTGCCGATCGCAGCGTGAAGGTATAGTCAAGACCGTCGGCGCTGACTTCGATGCGTTCGGCAAGTTCCGGAATCGGCTCCAGATCGGCATCGAAGCCGACGAGCCCGCGAAAGATCTGGCGCACGAGGAAGGCGCTCGCCAAATCGCGCGACCTCGCGGGATCGAGCGTCTCAGGTCCATCGACCGGTCCGGCAAGGCGCAGAACCTGATCGCCGCTGGGGTTCGCGTCTAGTGGCGTCGGTTCCGCGGTAATGACAATCGGCTCACCTGCCGCCGGGATACCATCCTGGTTCAGACCTGGAATCGACGAAGCGGAGTGTCGACCAGTCGCCGTGGTTGGCGCCGAGTAGCCGAACAACACCGGCCCCATGAGCAGCGTGGCGACCAGGAGACCTCCGACTATCGACGTCCCACGAACAGCTATCATGTCGTGATTCTAGTAGGCTCGGCCCACGCCGACAAACAGTTGGGATGTGCGGTCGAGTATTGAGCGACGGGATGAGCCAAACTGCCGACGCTTATTTCGTGCCTGGGAGCCGTCCAATGGAAAACGTTTCGTTCGATTTACCACTCTTCCCGCTCAGCACCGTTCTGTTTCCCGGGACGGACATCCCCCTACACATCTTCGAAGAACGCTATCAGCAGCTCATCACAGATCGCCAAGACGAGGATCCTGCCTTTGGCATCGTGCTGATCACTGGAGGCAGCGAGGTCGGCGACCAGCCGATAACCGCGAATGTTGGCACAGCGGCATCCATCGAAGCACTCCGTGAGTACGACGATGGGCGGTTCGATCTCGTTGTGCGAGGAAGCCGTCGGTTTCGCATCCTCGAACGTGACTGGAGTCGACCGTATCTCGTTGGCACGGTCGAATGGTTACCCGTAACCGAGGAAGACCCCGTAGATTCCGCCATGGTCGAGAGCGCATGGCAATCGTTTGTCGCCCTCGCCAATGCCTATCTCCATCAGACGGCGCGTTCCAGTGAGCGATCGCTGGAACTCGAAGCACGGGCGCGACCTAGCGGGATGTCCGCGTCGGAACTCGCCTACGTCCTTGCCAGCCGCCTACCGGTGGCAGCGAGCGATCGTCAGGACCTGCTCGAAACGTCGACGACCGAAGACTTCTTGGCGTTGCTGGTGCGGATCATGTCGCGTGAGCGTCGCTTGGTCAATCGCATCGGAGCCACCATCGTCGTCGCGGGCGGATCGGTCAGCGAGGCCAGTTCGTAGGCAGGGATTCGCTGGCGCCTAGCGCTTCGGCAGCGCGCGAGAGCACCTCCATGGGCGGTAGCATCCGCGCGTCGATGATGAGAAGTGCCACCTCCCGCGCGTTCTCAAGACGACGAAGCTGGGCGGCGAAGAGGTCCGCGGGCCAATCGGAGCCGCGTCGCCTTCGGATCGTGCCAAGATCAACTTCGAGAAAGACGACAGCCGTCGGGTTGCCGTGGCGCCAGAGCGTCGAAATCTCGGAATGTTCTTGGCCGCAAACGTACGCATCGAAACCGAGCTGGCGAAGTCCCTCGACCAGCGTTGACTTTCCTGATGCACAGGGACCCACGACGGCAATCCGAGGTGGCATTCGCGCGTCATCGTCAGGCGTCACGGCGTCGACTCCTAGCGCCTCAGGCAAGTGGGGCATACAGCTGGACGGTTCGGACGTGCGGGTGATGATCGTGCTCTCGCAAACCCATTACCACCACGGTCATATCGTCGCGCGGTCTGTCTTCGTCTCGTCGGATCGCCTCCTGCAAGATCGCCGCGGCCATCCGCGTGGCATCGCAGCTATCGCCGAGCGTTTCTTGCGCGAATGACCGAACGTCGAAAGTATCTGGGCCGAACCTGGTGCCGGCGGTCGCCACCCCATCCGTGATCGTGCAGACGACGAGTCCGGCCTCGGTTGCCAGTTGCGTGACGGCGGGACGCGTGAAGTGATAGCGCCCGATCGGGCCGGCAAATGGTTCGATTGACCGCCAATCGCTTGCCTCTCGAACGATCAAGGGAGTGGCGCCATTGCGCGTCGCGATCACCGATTTCGTCTTGAGGTCGATCGACACGATATCGAGCGAGGCCGAAACCCGACCCTGGCGATAAGCAAAGAGAACGTCGTGAACAGCACGGGCGACTGCTCCGTCGCGCACTCCTTCCTTAATCAGGGCCACCGCCTTGCTGGTAAGCAGAAGGCTCAACGCTTTGGCGCCACTGCCACTGCCCTGCCCGTCGACCGCGACAACCGAGAATCCACCACCTGGCCGTTCGATCAATTCGGCGGGGTCTCCGCTCTCCCGGCTCGCGTATTTGTTTGTCTTCGCGACCGCGAATTCGACGGCCAACTCCATAATAAATTCCTTTGCACTCATTGCACGTCGATAATGGCAAGTGACTAGCAAGCGGACGAATGCAACACGGTCGGCGGTATTCCCAGTACTTTGATACCATACACGTATGTTGGGCGGGCATTATCCCCCAACATTCCTAGTAATATCAGTCAGAAAACCCTTGACAGTTAAGCACCCAGGTCCTAAGCTGGTTTATAGGGCGAACTTCAGAAAAGTAAACCGCATGAGAACTCAACTTGACTTGGTGTCTGGATGTGACCCGCTTAGGAGGAACACCCTTCTTTGCGGAGTTGGTGCGAGAAGAAAGGAGGAGCGCTTTGAAGTGGAAGAACGTCAAGTGGTCGTAGTCCGGTGTCTGCATCACTCGTCGCCGTGATACCCCTTTGGTCCGAACGTCCATTCAGTTGAGGGAGTGCAATGATGATCCACGCCAACGTCAAGTGGTCCAACGTCAAGTGGTCCAACGTCAAATGGTCCAACGTCAAATGGTCCTAGGCAGGCGGCGCCGCGTCTCTTCGCACGATTGTGCGACTCCTTGCATGGGTTAGCAGGTGGTGACGGCGACGGAATCTATACCTGGAAAGGGGCAGTCGTTGGCCCAGTCATACGGCTGACGATCGTCGCGTCGAATCCCTAGCCCCCACTAGTCTATTCCACAGATCCTCTTGGACGGATTACAATCTCCAGCAACGCGCTCGCGTCAAGCTGGTTTCGGATGCTGAGGTCTCGCCAGCGAGATTTGCAGCATCTGCCCGGTCCGCCAAGAGACAGGCATGAGCGACATTCCACTTATCACAAAAGTCTATTCCGGTATCTTGCTCCTGGTCACGGTCGTCGTCGTTGGTGGCACGGCCTGGCGTGGGAGCGAATGGTTCTCCCGCGACGATCTTCTGACTGCCGTGCTGCTGGCAGTCTTGATCGTCCTCGTCGAAACATTCGAGATCGAGTTCCCCCAGCCGAAGTTTCAAGTCTTCATTACGGTTGGCGCCATTCTCGCTTTTGCCTCAGGGCTCACGCTGGGACCAGTCCTCGGTGCCCTGGTCGTGATCGTCGCCGAACTGATCAGCGATACTTGGCAGCGGCTCGGCCTCATTCAGATCCTCGTCAACGCCTCCAACCTCGGATTGGCAACCTTTCTCGGCGCTCAGGTGTACGAATGGCTTGCCGCTGGTGCGTCGACGCCGCTGGATTCGGCACGCGCGTTGGGCGCAAGTGCGGTCGGCGCCATTGTCTACACCATGGTCAATACTGGGGTACTGTCCGTCATCCTTTCCCCAGTCATCGGGGATTCCCCGCTCAGCGTTTGGAGGGCGAACTTTAGCGCGACCTATATCTTCCTGGTCCTGCCAACGCTGGGCAGCCTCGTGCCGGTTATCGACGACGTCAATCCATTCGGCATCCCCATTCTGCTTGTTCCCGTCATCGGTTCCCGGCTTGCTCAACGTGCGCTGCGCCAAGTTGCAGAAGAGTCTCAAGCCGCCATCGAGGGCCTTGCGGACGCCCTTGAGAAACGGGATCAATACACGCACCGTCACTCGATCCGGGTCGCCGAATACACGACGTCGATCCTCGCGGAGATGCCCCACATTCCGACCCTGACGCGCGAGACAATTATCAGCGCCGCGCGCATTCATGACCTCGGCAAGGTCGGCACCGGGGATATTGCCCTTCGCAAGAACGGACCGCTGACCGATCAAGAGCGGCGAGAGATGCAACAGCACGCCGCCATTGGCGCGGACATCATTGCCCGTCTCTCCTTTTATCAGCACAGTGTGCCGACTGTTCGACATCATCATGAACGGTGGAACGGTAGCGGCTATCCCAGCGGCTTGAGTGGCGAGAACATCCCGCTCGGCGCCCGAATCGTCGGCGTCGCGGACGCGTTCGACGCTATGACGTCGGACCGCCCGTACCGGCGGGCGATGGCGATTCCGGATGCGTTGGCCGAACTCAAACGCAATAGCGGAATTCAGTTCGACCCCCAAATCGTCGAAGCATTCGTGCGCGCGATGACACAACCGCACCCGAACTCCGACCACCCCGTACCATCCGACGCCGAAACTGCGGACGACGATCGCCCCCCGATCGCGGCGGTGTTTCGACGGATTCCTCGGCCGTTCACAAAGCGGGCCCACCGTCCCGCTTCCGCCGACTGATGTCGCGCGGGGCAATCACCTTCGACTTTCATGACACCATCGCTTGTTGCGACGCGTGGTTTGACTTGGAAGTGCACCACCTCCTCAGCGCATTCTTCGCATGGCGTGAGCGCAAGACTGGAACCGCGGTGGAGTCCTCGATTGCAACCGCGGCCGACGCTGCCTACCGGCGTTTTCGCACGGCCATCCATCGACACGGCCACGAGCTCCCGGCCACGCGATCGGTCATCGTCGTGATGGAATCACTGGGTATGAGCATCAATCCAGACGAAGTCGACCTCGGCGTCGAAGAGATCATGCGAGTCGCGTTTGAATGCGTTTCGCCCGATGAAGGTGCGATCGAGACATTTCATGAACTTGCCGCGGTGGGTATTCCTCTCGGCATTGTCTCGAGCGCCGCCTATCATCCGTTCTTACCGTGGACCCTAGAGCGCTTTGGTCTCAACCGCACGTTCCGAGCGGTGACAACGTCGGCGTCTGCTGGGTTCTACAGATCGAGACCGGAGATTTTCTGGCAAACGCTCAATCTCTTAGGCGCCGAACCACGCTTGAGCGCCCACATCGGTGACTCGCTGCGATTCGACGTCGGCGGAGCTCGCCGGGCCGGCCTTCGCACCGCCTGGTACAACAGCAGGGTAGCGCCCAGTGACGGGTCGCGGCCCGACCTAACGGTCACGTCGATGCGGGGCGTCGCACCGCAACTCCTTGACCTGCTCAATGGCCACCGAAGATGATCGAACCGACATCCAACGAATCGCCAGGACAGCAATCGAATCGCGCCGCGCGTATCCGCTTCGACGTGTTCACACTCTTTCCGGGCATGTTTAGCGGCCCACTCGACGAGAGCATCATCAAGCGAGCACGCGAACGGAGTCTCCTCGAGGTTGAGCTCCACGACATTCGCCATTGGACCACTGACCGCCATCGCACGGTTGACGACACGCCATACGGTGGTGGCGCCGGCATGGTGCTTATGGCGCCCCCAATAGTCCACGCGGTCGAAGCGGTGCTCAGAAGCGAACTGCACACGCCAGAAACGAAGGTCGTGATCCTCTCACCGGCCGGACGGGTTTTTGATCAGCACGTGGCGGCTGAGTTGGCAGGCATGCCCAGAATCGCCCTGATCTGTGGTCGCTACGAGGGTATTGACGATCGCGTCCGCGAGGTGTTGGGAGCGGAAGAGCTTTCCATCGGCGACTACGTGCTGACCGGTGGCGAACTCGCGGCGATGGTCGTGCTCGACGCCGTGACGCGGCTCGTTCCCGGTGTCATCGCCGAGGCGTCAATCGGCGACGAGTCCCACGGCAACGTCCTCGTCGAATACCCGCACTACACCCGTCCCCTCAATTTCCGGGGCCTTCACGTGCCCGACGTCCTTCTCAGCGGTCATCACGCGCAGATCAAACAGTGGCGCCGCGAGCAAGCATTGCGTCGAACTCGTGAGCAACGGCCGGATCTCCTCAATTGGGCACGGCAGCCTGAACTCGACATACCCTCAAATGAAGCGACGTCAGCGCACGAAGATGAACCAGGGACTTCCTAGGTCAATCTCGCCGCGGCTTCATCCGGACGAGAGACCGCCTGGAGCTGATGCCAGATGCGCAAGCTCGTCAATTCGCGCTCGGTCACATGCCGCAGATAGCTGCCGAGCGCATCCTCAAGTTCTTGCCGCAACGAGCGATCGAGTCGCAGGCGGACGGCAGCAGCAAGCCCTTGGCGATCGAGGGTTCGCAGGTATTTCTGGGCGTTGATCGACAAGAGACTAGCGGTGGTGTCACGAGTGCGGCAACGTTCGCAAAGCAACCCTCCTAATCGTGGACTGAGGGGATTCGCCGTCGCCTCGATGCCGCCCTCGCAGCCGACACACCGGTAGATCTCAGGCCGGAAGCCCAGAATTGCGAGTAACGCGAGCTCGAAGTGACGAGTCACCGCGAACGGATCGACTTCATCGCACAGCAATCGCAACGAGCGGGAAAGCAAGTCGTAGAGGGCCTGGGATTCTTGTCGCTCTTCCGTCAGGCGATTGACGAGTTCGGCCATGTGGGACGCATGCCCAAATGCGTCGAGATCAGTCCGCAACGGCAAATGCGGGTCAAGCGTCTCCGCTCCGGTGACAACGTCGAGGTCCCGGCCCTTCGCGAGCATTAGTGCGCATCGGCTGAAGTATTCGAGGTGCGGTCCCAGCCGGCTGGTTGGTCGTCGTACTCCCTTTCCGATCAGCCGCAGCTTTCCCCGTGTTGCCGTGAAGACCGAAAAGATACGATCCGCTTCGCCGAAATCGGTCCGGCTGAGGACGATTGCTTCTGTTCGATAGAGCCGGTCTTGCAATGAGGTTGAGGCCACCGTCAGTCCTTCCAGCAACGTCGCACGTTATGCTGAATATACTACGGTAAGATGTGTGCGGCAGGAGTGCCGATTCCATCGTGACGCCGACAAATTGACATACTTTTGCGGCCGGTGGTAGGTTTCGGCCATGATGCCTGATGTCTCCATCATCGCTGCTTTCGTCGCTGGGATCCTCTCGATCTCTTCACCGTGCGTGTTGCCGCTTGTTCCCCTGTATCTTGCCCACCTAGCCGGGGTATCGATCGGCGATGCCGGGCCGCGAGCGCGTGGCCGCGTACTCGTCAACGCGGGTGCGTATGTGCTCGGCTTCTCGGTCGTCTTTATCGCGCTCGGAGTGGCGCTGGGCGCTGCGGGCTCGTTGGCGTCAACCGCGTCCGTGGTCTCCGAAAATCGCTTCTGGTTGGTACGGCTCGGCGGCGCGCTGTTGATTCTCCTCGGCCTGCATCAGGTCGGCCTCATCACGCTTCCATATCTCAACCGGGAGCGACGGCTTTCGGTGAACAGTCCACCGACTCGTCACCTCGGGTCCTCGTTCATGATAGGCGTCACATTCGGCGCGGGCTGGTCGCCATGTGTCGGGCCGATCCTAGGCGCAATCTTGACGATGGCGGCGGGTCAGGGCGACATCAATCGGGCAGCCGTTCTGCTCTCCGTCTACTCGCTCGGGTTGAGTGTGCCATTCTTAGTGGCGGCGTTCGCCTTTGGCTCCTCGCCAAGCATCATTCGCCGGCTGAACGGTCGGCTGCAGACGGTGACAAGTATGAGCGGCGCGGTCATGCTGGCCGTCGGCATGATCATGGTGCTCGGCATCTACCAGCAGTTCTTCGCGGAGCTGGTGCGCATCGCTCCCTGGACACCCTGGGAACCGGAACTGTGAGAAGTGCCGCCATTTGGTCTCGTGCTCTGACGGGAAAGGGAAAGACTCCGTTGGCCCAGGCGACTATCCAACAACGGACAGCCCGCCGATCGCCCGTCGAGTTTGTCGTCGATCGCATCTGGCGGTTCTTCTGCTCGGTGCGGGCCGCGGCCTACGAGATCGCTATCCTCGCGGTGATGGTGCTCATCGGTACGCTGCGCGGCAGCGATGCCCCACAATGGTTGGCCGATGCGCTTCCCGTCTCGCAACCGATCGTTGACGAGTGGTACGCTTTCGACATCTTCCATTCGCTGCCGTTCATGCTCATTCTCGGTATGCTCGCGGTGGCGATCACCGTCTGCACGATCAACCGTGCCCCAGCAATCTGGCGCGCGATCACCGCTCCAAAGGTTGCCACCACCCGTGGCTTTTTGCGCAACGCGGACGTCTCCGCCTCGTTCCAAACTCCGTTACCGAAAGCGATGCTACTTGATCAGCTCACCTCAACCCTTGGACGGCAGCGTTACCGCGTCTTGATCGAAGCGCGGGGAAACGACGTTCACCTCTACGCCGACAAGAACCGATACGCCAAGCTCGGCACCTTTCCCTTTCATCTGGCGCTGATTCTGATCCTGGTCGGCGGTATCGTCGGCGCGCGCTACGGGTTCCGCGAGACGGAGTTTATCATCCCGGAGGGATCGGTCCGCGAGGTCGGACACGGAAGCGATCTCAGCGTCGGGCTCGAACGATTTACTGACTCCTACGATGAAACCGGCGTGCCGACTGAATATCGTAGCGATCTCGTGATCTATGAGGACGACAAGCCAGTCAAGACCGGGTCGGCGAGGGTCAATCACCCCCTCACCTACGACAGCTTCACCTTTTACCAGACCAGCTTCGGCCAGGCGGTGACCCTGCGCGTCTCCGATGGTGACGGGCGCGTCGTCTACGATGACTCGATCGCCCTCGGCATCTACCGTTCGCGCACGAATCCTGACGCGCCCGCGGGCATCCTCGATCTCCCCGAACTCGAAATGCGCCTGCACGTTATCGCGCCAGACGTCAATCGCGCCAATCAGCCAGAACTGGATGATCTCCAGTTGGCGAGCGGTCAGATGCTCATTCAAGCGCGTCCGCTCAACGCCGACGGATCGGCCGAGATGTCGAGCCAGGTCGTCTGGCAGGGTGAGTCGGCAACCTTCGGCGACGTGAGCGTCCAGTTTGTGCGGGAACGCCAGTTCACCCTACTTCAGGTGGCGAGCAATCCGGGCATTCCGATCTTCATTGCGGCCGCCTTGCTACTGGTCGGCGGTCTGTCGATCACGTTTTACTTTCCGCACCGCCGAATTCGTGGCATCGTCTCTGGATCGGCTGGAGACGCGAGCGCTCAGCTTGCTCCATTGGTCAAACGAGACTGGAGCGGGCGCCGCGACTTCGATCGATTAGTCGAGCACCTTGAACGACAACTGGACGTCAAGGCGCTTGTGCGGACGAACGATGAGGAGAAGCCCGTCGGAGCGCCCGCCGTCGCGGACCGTCCAGGGGCGACGACGTGATGCGACATCGAATAGAGTTCGCTCGAGCCCGTCGGCAGAGCTGACTCGCTCCGGAGAGGAGGATACCCATGGACGGGCTGGTCAAGCTTTCCTTCTATTGCTTCACCGCCGCCAGCATCTCACTCGTCGCGGCCGCGGCCTGCTATGTGGTTTTTGCCGTCGGCCGAATTCGCGTGCGGCGAACGGTCTTGGCCACGACCGCCGGCACGACGATGAGTAGTTCGTCCGCTGAGTTCGGACCCGGTTCGCTTGCGGCGAGTCGGTTTGCGACGATGCTCGCCTGGTTCGGTGTCGTCTTTCAGGCACTGGCCGTGCTGCTCCGTGTCATCGCGGCGGACCGCGGTCCGTACAGCAATATGTACGAGTTCTCCCTTGCCTTCGTCCTCGCCGTGACCGTGATTTACCTCATCTTCGAGCGTATGTACGACGCGAAACAGCTCGGGGCGATTGTGTTGCCGATCGCGGTTGGTATGATGCTGTACATCTGGAGCCTGCCGGCGAGCATGCGCGAGGTCGATTCCCTTAATCCCGCCCTCCAGAATCAGCCGATGATGACGGCACACGTGTCGATGGCGATTCTGGCGTATGCCACGTTCGCGGTCGCCTTTGCCGCCTCGATCCTCTACCTCGTCGCCGTTCGGCGGCGCATTGCGTGGCTGCCGAGCCCGGACATGCTGGATGACATCGGCTACCGCGCCGTTACCTTTGGCTTCCCGCTGCTCGCCCTGGCGGTAATTCTCGGATCAGTTTGGGCACACGATGCGTGGGGCGCCTATTGGTCCTGGGACCCGAAAGAGACGGCGGCGCTCTTTACCTGGCTGATCTATGGCGTCTACCTGCACACGCGCTCGCTCCGAGGTTGGCGCGGCAGTCGCAGCGCGATCATCCTCATCTTGGGATTCGCGGCCGTGATCTTCACCTACTACGGCAACTACTTCTTTGGCGGCATGCACGCCTACGGCGGCGTGTAATACGGCGGTCGATGCCCATGCCGACTTCTGCTTCGTCCATCCATCCGGATCCGCAACCGACTGATCCCGCGGCTAATTCGGCATCTCGGCGAATGCATTTCGTGTTGAGTATCTCCGTCGCGGCAGCAATCGTTCTTGCCGCCTGGTTTATCGGTGGACGGCAAGGGTTCGATCAGATCGGCTCAGGGGGAGTCAACCAAGAGCTTCTGCCAAAGGTCGGAGAGGTCGCCCCTGATTTCACGGTCTACGATCTGAATGGTCGCCCAGTTTCCTTGTCCGAGTTTCGTGGCCAGCCGGTGTGGCTAAACTTCTGGGGATCGTGGTGCGCCCCCTGCCGCTCGGAAATGCCCGAGATCCAAAGGGCCTACGAACAGTTGGCTCCTCAAGGGCTGGTCCTGCTCGCCATTAGCATGCGTGAGTCGCCGGACGAGGCCGCGGCCTTCGCCGCGCGGAACGACGTAACCTTTACGATCTTAACCGATCAGTACGAACAGGCGACTGGCGTGGATTACGCCTTGGTCAACTTCCCCACCCACATCTTCATCGACCGCCAAGGCAGGGTCCACACGATCGTCCTCGCCGAGATGGACGCCGAGACGGCACTCGATCACGGGCGGGCGCTTATCGCGGCTAGCTAAGCCAACGCGCCACCGATCGTCCTGCACCGCCGGTACGCGTCGTGCGAGCATAGGAAGGTCATTGCGACATCATTCGCGACTCACGTACACTCGAACCACCACATGCGTTTCCCGCTAGCCGAGGCAGCGGCGCCGCGACTATTCTTGGGACACGACTGTGAGCATGGACGCTCGGCCCAACACAACCACCATCGACGCCACCACATCGATGCAGCCTGCAATCGACGTGCGGACGGTGCTCTTCACCGTGGCGGACGGGACGCTGCTGATCGCCCTCGAGACGCGGCACGACGACCGCCGCCTGCCACAAGGCATTCCGTGGCCCTCCGAGTCGATCGACGCCGCCGCCAAACGCATCGTCCGGGACACCACTGGCGTCCATGAGCAGTATCTCGAACAGCTCTACACGCTCAGCGTGCGCGACGAGCAGCGATGGAAGGTGATCATCAGCTACGTCGCGTTGATCGCCTCCCATCAAGCGCCAACGCTGACGGACGGCGCGGTCTGGTGCGATGTCCTTTCGTTGCCGACCTTGTCGACCGCGGATCGCCTCGTTGTCGAATACGCGCTCGTCCGCCTTCGCGCCAAACTCGGCTACACCAACGTTGCGTTCCATCTCTTACCAGAGACCTTTACTCTCACCGAGCTCCAAAGCGCATACGAGACGATCCTTGGGCGCCCGCTCGACAAACGCAACTTTCGCCGGCGAGTTATTGCGTCCGGGATTCTCAAGAGTACGCCAGATAAGCGACGGGATGGCAGCCATCGGCCGGCCGCTCTGTACCGGTTCCACGCCGAACACGATCCAGCGACGTATCTGACACCAACGTGGGCCGGGGATGCCTAGACGCGTCGTGGCGCTCGGCCTTTGATCCTAAGTTGCTGCTGCTAGAACTCGGAGATCGCTGTGCCATCACGATTCGGACTGGTTGCCGCGCTGAGCAAGGACGAAGCCGCTACCCTTGGCGCCGAGATTGAAGCCTGGTTGACGGAACGCGGCTGCACCGTCGTTCCAGAGGCGCGGCTCGTTGGCCAAGAGCTCGAAACCGTCGACGCCATCATCGTGCTCGGTGGCGATGGCTTGATGATGCGCGCGGCCAATGCTTATCCGGACGTGCCGCTCCTCGGCATCAATTTTGGCAAGGTCGGCTTCTTGGCTCTGGTGGAACGACGAGCATGGCGGGAGGCAATGAGCTCGTTGCTCGCGGGCGAATATGCCATCCAAGAGGGCTCGACGTTGGCGGCCTCCATCATGCGTGCGGACGAGGAAACCTCGGCGGGCTGGTCAATCAATGACGTCGTGATCCGCGGCGGCGTGCGCATGATCGACGTCGAGGTCTACATTGATGGCCATTACGTGAACACCTATCCCGGCGACGGTATGATCGTCGCGACGCCCCGAGGGAGTACCGCCTATTGCATGGCCGCTGGCGGACCGATCCTCACCGCGGGCGTTCGAGGCTTCGCGATCGTTCCCATATCGTGTCACTCGCCGATCCGGACGCCGTTCGTCGTGTCGGAATCGGCACTGATCGAACTCTTGGTGGCGAATCGGCACGATGCGTCGCTCATTCTGGACGGCAGGCCGGTTGCTGATCTGGCGTTCAACGACGTCGTCAAGGTACGGCGGGGCCTACACAGCTTTCGTTTGATCTCCCTCGGCAACACCAACTTCTACGAGGCATTTCGTACGAAGTTCAATTTCCAGATTCGACCGGATGCGGTGCCAACGCGACGGCTGCAACGCGATTCGCCCTCGCTGACGTCCAGCGAAGGATAAAGGCGGGCCGTTAGCCCGCCTTTCCATGCCAGGTGAGAACGTCGGGCACTACCGGCGATTGGACTTTCCGGCGCCAATGGGAAGTTCGGCCGCGGCGGACTGAGGCTCATCCGACTCGGCGGTCAGATCCGCGTTCATCGTTTGCCCGTCCGTCCCGTTGGCGAGAACGCGGGCGCGTCCGTTGGATTTTCGACCATTCATCGACGCGAGCGCGCCGCCTTTGGCAGCCGATTGTTCGTCATCCGAGTGTCCTGCCGCTGGGAAAGAACCGGTGCGCTTCCAAGCCGCTGCCCTGGTGCGGCGGCGATCGAATGGGCGAATGGTCGCGGTCTCGCCGTCAGCAGTGACCACCGTCAGCGCCGCGACGGCGGGTTCAGGGGTCTCGGCTTCGGCGATCGAAGGCTCGTCCGTTACTGCAGGAGTCATTGCAACGACGGGCGCGGCAACAGGTCGTGGCGCGCCCAAGGGCTTGCGCCGGCGGAGCGAAGGCGCCACCCAACGAGCGGCAGGCTCTTCAACCTTCTCCGGTTCGGCGGCTCGCTTACCACCCTGAACCTCGCCACAATATGGGCACATCGCCCATCGTAGATCGACGAGTCTGGCGCAGGCGACGCATGGTTCACGGAGTTGTGCTTGGCAATGGGGGCAAAGGAGGAAGTCGTCCTCAACGTACCGCTGGCAGGACGAACAAAGCGGCAACTCTTCCAAGTCCTGAAGCAGATATTCTTCCTCCAGTGAGCGTTGAAATGCCTCGTCGAGCGACTCCTTCGGTCGCAGGATCATGTATAGCAGGACACCGGGAACGTTAAAGAGCATGACCAACAGCGTCGAAAAGAGTTGAGTGACGACGCTTTTGCTGCGCGCCTCGATGTCGCGGTAGGCCCAAACGACCAACACGAACCAGAGCGCAACGAGATAGGCTCCCGAGAGCGCAATCAGGACTTGAACTGATCGCGCAACAATTGCTTCCATGCCAATGCTTCCCCGCGACCCCGCCTGAGTCGTACCCGCGTCTCAGGCGACCCGCTCGTAACGCTCGACCTTCAGCACGAAGACCGTTGCGCCCCCCACCAAGACCTCGACGGGGTGAGACATGTAAAACTCGCCCGGCTCCATGATCGGCATCAAGGGATTGACGAACTGCGTGCGGGCGTGACAGCTCTCCTTGACGATCCGCAGGACATCCGCGACGTACGCTTCTTGAACGCCGATCAACAACGTCACGTTACTCTCTCGCAGAAAGCCACCCGCGCTGTTGATCTGCGTCGCCCGGTAGCCTCGCTTACTCAACGCCCGAAGAAGGGCCTCTGCGTCCTTCCCCTGGACCACCGCGATCATCAGTCTCATGCGTCCGAAGCGACCCTCTTCATCGTGGGTCGGTCAAGGACCGAGTGCCGTTTGCCAATGAGCCCAGATCGGCTCGCTACTGCTTCAACGACCTGCCGGGCCACATCGCGCGGCTCTCCTGTTGCGTCGATCACCGCCCACCCTGCAGGATCCATGGCGGCCAATTCGAGGAACCGAGACCGCACCCGTTCGTGAAACTCCACTTCGGCGAGATCGATCCGATTGACGTCGGACCCTGACTGCATTCGACGCCGCAAGCCAACCTCCACCGGGAGATCAAGCAAGAGACGCACGTCTGGCCGCAATCCACCGATCGCCAAGTCCTGTATGGCTTCGAGCTGCCTCGTCGGCAACCCGCGCCCTCCGCCCTGATACGCCAGCGTCGAATCAACGAACCGATCGCAGATCACCACTTTGCCGTCCGTCAGCGCTGGGCGGATCAGTTCACCGACGTGTTGGGCGCGCGCGGCGGTGAGGAGCAACGCCTCGGTCTCAGCCAGCATAGCATAGTTACCCTCGTCCAACAGAATGCGGCGAATCTGCTCCCCGATCGACGTTCCTCCCGGTTCCCGCGTCTCGACGACGTCGTATCCCTCGCTACGCAGGACCTCTGCAAGCAATCGCGCCTGGGTCGATTTGCCCCCACCTTCGGGTCCCTCGAACGTCAGAAACGTCCCGCGCACGGCCTACTGCACGCCCTGGCGATAGATCTCGACGCGCCGATGCGGCTCCTTGCCTCGACTTCGTGACCCAAGGTTGTACCGATCGGCGAGTTGATGCTGAACTCGTCTCACGTACGAATCCCGGGGGGCCAACGCGATCGCTGGCGACCCATCGATCACGGCGCTGATCGCTTCTTCGGCCTCCAGAATCGCCGCGGTCATCCCATCCGCGGGCTCGCCTTCGGGCACTTGCTCGTGCTTCGCCTCTGAATCACTGCCGCGACTTCCCGGCGGCAGGAGCGACGACAAGACGTTGGCCATCTGTTGGCCGGTATTCGATCGCAGGACGTACACCGCGGTGCCTCGGGTTTCCGCCTCGCGCAGCGGCTGTGGCTTCCGCCGGAAGTAGTTCTTGAGCGTCAGGACGAGATCGGCGTCCCGTAGATCACGGACAATGACGGCCGGCACGCCAAGTTGACCGATTACCGATTCCAGTCGATTGCGGCTGACTCCAAACGGATAGATCCGGAGCGGCTTCTCTTCTGTGCCTCGGCCACGGGGCAACGTTGGAGCCACGACCGGACTCGTTAGATCCTCCGCCTCTTGCTCACCTGGCGAGTCCTGACCGCGCGGCGCACGCCCCTGCTGACGGGAACGGATATCGACGATGCCCCGCCTTGGTTCCGCCATCGCTTGGGGGTTGGCTCGCGCCGAGACGGCAGGATCACGCCGCGCCTCTTCCGTCGTGGTGACGTCGACCTCGCCGTCCTCGTTACGCCGGCGGATCTCCGCCCGTACCGGCGCCCCGCGCAGCACGGCATCGACCGTGGCGGCTACGTCGCGATGAACCGCGACCTCGTCCCGACTAATGATCTCGACCATGACGCCAAACGTCGGCGGAGCCTTCCGTTCCAAAATCGACTTCTGCGTGCCGCGCCGGCGCGCTTCCTCGTCGGACAGGGTGACCGACTGAATGCCGCCAATCAGGTCCGACAACGTCGGATTGAGCATGAGATTTTCCAGCGTGTTGCCATGGGCCGTGCCGATCAGTTGCACGCCCCGCTCGGCGATCGTGCGCGCCGCGACCGCCTCGAGTTCCGTCCCGATTTCATCGATGACGATGACTTCGGGCATATGGTTCTCGACCGCTTCGATCATCACGGCATGCTGAGCAGTCGGCGTTGGCACTTGCATCCGCCGGGCGCGACCGATTGCCGGGTGAGGAATATCCCCATCGCCGGCGATCTCGTTGCTGGTGTCCACCACGACCACGCGTTTGTGCAGGTCGTCCGCGAGCACGCGCGCCGTCTCGCGCAGCATCGTCGTCTTGCCGACGCCGGGGCGGCCGACCAAAAGCACGCTCTGGCCCGACTCGATCAAGTCGCTGATGATCGCGATGGTCCCGTAGACGGCCCGACCGATCCGGCAGGTCAAGCCGACGATGTCGCCCTGACGATTACGGATCGCGGAGATCCGATGGAGCGTACGTTCGATACCGGCGCGGTTGTCGTCTCCGAATTGTCCGACGCGCTCCGCGACATGGCGCAGCTCATCGCGTGTGACGTCGTGATCGGAGAGGAGAAACTCTTCATCGCCTTGAAACCGCGCCTCAGGCGGCCGCCCGAGGTCCAACACAATCTCTATAAGGCCGCCACGATGCCGTTCGCGCTGCAAAGCGTCGATCGCCTCGGCCATCGACCGTGGCAATACACCCAGCAGGTCCTCCAGATTGTCGGTGATCTCGCGTTCGTAGAGCTTGCGATCGTAGAGGTCGTCGTGCATATGAGGCATGCTCGTCAATCGAAACTCCTCAAGGACGGAGGCGTCGCAAGGGATCGACGCCAGCACAGCGGGAACCGAAGGGGCTGGCGAACTCGTCGCCACGCCCGACGCGCGGCGAGCCGTTAGGTCGCCGCCTCATCTGGCGGTCGGCTTTGCAGGAAGGATGGTACGCGCTTTGGCATTTTTTCATTCACCTCCGTGTGAAAGACCACTGATTCCGTCGCGGGTATGCGCACGTTTGCCGTTGTGTATTTCAGGTGCAGTTCCTGTTCCAGTATCGAAACGAATCCGCGCCGCTCCAAGAATGTGTCTGCCTCCATCTGGTAGCCGCGAACCGCGCAATAGATCTGCCGCGTAGGTCGCCCGTCTACCAATCGCGAAAGCACGCCGTCAAGAAGCAATTCAAGGGTGTCTCGTCGTTCAGGGTGATAAAGCAACTCCAGAATATGCGCGCAGCCCAAGGTCAGCACGCGGGCATAACCGACGACGTGATGACCGTCCTCGATCAACCACCCGGCCGCCTCGGTCCCCGGTTGCACCTCGAACCGGGTCTTGACATCCCATCGATGGCTGGTGAAAGCTTCCGCATACTGCACTTGGCGCGGCACCGCGACGTTGTAGAGCTGGTGTATGGCCCAGGTATCGGACTGTTCCTGGGATCGGAGTCCCGCCCCTTGCGCCAGTGCTTTCGGCGTTCGCGCCAGGAAGACCGTCTCTGTCGCGTACGGCGCGAAGCCAACCGCCTTCAACGATTGGACCACCGGCGTTTCGCGTACCGCCCGTGCATAGAGCCGCTTGACGCCACGCGAGCCGGCTGTAACGGTCGCCTGCGCCACCAGATCTTCCCAGACGAGCACAGCATCTTCGGCGGCGGTCGCCGCGCCCAGCGCGATCAACTGCCATCGTTGGTCGGGCGCGTTCGATTGAAAGTGCGCAAAGCCGACCATTGCGTCGGAGGCATGCGCCACAAAGAACCGCGGCTTCGCGCGTCCGCTCGTCGCCAGCGCAGCCGCTGCCGATCGCAACGGGCTGTACGGAGTGAGATGAACTTCAGGCTGATTCAGTCGGACCACCGTCCGCATACCGCGCACGGCCGGCAGATCCAGTAGCCGAACGCCACGCACGCGTACCCGCGGCCTGGATCGATACGAGTCCTGGCGCTCTTCCTCAGGAGGCATTCCGTCTGATTCAGGCTCAAGGGCAGTCACGATGGTCGAGGAAGCGGTCGCTGTCGCATCCTCCCGCGGGGTCGAGGCGGGCTGCAATCGAGTCTCGCCAAGCGCCTTCGAGATCTCCATCATCTTCGATTCTACCGTTCAAACACGCCATCCGCAATGCTTAGAGCGCTCGCCGACCAACGAGTGCTCGACCCAGGGTCACCTCGTCCGCGTACTCAAGATCACCGCCGACTGGCAGTCCGCTGGCTGGGCGGGTGACATTCACGCCCAATGGCACGAGAAGCCGGTGTAGATACGTGGCAGTGGCCTCGCCCGGGATGTCCAAATTGGTGGCCAGAATGACTTCGTCGGGACGTTCTCCCCGAATACGCTTCAACAATTCCTGGATCTTCAGTCTTTCCGGGCCGATACCGTCGATAGGAGAAATTGCACCATGCAAGACGTGATAGCGCCCTTTGAACTGTCCAGTCCGTTCGAGGGCAGCGACATCGAGCGGTTCCTCAACCACACAGATCGCCCCGTCGCGCCCCGGATCCGCGCAGACGGCGCAGGGGTCGCCTTCGGTGATGTTGAAACAGTTCGAACAGAGGCGGACCCGTTCCTTCACCTCGAGAATGGCCTCAGCCAGTCCGTTGGCGTCCTCCGCGGTGGCACGCAAGAGAAAGTAGGCCAGGCGAGAGGCGGTCTTGGGACCAATCCCTGGGAGCTTTGCAAATTCGTCGATCAGTCGCGCGACGGGTCGCGCGGTCACGTGAGAACTCTGCATCAAGGCCCGGCCCTACGAGTCGGCACGTCGTTCGTCGGCGCCCCCCGCTGATCGTCGCCACGGCATGCGGACGAATGTTCCATTTTACCATGTTCCTCGCGAATTCACCGAGCTTTGTCGGCAGAATGTGCATTGATTGCTACGCAGATCGGCCCGACTTCATGTCCACTGATCGCTTGCCATTGCGTTGGGGGCAAAGCTCTGATAGTGTGTGGGCGTCGCGAAACGTGCACACGCCGATTTCGCCTGGCGGGCACCCCGGCGCAGTTTGGCCGCGCCTTGCTCGATGGGTGCATCCGGGCTCATCGTGCGAGGGAGGTTACCCGTGGAGTTCGAGGACCAGACGCTGACTTGCCGCGAGTGCAGTCAACCATTCACGTGGACAGCCGGCGAGCAGTCCTTCTACCAAGAAAAAGGGCTGACGAACATCCCCGCCCGCTGTCCGTCTTGCCGCTCAAATCGCAAAGCCCGGTTGGGTCTGCAAGAACGGGTCCAGTCCGAGGTAACGTGCGCCGAGTGTGGCCAAACGACAACCGTTCCGTTTGTTCCGCGCAACGGCAACCCGGTCTATTGTTCTCGATGCTTTGAGCGGGTGCGAGCGTCTCGTTCTGTCGCCACCATGTGAACGCAATTGGGTGAGACGGCCGATCCTGGGGACCGTGCCGACCGTCCCCGGGGCGGTCTCTTTTTTCATGCCTGTTCGGCGGAACCGGTTCATCCCTCATCGGCCAGCACAGTTCGCGCCTTAATCCCATCCGACGGTCCAATGACTCCGTCGTATTCCATCCGCTCTATCAATCGTGCCGCCCGGTTATAGCCGATCCGCAGTCGCCGCTGCAGCATCGACGCGGAGGCGGTTCCTTCTCGCCGCACGATCTCCATCGCCTGCTCGAAGAGTGGGTCGTCCGCGCCGACTTCCTCCGACATGTTGCCACTCGGCAGTTCCAACCACTCCTTGGCGTATTGCGGCACCGGCGCCACCGTATGCCAGTGGTGCACGATATAGTGAACGTCCTTGTCCTCGATAAAGGCACCCTGGATGCGCACCGGCTTCGCCGCGTCTGGCGGCAAGAAAAGCATGTCACCCTGTCCAAGCAGTCGCTCCGCTCCCGGCAAGTCCAGAATCACCCGGCTGTCGGTGAGCGACGTCACCGCGAAGGCGATGCGTGCTGGCACGTTCGCTTTGATCAGGCCAGTCAAGACGTCAACCGTCGGTCGTTGCGTGGCAATAATCAGGTGAATACCCGTCGCTCGCGCCATCTGCGCGAGCCGCACCAAAAGGGTCTCCACCTCGTCGGGCGCGGTCATCATCAAATCAGCCAACTCGTCGATGAGGACGACCAGATAGGGCAATTTCTCGGCACGCGGCTCGTCGGCCACTTTCATCCTGTAGCCATCGAGATTGCGCACGCCGATCTTCTGAAATAGGGTATAGCGTCGTTCCATCTCCTGGACAACGAGTCGCAGCGCACCGACGACTTTGTCCCGTTCGGTCACCACCGGACACTGCAAGTGTGGCACGCCGTTGTACCCGGTCAGTTCGACCATCTTGGGATCGATCATCAGCAGTTTGAGTTCGTCGGGACCGCGCGTGAGGAAGAAAGTCGAGATGATGCTGTTGAGGCAGATGCTCTTGCCCGAACCGGTCGCGCCCGCGATCAGCAGGTGCGGCATCCGAGTCAGATCGCCGACGACGTACCGGCCATTAACGTCCCGCCCCAGCGGTACGGGTAGCTTCGCTTTACCGCGTTGGAACGAGAGCGACTCCAGTGTCTCGCGCAAACCGACTTTCGAGATCTCCTCGTTCGGGATCTCGATCCCCACGCGGGCCATACCCGGAATCGGCGCCTCGATTCGAATACTCGGCGCGGCTAGAGCCAACGCCAGATCATGTTGAAGCTCCGTGATCCGTCGGACCTTGATGCCTGGCCCCGGCTCGAGCGTAAACTGGGTCACCGCTGGCCCAGGATTGATTTCGCGCACCCGTGCGTCGACCTTGAAACTCATCAGCGTGTCCTCGATGCGACGCGCTCTGGCCTCCAGATCGCCCGTGTCCAGGGTGACGCCTTCGTACAGTGCGAGCTTATCGATCTCGGGCAATGGCAGCGGCTCTCCCGACGTCACGGGGGCAATCTTCACTGCATTGGACGCCGGAGGCGCGTTGACCCCCTTTGCCGGCAGGTTGATCACCGGTGGCCCCGGCGGCTCGATCTCGGCCAGCCCGGTTCGTCTCGCCCTGTGGGCCGACGAATCCGGCGCTACCTCCGCCTCCGGTTCGTGCGACGCACGTCTGAGCCAGAGGGCTGTCAGTTCATTCCAGAGCGTCAGCACGTCCGTTCCGGC
The DNA here is from genome assembly GCA_050696075.1 of Thermomicrobiales bacterium. Lineage (GTDB taxonomy): Bacteria > Chloroflexota > Chloroflexia > Thermomicrobiales > UBA6265 > JBOGUF01. The sequence goes on from JBOGUF010000045.1 coordinate 75,273, forward strand.
GAGCAGAAACACGCCGAAACAGCCCACCACGAAGAGGACCGGACCAGCGCCGAACTCGCCCAGTCCGCCGGTCAGCAGGGTAGCCACGGCGACGCCGAGTCTACCGCCACCCGCTGCCTCACCTGCAGCCGCGAGTTCCAACAATCCGACAACGGCGACGACGAATCCGAACGCGCCCAAGTAGTGCCGTGGGAGGAGAATGGGCTCTTCGTGCCGGCGAAACGCGCGAACCGCACAAAGGAGCAGCATGAGCGGCACGAGAAAACTGCCACGCTCGAGGGTATCCTCGAGCGTCCGCGCCCCCCAGGCGACGACCCGGCCATCCCGCTCCGCGCTACCAAGCGCCCAGGCGCTCAGCAAACCGAGTAAGAGCGCGACGACGCCGGTGATCTCCCGCCGAAGCCGGTCAGACACCGCGAATTCGGGCATGAAACCAGTCAGGCCGTGGCCGAGCTTGCGTACTTTGGTGAAGAGTGGCACGGTGTCGCCGGCCCGTTGCCTTGATGAACGGCGACCATCTTTCTTGGCGGTGGCGCCAGCGCGAGACCGGGTTTGCGTGGCCATTCTTGCGATCTCTACCGAGCGGCCGGCAACGCCAGCCTTGCTGTTGACGCACGCTGGACGCTGATGCGGGTGTACGTTCAGCATGTACGGTTAGTATACACCACTGCTCGGCGCCGGTTGCGAACGGGGCGCGCAAGTTAACGCAGCCAGCCACCTAGCGCCAGCGGCGCCGTCGGTTCGGCGCTTCCCGCGTCCGGCTCGGCCGAAAGGCCGATGGCCCAGTACGCGGCGAAAGGCTCCGGCGCTCGGATCAAGCCCTGAACAATATCGTCAGGACCTCCTGCGATCGAACCGGCGCTGATCCGTTCTCCCGATTCGGTGAACAACCAGATTTGGTAACGCTGATCGGCTGGGAGCATGGGCAGTCCGTGGGCGAAGAGAAAAGCGTCGTTCGACGTCGGATCGGTGTAGAGAACGCCGCCGGCGTTGAGGCCAAGCTCACTGTCCGTCAGCGGGTGGGCAGCCGAGGGATCGGCGATCAGCGCCGCGATGGTCGTCCGCTCGTCAAGCCGTTGGTCTAACGCGCGATTCCACACCGTCAGGCCAACCACTAGCGCGACAACCGCCGCCGCCAAACCGATCCAAGCTACACCCTTCGGCCAAGGCGTCACACGACGACGCTGGTCTGACTCCATCAGAACGCTTGACGCCGAGTCTGCCGATTGGCGTGCGTGAGCCAGGACCGCGGCTTTGACGCCAGGACGTGGCGGCGCGACTTCGACGAGCACGCCCACTGTCTCCAGTATGATCGCAAGATCTCGTTGGCAGATGCCGCAGTGCTTGATGTGCGCCTCGACCCGCCGGAGATCGCCGTCGTCAAGCGCGCCCACCGCGTAATCGGGGAGCATCTCAGCGCTTTCCGTGTGGTCGAACGCCTGCCGATCGTTCATCTGCTCGATCCTGATTCGATCATCATGCTCATTAGCGCATATCAGTCGTATTCCAGATGCGTCTCTTCGGCGATTGCTCGCAGCTTGTGAATGCCTCGCCGCATCCGGCTTTTCACCGTGCCCAGCGGTTCGCGCAGCTCCCGCGCGATGTCCGATTGGCTGTAGCCGGACGCGTAGAGTTCAAGCACGGTCCGCTCGTCGCGGGTCAATCGTTTGAGCGCGTCGGTCAAGTGCGATCGGCGCATTGTGAGCCATGCCGCCTCTTCTGGTCCCGGACCGGCACCGGGTAAGAGGTCGAGGTCGGGCGGCTCGTTGCTGTTGCTCACCATGGCATCGTGCTGGCGCCGCCGTCGGACTCGCCGAAGCTCGTTGAGGGCTTGGTGATGCGCGATCCCCATCAGCCAGGACAGAAGTGAACCGCGGGCGGGATCGTAGCGGCCGGCGTGTTGCCACGCTCGCACGAACGTTTCCTGGAGGAGCTCTTCCGCCACCGGGCGATCGGCGACGATGCGAACCAACAAGGCGAAGACCGGTTGGGCAAATTGGTCGTAGACGGGCTCGAGCGCGGACGAATCTCCGGCCGCAAGCCGTCCGATCAGATCGCGTTCTGTCTCCTGCCGGTTCACCGACGCTCCCAGATGACCCGCGTTGGCGAAGCGACCTGGCTGCTCGGCCGTTTCCGCGGCGGTCGACGCCCACGCCAGGCAGTACGAACCGCCGCGCGTGCAAGATCATCGCGAGCACATTCGCGGGGGAGCGAGCGGCGCGGCGCGCCCGGTTTGACACCCAGTTGCCAGATCCGCGCCGTCGCTATCCTCGAGGTGCACCCAAGCTATGGGATGCTTGACGTCGACTCACAGTTGACCGCGGTGTCGGTCCCAGAGCCACCGATGCACGTGTCGAAGCCGCCCATACCATTGAAGCTATCGTTGCCGGACCCGCCGTTCATGGTGTCGTTGCCCGGCCCACCGGTGAGCGTGTCGTTGCCGGAGCCGCCGTCGAGCTCGTTGATGCTGCCACCGTCGGCCCACAGGCGGTCGTTGCCGGAGCCGCCGAAGATCGTATCGTTACCAGGAGTCCCGGCTGGACCGTAGATGGCGGGATCGAGAAGGACCATGGTGCCATCGGTAGAAACGTCGCCGGCGTCGCCGAGTAGTGCATCATCGCCGGAGCCGCCGTAGATGACGTCATTGCCGCCGCGACCGCAGACTACATCGTCGCCGGCGCCGGCATAGATCGTATCGTCGCCTGCTGAGCCAATGATCACATCATCGCCCGAGGTGCCGTAGATCGTGCCAGAGCCGATGATCAGATTGTATTCGCCGGACGCGATGGCATTGGCGCAGATCGCCTCGTGCGCCGCCAGGGTGGTCGGGGCCGACGCCAACCATAAACCCGCGCCGAATACCGCGATGGTGAGGGCCGCGCTCAAGCGTAGCACGATTTTGCGCATGGTGTTCCTCCACTACGATCGTGATTTGCGGAAACGCACGTTTCCTATTGCCTTCTAACCCCGCGGCGCGATATCGGATGCATCGCGATGGTCGTGGAGTCTTTGCCCGCGACCGACTTAGGGTATGGCGGGTGTTGCCTGGGGAGATGGGGTGGCGGCCGGAGGAGGCGAGGCGGTGACCGTCGGCGGCGTCGGCGAAAAGCGGTTCGGAACACCCGTCATGGCGCCTGGTCCACCCGGTTCGCGCGTTGCTTGCAGAAGGGCGGCGCCATGTGCGTCGCCGAGGCGAAGCTGGGCCGCACCAAGCCGGCGCAATTCGAGGAAGTAGTACCAGCAGCCTCCGTCGCCCGCGTGATCGGTCGTGAAGGAGCAGATCGGCGCGAACTCCTCTGCTTCCGGCGTCCCATCTTCTCCGAAACGCCCCTGGACGACGACGGTGTGTTCGGCTCCGGGCTGAAGGCCGGTGAACTGGAACGTGCCGGTCCAGCGGGATTCCGCGTCGAGGCCACCGTGGTAGTCGATGACGCCCTCCCCTGACGCCGACGGCGTGCTCGACCCGTCGACCGGCGCGAATGCGAGCGTGTTGGCGCCCTCATGCACGGCCCGAACGGGCGACCCGGTGAGGAGCAGGAACGCGGCGAGCGCTAGCGTCGCGGCTGGTCCGTATGTGCGCGGTTGTCGCATGGTCGTTCCTGATCCTGGGTCGTGGTGATGGTCCACCGGACGTAGTGTCACAGGGCACGCGGATAGGTTTTACGTGGGCGCCGTGCGACCGGTTCACTCCCCATGGGCGGCGTGACACGCGGGAACATCTTGCGCAATTAGAACATATGTTCTAAGTTAGAGGGCGATAGACAACCGGCTCGTCCCCCCTCGCCCTGCCGCAAACGGACGCGCCGCACGACCCGACCAGCCAGGAGCCAGGAGCCGGGCTAGATCGGGAACAGGAGGAAATCACCGGTGCCAATCGCCTGTGTCCACGTGCCGCACTTCTCACTCCGGGTCGCGCTCCTGGGGCGCCCCGAATTGGATGGCGTGCCGCTGGTGTTGACATCGGCTCCCACCGCGCGCCCGCTCGTCGAGGATTGTACGCCGGAGGCGGCCACGCGGGGCGTCCGCCTCAGCATGCCACTCCGCGAGGTGACGGCGCTCTGCCCAGACGCCGTCTTCATCCCACCTAACCCGGTGCGCGACTCGGCCGTCGCCACCGAGATCGTCCGGGCACTGGAGAGCTTTAGCCCGCTCGTTGAACCGGCAGTCGGCGGGCGCTGGTACGTCGATCTCCTCGGATTGGAGTGCCACTATGGCACGATCGAAGATGCCGCACACACCCTCTTGCGGCTCGTCCCGCCCGTGCTTCGCCCGCGCGTCGGGATCGCCCCCGGCAAGTTCACCGCCTGGGTCGCCGCGCGGAAAGCCCCTCCCGGTTCGTCGCGGCAGGTCGCCGCGGCCGACGTCCCGGCCTTCCTCGCGCATGTGCCGGTCGCCTGGCTGCCGACCCCACCCGATCTCCCCCGGCGCTTCGAGCGCCTCGGGTTGCGCACCCTGGGCGATTTGGCCGCCCTGCCGGCCCCGGCCCTCCAGGCGCGCTTCGGCCCCGTCGGTCGACTCGCCTGGAACCTCGCCACCGGCCACGACGATACCTGGGTCGCGCCACCGGAACGGGAGGAGACGGTCGTCGAGGGTCTAACCCTCCCCGCCCCGGCGACGAGCCGGGAGACGCTGCTGATCGGTCTCCGGCAACTTATCGGGCGCGCGTTCACCCGGCCGGAACTGCGCGACCGCCACGTCCGGCAGGCGCGGCTCCGGGTCCTGATCGAAGAGAACCGCTCCTGGGAAAAGGTGATGATCTTCCGGGAACCGCTCGGACGGCAGCGACTCGTCGAGGTATTGGGGCACCGTCTGCAGGCAGTTGAGTTGCTCGGCGCGGCCGAGGCGCTCACCTTGGAGTTGGCAGGACTCGTCGCGGAGACGGTGCATCAGGATCGTCTCCCCGGCTTTCGTTCCCGCCAACTTCGCCCAATCGTCGAGGCGACCCGCCAGTTGAAGCAGCGGTACGGGGCGTCCCCGATCTACCGCATTACGGAGGTGGAGCCATGGTCACGGATACCCGAACGCCGTCACGCCCTGATCAGCTACGACCCCTGAACCAGCCGCACCGGGTCACCGTCCTCACCCAACGGCGCCAGCCCATCGCCCTGATCGACGGCGAGCGCCACCCGCGGGTCGTGCATATCCAGGATGTCTGGTGCATCGATGACGAGTGGTGGCGCGAGCGGATCGCCCGCCGCTATTTCCAGGTCGTCCTCGAAACCGGCGCCTTGGCAACCATCTTCCACGACCTCGTCGCCGACGTCTGGCAAACCCAGCGGTATTAGCGCGTACGCACGCTACAACATGCCCCAGACATGGACCGATCCTACGTTGAGCTCCATCTGCATACCGCCTTCTCTTTCCTCGACGGCGCGTCGCAGCCGTGGGAACTCGTCGATCGTGCCCAGCAGCTAGGATATGAGGCCTTGGCCGTCACCGACCACGACGGCCTCTACGGCGCCATGGAGTTCGCCCAGCACGCCCGCAACGCCGGCATTGCCCCCATCATCGGCGCCGAACTCACCCTCACCGACGACTCCCACCTCACCCTCCTCGCCGCAACCGCCACCGGGTATACGAATCTCTCCCGGCTGATCACAGAGGCGCACCGGATCGACGAGGCGGAAGGCGGAAGA
>JBOGUF010000046.1:0-5020 GCA_050696075.1 Thermomicrobiales bacterium
GCGCCGGCCCGAATGGGCCGGCGCTCCTCTCCCAATCGCGAACCGTCCGGGGCCCTGCCTACCCGGCGGCCGCGAGGAATTGGGCAGCAACAAACCCGGTCTCGCCGGTGGCGACGACCTCGACCGGGAGCCAATCGCCTTGCGCTTCGCCGGTCACCGCGAGCTCGGCGCCGGCCGGAAGGAGCGTCACGACACTCGCCTCGGTCGAGGGGCCGGAGCGCAGATTGACCTCGTCCGTCGTCACGACCGCGGCGCCGACGGGAACGCCGGAGGCGCCGCCGAGGCCGGGGGCGAGGAAGAGATAGGCCAGCGTCGAGCCGTTCTGGCCACGCAGCCAGGCGATACCGCCATAGCCGCTGCCGCTGACGTCGCGCAGGCCGACCGCCAGATCGTCGCCGACGCGCAGCCCGCCGATGTCGCCGCAGACGATCGGCGTCTCGTCGTCCGCTCCCGCGCGGATAACGACGGCATGGGGGGTGGTCAGGAGATCGCCAAGGCCAACGCGCACCGTGGTCGTGCTCTGGATAGCGGTAATGCCGGAGGTGGCGCCGACCGCCTCGCCTTCCTCTTCGTCGGCCTGCCCGCCGGGCTGCACGTCGAAGAGGTCGTAGGTAATCGCGGTGTCGAGCTGGCCGCAGGTGCCGGCGCTGATGAGCGCCGTGAAGGGCGGCTCGACGGCCACGGCTGCCGCCACCAGGCCCGGCCGCGGAATGCAAAAGTCCGTGCCCGTACCGTTCCCCGGCTCACCGCCGGGGCCTTCGGTGCCGTCGGAGCCGCCGACCGGGCCCTCGGTGTCGGCGGCGGCCGACCGCACAACCGCGCCACCGGCGACGAGGCCGGCCAAGCCACCGATGAGTCGGCGGCGGGTGCCGGCGATGCCGAAAGCACGCGTGATTGCATCAAAGGCGCGGGCGTCCAATTCGCGGTAGCTCCTGAAGTGGGTCGACACGACAAGCGGGGGACGCGCACGGGGTCACCGGATCGGATTGCGCGTCGTGCGATCCCGTGACAGCATTACTTTACTCGAAAATGCTAGGAATGCAAGAATTGCCATATTGTCACAGGGAGATAGGGGTAAATTGGCTTTTCCAGCAAGGCGATTCGTGCGCGACTATGCTGATGATCTGCGGATAACATCTATCGCCGGAGATACCCGCATCGGCGGTATGATCAGGAAACGCGACACGGAGCGAAAGCGAGGAGGGCAGGATGGACGACGAAACGACGGCGCGTTTGACGCGGGCGCTCGGAGTCGCGGCGGGGATGCACGAGGAGCGGCGGCAAGAGCTGGCCGACGCGCTCGCCGACATCGATGGCGACTACGACCTGCACGCGCTCGACGCGGCACGGGAGGCGGCCTACCGCTACGTCGTCGCCGCCTCCGAGTTGCGCGGCTTCCGCTGGGCCTTGCGGCAGGCGCTGGACGAGGACGCAATCGCGATGATGGCACAGGAGGCGGGGACGAACTGGGAGGTACTGCTGACAACGCGGCTTGAACCGCCGCCCAGGGACATTACATCTGATCAGGAAGGCAGCGAACAGTAGAATTTGGTATCGGCGTAGAATAGAACCGTCCATGTTATCGTCTGCTGTAATACGACTCCTGGAGAGACCATCACATTGCAGGTATTCCCCCGTTCCTTTAATTGAAACGCTTCGGGCCATTTCGATTAGTCGGAGAAATCCCAACACAACGGCCCTGTGAGGATCGGCCACGAACATCCGCGAGAGCTGTCTAGGACCTTCTGATGCAGCAACCGAGCATCGATCTGAATAGCGATCTGGGCGAGAGTTTCGGGGCGTACCGGGTGGGGTACGACGCGGAGCTCTTTCCGCTGATCTCCAGTGCGAACGTCGCCTGCGGGTTGCATGGGGGCGATCCCCGGGTGATGGAGCGAACGGTGCGGTTGGCGGCGGAGCACGGAGTGGCGGTGGGGGCGCATCCGAGCTACCCGGACCTGGTCGGTTTCGGGCGGCGGGTGATGGCGTCGTCGCCGGACGAGGTGCGGACCGACGTCCTCTACCAACTCGGGGCACTCGACGCCTTTTGCCGCGCGGTCGGCGTGCGGATGCGCCACGTCAAGGCGCACGGCGCACTCTACAACCATGCGACGACCGATGCCACGACCGCGGCGGCGATCGCGGCGGCGGTGGCGGCCTTCGACCCGGAGCTGATCCTCTTCGCTATGCCCGGCTCGGCGCTGTTTTTGGCGGGGGAGGCGGCGGGTCTGACAGTGGCGCGGGAGGCATTCGCCGACCGCGCCTACAACGCCGACGGCACCCTCGTCTCCCGGCGGGAACCGGGCGCGCTGATCACCGACCCGGAGGAGGCAGCGCGGCGGATGGTGCGCCTGGTGCGCGAGGGCCGGCTGACGTCGATCGACGGCAAAGAGATCGACCTGGATGCCGAGTCGATCTGCATCCACTCCGACACACCGGGCGCGAACGAGATCGCACGAGTCGTGCGCCGCCGCCTCACCGACGCGGGGATCGCGGTGCGGGCGCCGGGGGTGACGTGAGAGCGGAAGGCGGCAAGGCGGGAGGGCGGCCAGAAGGTAGATCGGGGGCGGCTTCTCGATTCCTCGCCGCCTCGCCGCCTCGCCGCCTCGCCGTGCTGCCGCTCGCCGAGTCGGCACTGTTGGTCCGCGTGAGTGAAGAGGAGCGGATCGAGCCGGACGTAGTGGCGGAGGCGGCCGCGCTGGCGCGGGCGATGGAGGAGGCAGCGCCGGCCGGGCTGCTGGACGTCGTGCCGGCGTACACCACGGTGCTGGTGAGCTTTGACCCGCGACAGATCGACGCGGCCGAAATGGCGGCAACGATCCGCCGCGCGGCAGAAACGATGGCCGCCGACCCGGCGGCGGACGCGCGCCTGGTGACGTTCCCGGTCGTCTATGGCGGCGAGCATGGACCGGACTTGATGGATGTCGCCGCGCATACGGGTCTGTCTGCCGAGGAGGTCGTGGCGCGGCACACCGAGGCGGACTATTTGGTCGCTTGCATTGGATTCTCACCGGGGTTTCCGTACCTGCTCGGGCTGCCGTCGGGGCTGACAACGCCGCGGCTGGCGAATCCGCGGATGAGGGTGCCAGCGGGCAGTGTCGGCATCGGCGGGCAGCAGACGGCCGTCTACCCGCAAGCGACGCCGGGCGGTTGGCGGCTGATCGGCCGTACGCCGCTTGTCCTCTTCGACCCGGCACGAGCTGAGCCATTTCTGCTGCGCGCGGGGGATCGGGTGCGGTTCGAAGCTTGGAGCAGCCCTCACCCCCCGGCCCCCTCTCCCTCCGTTCAGAGGGAGAGGGGGAGTGCCTCCGTCCACAGACGACCCAGAACTACGATCCGCGTGCGCGAGGCGGGGTTGCTGACGACGGTCCAGGATCTGGGGCGGCCGGGGTTGATGCGGTTCGGGGTGGCGCCGGGTGGGGTGCTGGATCGGGCGGCGCTGATTCTGGGGAACCGGCTGGTGGGGAACGACCCGGACGCGGCAGGGCTGGAGATCACCTTAGTCGGGCCGGTGCTGGAGTTCGCCGGTGAAGCGGTGGTCGCGATTACTGGTGGCGATCTTGGGGCGCGGCTCAACGGCGCGACGATGCCTCGGTGGCGACCGGTCGCGGTGCGGGCGGGGGATACGCTCTCCTTCAAGCCCGGCGGGCGGGGCGCGCGGGCGTACCTCTGCGTGGCGGGCGGCATCGCGGTCGAGCCGGTGCTGGGCAGCCGGAGCACCGACCTGGCGGGCGGGTTCGGCGGCGTCGAGGGGCGGGCGCTCGTCGCGGGCGACGTGGTGCCGCTGGGGGAACCGTCCGCGCCGCTAGCGCGGCTGCTGAGGCGGCGATTGGCGGTCGCGCTACCCGATCAGGACCGAGCGCTGACCGCGCGGGTTGTCCTGGGTCCGCAAACCGACCGGTTCACGCCGGATGGGGTCGCCGCCTTTCTCGGCAATCGGTATGTCGTCTCCGGCAAGGCGGACCGCACGGGCATCCGGCTGGCCGGACCGGCGATTGGGCACAGCCGGGGCGCGGACCTCCTCTCGGAGGGGATTACCCACGGCGCGGTACAGGTGCCAGGGGATGGGCAGCCGATTGTGTTGCTGGCGGCGCGGCAGACAATCGGCGGCTACCCGAAGATCGCGACCGTGATCGGCGCCGACCTCGACCGGCTGGGGCAGGCGCGGCCGGGCGACACGATCCGCTTCGTCGAGGTGACGGCCGAGGAGGCGCGGGCGGCAACGCTGGCATACTGGGCAGGGCTAATTGACGAGGGCGGCGGGGGCGGCGCGGTGATTGGCTGGGATCCGGATGGCGTGGTGCGGGTGATCGAGGCGCTGCGAGCGGCGGATGTCTCAGCGTTTCGGATCGAGGTCGAGGGGCTGACGCTCGACGTCCAACGTGGCGCGGGTGGCGAGCTGGTCGTACAGGGCGCCATGGCCGAGGTCGTGAGCGCGCCGCTCCCAACGCCGGTCGAGATCACCGCGACCGCGCCGGTCCTGGGCGCGTTCTACCGGCGGCGCTCGCCGGAGGAACCGCCGCTGGTGGAAGTCGGGCAGGCCGTCGAGGCGGGGCAGGCGCTCGGCCTGATCGAGGTGATGAAGACTTACCACGAGGTAGCCGCGCCCGATGCGGGCGTCGTCACAGCGTTCCTGGTTGACGACGGCGAGTTCGTCGAGTACGGTCAGGCGCTGGCGACGATCGCGAGGAGCGAGGAATAAGCGTCACCCCCTGGTCCTCGTTGCTTCTCACACCGGCTATTGCGCGCAAGACTCCCCTCTCGTAGAATCCGCCACACGCTCTGAGACAGGCCATCGTGCGTGAAACCGCCGTGGGTCGCGGACGATGCGCGACGTTCATCTGTTCGCCGTGAGTTCGGGTCGGGCGGTGTCGCTCGGACCGTCGAGCACAGAAGGGAGCAGCGATGACTCGGGACGACCGCGTGGACGATTCCCTGCTGGAGCAGTCGCTTAGCAGACGGAAGCTACTCGCGCTCGGCGCGGCCGCGCCGGCGCTCGCCGCCGTCGGCCGGGGGGCGG
>JBOGUF010000047.1:0-5204 GCA_050696075.1 Thermomicrobiales bacterium
CGTCGAGGTCGGCCGGAATGAGATCGTTCTCGCTCATCCAGGCGGCGTAGGCATCCCACCGGTCGGATGTCTGCGTGCCGAAGGGGACGCCGCCGTCGGTCCAGACTGGGATGAGCAGGTCTATCCCCTCCGCCTCGACCTCGCGGTCCACCTCCGGATAGGCAGCGGCCAAGGCATCGAGCGCCGCGGCTGGATCGGACACGGCGTGCCCGTAGCCACGTTGAATTGCGCGCAGGAAGGCTGTCACGAGGTCCGGCTGCTCCGTGACCGTCTCCTCGCTCGCCGTCATCACCAGCTCGTAGTAATCGGGCACCCCCCATTCCTCCACCCGGAGAATATCGACGGGATACCCTTCACGCTCGGCCAGGATCGTTTCGTGCGTCCAGTAGGCGCCCATCACCGCGTCGACGCGGCCGGAGATGGTGGCCGGCACGAGGTCGAAGCCGACGTTGACCAGCTCGACGTCATCAAGGCTCGCGCCGTCCTGGGCGAGCATCGTCGCCAGGAACGCCTCCTGGCTGGGGATGCCGGGGTAGCCGACCGTCCTGCCCGCCAAATCGGCCGGACGGGCGATGCCCTGCTCCTCGGTGGCCATGACGCAGAGCAGCGGGTGTTGGACGAGGGCGGCGACGGCGACGACCGGCACGCCCTGGGCGCGGGCGAGCAACACGTCGGTCTGATACGAGATGCCGAAGGCGTCTTGGCCCGCGCCGACGGTTTGGAGCACGGTCGTCGGGTCGGCGGGTGTGTACGGCTCGACCTCCAGTCCCTCCTCGGCAAAGTCGTTGCGTTCCCGCGCCAGGTAGAGCCCGGCGTGGTTGGCGTTGGGATACCAATCGAGGGCGACGCTGACCTCGACCGGCTCATCGTCCTGCGCCCGCACCGGGCGCATCCCGGAGAGTCCCCCCGCGGCCGTCCCCAGCGCAAGGGCCGCGAACCGTCCAATCGCCATGCGCCGCGTCATCCCGTTCATCACGTCCCATCCTCCTGCTGTATTGCACAACGCACAACACAAAAACGCACCGCCAAGGATCGGACAGTGCGCTGGGGAGGGGCGTGCGATCATCCCTGCGCGGGCATTACCCCGATCAGGTTCGACGGTCGGCGGCGGAACGGAGGCGTTAGGCGTTAGGCGTTAGGGGGTTTGACAAGCTCCGTTATGCCGCGGCGAAGCCGGTCCGTCGTGCCGCCGCCGCGCTTCGCGCGGGGATGCTTCGATGCCTCAGCATGACGGGGTGCAGACAGGCCCTATTCCCTAATCCCTAACCTCTCCGTTGGGCCGCCCTCTCAGCCCGGCTCCCCGAGCTCCCGTGGCGACGCTCTTCGGTTGTCGGCGGCAGCGTAATGAGCGAGATCGGGACGTGTCAAGGACACGTTGACCACCCCGGCGGGCGGCGATAGACTGCCGGCCGGGCCACGGCGACATCGTCGCATCCGCACACGAAGCTATGAAGCATCGAAGGAGGGCGTTATGAGACCGCTTGCTCTGGTGCTCATCGTCGCGTTGTTCGTTCTCTCATCGGTCGCGCTTCTGGCGCCCGTACCCACCACGGCCCAGGAAACGGGCACGATTCGCATCGGCCTCGACGTCGACGCGGGGACGGCCGATCCGCGCCTGGCGCGTGATACGTCGGCTCGCCGCGTGATCGACCTCGTTTTCGACGGGCTGGTCTATCTCGACGCCGAGTTGAACCCGCAACCCGCGCTCGCCGAGAGCTGGCAAAACCCCGATCCCACCACCTGGATCTTCACGCTGCGGCAGGGCGTGTCGTTTCATGACGGCGAGGCGCTGACTGCCGAGGACGTCGTCTATACCTTCGAGACGATTCTCGACGAGACGCTGGCCGCCCCATACCGCGCCCTCTACACGCCGATTCAGAGCGTGACCGCGGGTGATGCCGGGACGGTCGAGTTCACGCTGAACCAGCCGTACGCGCCCTTCCTCAGCTACATGGACATGGGCATCGTGCCGAAGCACATCGCCGAAGATCCGAACAGCGACTTCGCCAACAATCCGGTCGGCACCGGGTCGTTTGCGTTCGTGAGTTGGGAGAAGAACAACCAGATCGAGTTCACCGCCAACCCCGACTATTGGGGCGGGGCGCCGGCCCTCGCGGCGGTCACCTACTTGATCGTGCCCGACAACACGGTCCGTGCGACCGCCCTCGAAACCGGCGATCTCGACCTGATCCACTCCCCACTCTCGCCGCAGGACGTCGAGCGGCTGCAGACGATCGACGATCTCACCGTCCACTCCCAGACGGCGCTCGGGTTCACTCATCTGATCTTCAATACGACCGACCCAGTCTTCGGCGACGTCAACGTCCGGCGGGCGATCGCGCATCTGGTCGACAAAGCCACCATCGCCGAGGCGATCTACCAGGGGATGGACACGCCCGGCAAGTCACCGCTGGTGCCGAACACCTGGTGGTATACGGAGGTAACCGAACAGCCGTTCGATCCCGACGCCGCCGCGACGATCTTCGCCGAGGCGGGTTGGACTGACTCGGACGGCGACGGCGTGCTCGACAAGGACGGCCAGCAACTGAGTCTGGTCCTGAAGACACACAGCGAAGACCCGAATCGCATCCAGACGATCGAATACCTGCAAGCCGTGTTCAGCGAGCACGGGATCGAGACCACCGTCGAGACGGCCGAGTGGCCGACCTTTCGCGACTCAGTCCTCAACCAGGACTTCCAGATCGCCCTGCTCGGTTGGCTGAGCCTCGTCGACCCCGACCGGGCCATGTTCAACCAGTTTGTCTGTGACGGGGCCAGCAACGACGGCAAGTATTGCAACCCGCGGGTCGACGAGTTACTCCAACAAGGCCGGGAGACGGCTGACCCGGCGGTGCGCAAAGACCTCTACGCTGAGGCCGCCCAGCTCGTCGTCGACGAGGTCGCCTACGTTGTCGTCCTCTACCAGGGCTACATCGTCGCCATGGACAAGGAGATCGCCGGCTTCGAGCCACATCCTTCCGGCAGCTTCCGGTCGCTGTTGACGACGTCGATCTAGGCGGAAGGCGGAAGGCGGAAGGCGGAAGGCGGTGTTTGCAACGCTCCGTCATGCTGAGGCGAAGCCGAAGCATCCCCCGGCGAAGCCGCTCTTACGGTGACGCTGATGCGCTTCGCGCGGGGATGCTTCGATGCCTCAGCATGACGGTTTGCAGACAGGCGTTAGGCGTTAGGGGAGGCGAGCCGTGGAGAGTCGGAAGAGCCAACGCTTCCAGGCCGGAGGTAACGATGTCGTCCGTCCTATCGTCTAACGCCTAACGCCATGCCGCGCTACATCGGTCACCGCCTCGTCTTGCTCGTGCCGGTCTTGCTCGGGATCACCATCCTCGTGTTCTTGATTATGCACCTGATTCCCGGCGATCCGGCGCTCGTACTGCTGGGACAGGATGCCTCGCGGGAAGAGATCGATCGGCTCAACCGGGCGCTCGGGTTGGACCGGCCACTGCCGGTGCAACTCGGGCGCTACGTGGCGCGGGTAGCGCAAGGGGATCTCGGCGATTCAATTTTCCAGTCGCGTCCAGTCGGTGCGATCGTTTTCGACGCGTTGCCAGCGACGATCGAACTGGCGGTCGCGGCCCTGGCGGTGGCGGCGCTGATCGGCGTGCCGCTTGGCGTCCTCTCGGCCGTCCGCCAGAACTCGGTCTTTGACTACGGGACGATGGTCTTGGCCCAGCTCGGCGTCTCGATGCCGATCTTCTGGCTCGGCATCCTGTTCATCCTCGTCTTCTCGGTCCGCCTGGGTTGGCTGCCCACCTTCGGCCGGGGAGAGCCGCTGCTGGATGCCCTGGGCGATGCGGTATCCGGGAACGGGACCGGCGCGCTCTGGGAGAGTTTGCGTCATCTCGCCATGCCGGCAGTCGCTCTCGGGTTCACCGCCGCCGCGTTGATCACACGCATGGTTCGCTCGTCCGTGATCGAGGTATTGGCGCAGGACTACATTCGGACAGCGCGGGCGAAAGGGCTGCGCGAGCAGGAGGTCGTCGTCCGCCACGCGCTGCGCAACGCGCTGTTGCCGGTGATCACGATCATCGGGCTTCAGTTCGGCGCCCTCCTCGGCGGGGCGGTGATCACGGAGACGGTCTTCGCCTGGCCGGGTGTTGGACGGCTGGTCGTGACCGCGATCGGTCAGCGCGATTTTCCGCTGGTACAGGGTGCGGTCCTCATCCTTGCCCTCTTGTTCTCGCTGGTAAACCTTGTGGTCGACCTGCTCTACGCCTGGCTCGATCCCCAGATCAGCTATGGCCGCGACTAGGCCGGGGCGACGCCGGTGGCGGCGGGTCCGGCGGAGCACGTCGACGATGATCGGCGGCGCAATCGTGCTGCTCGTCATCCTCAGCGCACTCTTGGCGCCGGTCGTGGCGCCGGACGATCCGGAAGCGATGGAGATGACGCTGCGCCTAGCCGAACCGAGCCGCGACCACGTGATGGGCACTGA
Organism: Thermomicrobiales bacterium; assembly: GCA_050696075.1. Taxonomy (GTDB): domain Bacteria; phylum Chloroflexota; class Chloroflexia; order Thermomicrobiales; family UBA6265; genus JBOGUF01. The sequence goes on from JBOGUF010000047.1 coordinate 4,451, forward strand.
CCAGTTCGGCCGCGATCTCTTCAGCCGCGTCCTCTACGGGGCACGCATTTCGCTCACGGTGGCGCTGGTCGCGGTGGGCGTCTCGCTGGTGATCGGCGTCGCCGTCGGGCTCGTCTCGGGGTACTACGGCGGTCTGTTCGACCTCATCGTGCAGCGGCTGGTCGACATCTTTCTCGCGTTTCCCGTTCTGCTCCTGGCAATTGCCCTCATCGCCGCGCTCGGGTCGAGTCCCCGCAATGTCATCCTCGCCCTGGGACTGGTCAACTGGACAGCCTACACGAGGGTGGTGCGGGTCGACGTGATGGCGCTCAAGCACCGGGAATTCGTGCAGTCGGCGCGCCTGGTTGGCGCGTCGGACGCGCGGATTCTCCTTCGCCACATCCTGCCGAGCGTACTCTCGCCGGTGATCGTGCTGGCGACGCTCGGGCTGGGCACGGCGATCGTCGCGGAATCGGCGCTGAGCTTTCTGGGACTCGGCGTCCAGCCGCCACGACCAAGTTGGGGATGGACCGTCGCGTTCGGCACGCGCTTCCTGCGCGACGCCCCGCATCTGTCGACCTTCCCCGGATTGGCGATCATGATCAGCGTGATGGGATTTAACCTACTCGGCGACGGGCTGCGGGACCTGATGGACCCGCGATCGCGGAGGCGGTAGGCGGTAGGCGGGAGGCGTTAGGCCGCGTTGGCACCCCGTCATGCTGAGGCAGCGAAGCATCCCCGCGCGAAGCGCAGCGCTAGCCGATGACGACGCGGC
>JBOGUF010000048.1:0-5457 GCA_050696075.1 Thermomicrobiales bacterium
GCAGCCGCGTGCTGCGCAAGGTGCTCAGCCATACCCTGGTGACCCTGATCAGTGCCACCCTGGGGCATCCCCCCTTGCAACACGCCCACCTCCTGACCTGAAATTACCTGCACACGGGGTTAACTACATTGCCCCAGGGTCGTCGACCGCGCAACAGCGCGGTGATGGATACCCTGGGGCTTACCGTGCAAGGATGCCTCATTGACGCCGCCAACCATCTTCGGTATCGTCCCACCCGCGAGCGAGATCGGGAGCTAGCCTGCCGCCTTGAGCCTTGAGCCTTGAGCCTTGAGCCTGGTTGGGGGTTGAGGGCGGACGCCGGAGATGATCCCTATGGCCGTCGTCTCGCAATCGCAACCCGGACAACGCATCGATCCGCGGCAGGTCGCGCCGCGCGGCGCGTGGGGGCGGCGGGTGCTGGGGCGCGATTGGCAAATCGCCTGGCTCTTCGTCCTGCCGCTGGCAGTGATCCTGGCTGGGTTCGTTGCCTATCCCTTCGTCGCCGGGATCGTCCTCTCGTTTCAGCACAAGGTGATCGGCGGCGAGGCGACCTGGATCGGGTTCGATAACTTCCGCGCCCTGCTCATCGGCGACCAGTACAGCGCGGTCTTCTGGAAGTCGGTCTGGGTCTCCCTCGTCTACACGGCGGTCGCGGTGGCGGTCAAGCTGGCGCTCGGCATGTGCATGGCGCTGCTGCTGAACGAGCCGTTCCGCGGCCGGACGTTCATGCGCGCCCTCCTCTTCCTGCCCTGGGCGGTGCCGACGATCATCGTCGGCCTCACCTGGCGCTGGATCTACGACGGCAGCCTCTCCGGCCTGCTCAACCACGTCCGCGTCGAGTACCTCGGCCGCGATACGCTCATGCAATTCCTCGCCAACCCCGACCTGGCCCTCTGGTCGGTGATCGCGGTCGCCATCTGGCAAGGCACCCCCTTCTACACGATGATGTTCCTCGCCGGGATGCAGGCGATCCCCAACGACCAGTACGAGGCGGCGGCGCTGGATGGGGCCAACGTCTTCCGCCGCTTCCGCGACGTCACCCTGCCGGGGTTGCGGCCGGCGATCATCGTCACCGCACTGCTGTCGACGATCTGGACGGCCAATAGCATCAACTTCATCTTCGTCCTCACCCGCGGCGGGCCGGTCGACGCGACGATGACCTTCCCGATGCTTGCCTACGAGATCGGCATCGCCGGGGCGCGTCAGCTCGGGCTAGCCGCCGCCGTCTCCGTCCTCTTCTTCCCGCTCTTCATCGTCGTGATCTACCTCCTGACCAAGCGGATGCTCTCGGCCGAGGGGAGGGCCTAAACATCATGGCGACGATCACCCGGGCCACCACGGCCTCCCAAGCGGTCAACCGGTGGACCTTCACGAATTGGCTGATGCGGCGGGGATTCCGCAAGCTCGTCTTGGTGCTGGGACTGACGATCTTTTCGATCTGGACCCTCGTCCCCTTCGTCTGGATCCTGGAAACGTCGATCAAGTTCGACCGGGACATCTACCGCAACGTCACCATCTTTCCGACGACCGTCACGCTCGACCAATACCGCGAGGTGCTGGGGGAGACGTCGTTCTTGACCTACTATCGCAACAGCTTCATGGTCGCCACGGCGACGACGGCGGTGGCGATGGCGATCGCCATCCTGGCGGCCTACGCGCTGACGCGGCTCAGCTTTCGCGGGCGCACCTTCCTCGCCCGCGCCACGATCGTCACCTACCTGATCCCGGCGTCGCTCCTCTTCATCCCGCTCTTCCAGATCGCCAATCAACTGCGTCTGACGGACAAGGCGGCCGGTCTGGTCGTGATCTACCTGATCTTCTCCGTCCCTTTCTCGACCTGGCTGGCGATCTCCTACTTCAACACCATCCCGTCCGACCTGGAAGACGCGGCGCTGGTCGACGGCGCGAACCGGCTCCAGGCGCTCGTCTCGATCTTCGTGCCACTGGCGCTGCCGGCGCTGGCCGTCATCGCCCTCTTCACCTTTACCCACGCCTGGAACGAGTTCCTCTTCGCCATGCTGCTCATCGGCCGCGACTCGCAGAAAACGCTGCCGGTCGGCCTCACCGACTTCGTCCGCGGCGACACCTTCCATTGGGGTCTGCTCATGGCCGGCTCGCTGATGGCCGCCCTACCGCCGGTGCTGATCTATTTCGTCATGCAGCGGTGGGTGGTCTCCGGTCTAGGCGGCGGGGCGATCAAGGGGTAGGCGGTGCGGTCGCGGGGTTTCAATGCCGGGCAGCCAGCATCGGCGCGAAAGGAGGAATCCGATCCCAATCAATCACCCAACGTTAGGCGCATAACACGCACAACATCAAAGGAGGTAGACCCGTGGTGACGCGTTCCCGGCACACGACGATCAACCGGCGGTCCTTCCTGGCGGGGTCGGCGGCCCTCTCCGCCGCGGCGGCAGTCGGCCCGCGCTCGATCAGACGCGCCTCGGCCCAAGATTGCGAGCGGTTGACGGTCTGGGGCGTCGTTTCGTTCACGCCCGAAGGCGACGAGCTGCTCGGCCAGCAGATGGTCGAGTGGGGCGAGGAGAATGGGATCGAGGTCGAGTACGTCCCGACCGCCGGCTCGGACTATACGATCAAGGTTGCCACGGCGGTCGAGGCCGGCACCGTGCCCGACGTGGTGATGATGCTCGGCGACCTGACCCACTTCTACGTGGCGCAAGATCGGCTGGTCGACCTGACCGACGTCTACACCGAACTGAAAGACCTGGCTGGCGGCATGTACGAGACGCTGCTGCCGCACGTCCAGGTCGGCGAGCAGATCTACTCGATCCCGATGGAATCCGACCTGAGCGTGATGTACGCTCGCCTCGACCTGATCGAGGAGGTCACCGGCGCGCGTGAGGCGCCGACGACGCTCGACGAGTTGGAAGAGATCGCGCGTGAGATCAACAACCCGCCGCAACAATACGGCATCGGTCTCGTCACCGCCCGCACGCCGGACACCGGCGGCAACGTCGAGCAGATCATCTTCGCCGAGGGCGGCACGCTGGTCGACGAGGCGGGCGTGCCGGCGATCAACTCCCCCGGCGCCGTCGCCGCGCTGACCCGGATCAAGCGCTGGTGGGACGACGAGCTGATCCCGCCCGACTCCCCATCGTGGGACGACGCCGGCAACAACCAATCGTATCAGTCGGGGCAGTCGGCCTTCGTCTTCAACCCGGCCTCGATTTTTGCCTACCTCGAAGCGAACGACCCGGACCTACTCGCCGACACGACGCAGGCGCCCATCCCGGCCGGCCCGGCGGGAGCCTTCCCCGGCGTCGGCACCTGGTCGTGGTCGATCTTCAACAGCAGCACCTGCGTCGATCAGGCCAAGAGTCTCATTACGGCGATCATGCAGCCGGACAAGCTGCAAGCGGTCTACGAGCAGGTAGGCGGGCGCTGGTATCCGGTCTACCGCGACCTGACTCAGGCGCCGTGGTGGAAGGAGCGCCCCTTCTTCGACGAGTTCCCGGAGATCATCGAGAACGCGCGCGAGCGCTGGCATCCGGCCCAGGCCTCGCCGACGCTGCTCACGCAGATCAGCGCGTTCGACCAAAAGTTGATCATCGCCGACATGATCCAGGATGTCCTGATCAACGGAACAGCGCCGGAAGAAGCGGCCGCCAAGGCGCAAACGAACATGGAGCAGACGTTCGAGGAAGCGGCGGGCGCATAGGGCTCAGGGGCCAGGAGTCAGGAGTCAAGGACTCGCCCTGAAGGATGTGAGGCGATTGAGGAGCGAGCCCATTTCTGGCGCTCGCTCCTCGGCTACTTGAAGATGTCTGCGACAGCCAGTCGGAAATCGGGCAGGATTGGGGCGCCGTCGAGTTCGTCGCCTTCGCGGTAAAGCATCGCCGGCTGATCGGGTCGATAAACGGCGACGACGCGGTCGCGCGGTTTCACCCACCAAACCAGGGGCACCCCGGCTCCGAGATAGAGGTCGACCTTCTCTTGCACCTTGCCGGGGCGATCCGACGGCGACATGACCTCGACGGCGAAGTCCGGCGGGACCGGACAGAAGCCCTCGAACTCGATCCCTTGCGGCAACCGTTCCGCCCGGATGAACCCCACGTCGGGTGCGACCATGACGTCGGGATCGCGCAGGAGGACAAACCCCCCTTCCGCGCTGGTGACAAAGCCTAGATCCCGCTCCTCGACATGAAGAGCGACACGGACGTGGATACGACTGGTGATAATGCTCGGACCCACGAAGCTCGGTGACACCTCGCGCAGCTCTCCTCGGATCAGCTCGTAAGGAACGTCCGATCCCATTGCCTCCACGTCTTCAACGGTGTAGAGCTTGGTCGTTACCATGGTTCTTACCTCGTGCATCGCCTGTCTGCTGCGAGACTCGCCTTCATACCGAATCCATGTTACCACCCCGCCCCGTCAGCACTCAGCGTACGGACGAATGACGGTCCCGTCCGGCTGGCGGATCGGGGCCAAGCGCCGTTGGGTGGGTAATTCGAGGCGAGAGGAGTCGAAATCAAGAATGTATTGCGGACGGCAAGGCATGCGACGGAGCCGGTACCGCGCAGCACGATGGCGTCGAGGAAGGAGCGTGCGCTTATAGCCCGAGATGGCTATTGACATTGGGGGGGGTATGCTAGCTGTAAGCAATACGTCGCATCAACATTAATCCGGGATCCGGAGGAACGGGTGATGGCTATCGTCGTCGGTGTCGCGTTCCTCACCGTTGCGTTGGCACTCATCGCGCTGACGCTCCTGTTGATCCTGCGCATCGGCTTCGGCCGGCTGGAGAGCGCGATCGGCATTGAGCGCGACGGCCCGAAGCGAGGGATAGCTGCTCCTGAGTGGCGCCGACCCGATTTCTCCGGCACGGAGCAGGGGAGTCCCAGTGGCAGCCGCTGGCAGATCCTGCTCTTCGCGGACCATTCCCTGGCCTCATTCCCTGACTTGGTCGCCGGCAGCAACCGGATGCACGCTGACATCCCGGATTTCGAAGTCGTCGTCCTGACGCGCAAGACGGCTAACCTGAACGCGGCGACCGCCAGGGAACTGGGGATCGAGGCGCCGATTGTGCCGGTGGATCAGACATTCTACGATCGCTTCAATGTCCGGGTGATGCCATACGGCGTGCTCCTCGATCCACAAGGAATAGTACGCTGGGCGAGCGTCGCGAGCCACGAGGCACCGCTACGGCGCGAGCTACGCCTGGCGCGGGAGGACGCTGCTGCGGATCAGGCGATCGCCTCCGTCGAAGGAGCCCTCGCATGATGTCGGCGGCGGACGATCTGGTCCTGCTCCTGGCGAGGGCGACGCTGGCGGCGGTGCTGATCGCTGCCGGGGCGGCCAAGTTGGTTGACACGCGCGGCTTCGCGACGACTCTCGTCGGTCTCGGGTTGCCCGCGCGGCGTGACCGGCTCGTGACCGCGACGGCGACAGCAATCCCCCTCCTCGAGCTTGGGGTGGGGTTCATGGCGGTGACGAGGTTCTGGC
>JBOGUF010000049.1:0-30753 GCA_050696075.1 Thermomicrobiales bacterium
CACCGCGCTCGTCGAGCGCGCGCTGCCCTGGCTGACCGCCGCCTGGCTCTGGGCGGAGGCCGAGGGGGCAGAGCAAGTGTTGGATCACGATGGCACCCCTACCTTTCGATGACCGCTTGCTGCGCCCGTCGCGCGTTCGCGCGACCCGCCGCGCATGCGGCCCGTCTAACGGTTATCGACCCGCGGTCGATGCGCGCTGACGCGCGCGGAGTTGCGGCGCAGCAAGCAGCGCCCCTACCCGGATCGTGGCGGGCAGGGCGCGTTGTGCGAAATAGGCGCGGCAAGCGGCGGCGCGGGCGGCCAGGGCGGCACGGAGCCTGTGAGGCGCGATTTCCGGCGTTCGTATCCCCACGACGTCGTCCGACCGTGGACGATGGCCTCCTGATCCCTGTCGGCCTGGCCGCCCGCGCCGCTGCCTCTTCCCAAATGTGAACGTACGCCGTAGGATACGGATCACGACCACGGGGAGAACGCGGCGGCGTGGCCGGATTCGCCGGAACGGGGGAGGGCGAACGTGAGCCAGGGCATGAGCGGCACGGGCGACATCCTCGCGCAGCGCTTCCGGCTGCGCGAGAACGGGACCGATCTGCGCACCGAAGCGTTGGCTGGGCTGACCACCTTCATGGTCATGTCTTACATCATCGCGGTCAACCCGTTGATCCTCAACCGCGGCGGCGACGGACTGCCGATCCGCGAGGTCGCCTCCGTCACCTGCCTCGTCGCTGGACTGCTGACCATCGCGATGGGGCTCTACACCAACCGGGCGCTCGCCATCGCGCCGGGTCTGGGGCTCAACGCGATCGTCGCCTTCACCCTTGCCGGCTCGATGGGACTCAGCTTTCCGGAGGCGATGGGCGTCGTCGTCACCGAGGGGATCATCATCACCCTACTGGTGCTGGCCGGCGTGCGCCAGATCGTGCTCGACGCGGTGCCGTTCGTGCTGAAGCAGGCGATCGCGGTCGGCATCGGCTTTTTCATCCTCTTCATCGGGCTGGTCAACGCCGGGATGATCCGGTTCCTGCCCGGCCCAACCGGAACATTCGGCAGCATCCTCGAACTCTCGCCGCTCAACACCTGGCCGATCTTTGTCACCGTCGTCGGCTTGGCGATCACCATCTTCCTTTATGCCCGCGGCATCCGGGGGGCGATTCTGATCGGGATCGTCGCCTCGACCCTCGTCGCCTTTCTCGTGCCGGACGACGTCGCCGTCTGGCCGGACGACCCCTTCGCCGGCCCCAACTTCAGTCTGATCGGCGACGTCAGCTTCGGTTATTGGGGCGAGCTCGGCATTTTGACCGCGCTGCTCGTCGTCTTCAGCCTCTTGCTGGCCGACTTCTTCGACACGATGGGCACGCTGGTCGGGGTCGGCAGCCAGGCGGGCTACCTGAATGAGCGGGGCGAGTTCCCGGACGCCAACAAGCCGCTGCTGATCGACTCCCTGGGCGCGGTCTCCGGCGGGCTGATGAGCGCCTCCTCGGCGACTACCTACATCGAGTCGGCCTCCGGCGTGGCGGTCGGGGGGCGGACGGGGTTGGTCTCGGTCGTCACCGGCGTGCTCTTCTTGCTGGCACTGCCGTTCGTCAGTCTGGTCCAGGCGGTGCCGCAGGCGGCGACGGCGCCGGCGCTGATCTTCGTCGGGTTCCTCATGGTCGCTGTCCTCTCCGAGCGGGAGACGACGACCGCCGACGGGCGCACCTTCCGCACCCGCGCTATCGACTTCGGCAACATCGAGCAGGGCCTGCCGGTGGTGCTGACGATGCTGATCATGCCGCTCACCTTCAGCATCACCAATGGCATCGGCGCCGGCTTCGTCAGCTACGTCCTCGTCAAGATCGCGCGCGGCAAGGCGCGCGAGGTTCACCCCGGCGTCTACGTCGTCGCCGCGGCCTTCCTGCTCTACTTCCTGCGCTGGGCGCTCTTTGACGCGGATTTTTAGGGCAGACGGCCCCCCCGGCCCCCCAACTTTGGGGGGGGGACGACGGAGCGCGTCGGCGTCCGTCGTGCTCCCCCAGGATTGGGGGCCGGGGGGACGACCGCGTCGCTAGGCGAAAATACGTAGTCGCCGCGAAGAAACTCCCCGGACGAAATCGGTCATTCTCTGGATGTGCGCCACTAGGTGCCGGCGCATGATACGTATGCGCCGGAATAGATTGGCCGGCGGGACGCCAAGGGACCCAGGGAAGAGGAGCAACGTAATGGCCGTCTCAGCTACGTTTCTCGCTCCAGGCCAGCGCTACATGAGCGCCAGTGGTCAGCCGTGGCAGGTCGATTTTCAGGTGACGATCCTCGAAGTCGAGCGCGATCAGTTCGACAACATGGTCGTCACGTACCGCGGTCCGGAAGGCGGACGAATCACGACGTTCGCGCTCGAACTGGAAGAGGCGCTCGAGGACGGGCAGATCGTTCCCATCCACGGCAGCTTCCGCCTGGCCGACTGCTAGCGCCTCGCACGTCCTACTCGTCTGGTGGTCGTGGTTGCCCATAAGTGATCCCTGATGAGGGTAGAGACATGACGTTCTTAATGATGATCCTCCATTTCTACGGGCAGCGGTACCGGCGCCCCGGTCGCTGAACGGAGGTTCGAGCGCGATTCCTCGCCGCGGCTCGGAATGAGGGACCTCGCCGCCCTTGCCGTCGTCGGCGCCCTCGACAGGGCGCGAGGAAACCCTGATGCTTCGCACGGATTGAATCGGCCCGGCAGCCAACCGGGCACGCGAAGCATCTGGAGACCATGGACTTCACCTTCAGCGCGCGGCATGAAGAGGTCCGCGAGACGGCGGCGCGGGTGGCGCGGGAGGTCGTTGCTCCGCGCGCGGCCGAGGTTGACCGCACCGGCGACTACCCCGAGGACTACTTCGCCGCCTTCCGCGATGCCGGCTTGCTGCGTCTGGCCTTTCCGCCGGACCTGGGGGGTTCTGGCGCGGGAACGCTCGGCCTGGCGATCGCGGTCGAGGAGATGGCCAAGTACGATTGCTCCGCCGGCCTGATGCTGCTGACGACACGCCTGGCGACCGCCTCTCTCCAGATAGCCGGAACACCTGAGCAGAAGGAGCGGTACGTCCGTGGCGTCGCGGAGGGCGAATTGCGCGGCTGCTTCGCCCTGACCGAGCCGGAGGCGGGCTCCGACGCCGCCAACATCGAGACGACCGCGCTCCGCGACGGCGACGACTACCTCCTCAACGGCAGCAAGCTCTGGGCGGGGCAGGCGACGGTCGCCGACTTCGCCGTCGTCGTGGCCAAGACCGACCCGCGGGCCGGGGCGCGCGGCGTCAGCATCTTCGTCGTCGATCTGCCGAACCCCGGTTTCTGCATCGCGCGCGAGCTGCCGAAAATGGGCGTCACCGGCGTGCCGGTCGTCGAGATCGAGCTGAATGACTGCCGGATACCGGCCTCGGCGCTGGTCGGCAAAGAGCACCGGGGGTTCCGCACGGTGATGCGGCATCTCAACGTGGTGCGCCCGCTGGTCGCCGCCCGCGGCGTCGGCCTCGCGGCCGGCGTCACCCAGTACGCGCTGGCCTACGCAAAACAGCGCCGCACGTTCGGCAAGCCCTTGATCGAGCACCAGGGGATCGCCTTCCCCCTCGCCGAGCTTGCGATCGAGATCGAAGCGGCCCGCCTGCTGACCTACCGCGCCGCCTGGCTGGTCGATCAGGGTCATAGCGACCGCGACGTGGCGCACTACCTCTCGATGGCGAAGGCGAAGGCGAGCGAAGTCGCCGTCCGCGCCGCCGATCAAGCCCTGCAGACCCTCGGCGGCTTCGGCTACCTCAAGGACTTTCCGCTCGAACGCCACTACCGCGACGCCAAGCAACTGACCATCGTCGAAGGCACCAGCGAGATCCACCGCCTCATCATCGCCCGCGCCCTCAAAGACGGCCTCCTCGATTGGGGCTACGACGTCGAAGCGGCCGGCCCCTTGCCGCGCGGCGAGAAGGACCCGGCGCGCGGGCGGCGTCCGGCCTTCATCTCATAATCGGCGCGTGCTTGGGTCATACGGGAGAACCGGCGGCACGGGTCACGCCGGCGGACAGAGACCACCAGGGGAGTAGGCATGGTTACCATCGATACGTCAACCGAATTCGGTACCCGCGTCGCGGATCGCCTCGAGAACGAAGCGATCATCTGGCTGACGACCGTTGACCGCGGCGGCACCCCGCAACCGGTGCCGGTTTGGTTCCTCTGGACCGATGCGGAGTTCCTGATCTTCAGCCAGCCAAACACGCCCAAGCTGCGCAACACCGCGCGCAACCCGCGAGTGTCCCTCAACTTCCACGGCACCGAGACGGGCGGCAACATCGTCGTTTTCACCGGCAACGCTCAGTTTGGGGACGTTTCACCGACGCCTGAGGAGATGGACGCCTACAACGCCAAGTACATCGACGCCATGGGGCACATGGATTACACGCCGGAAGCATTTGTCGCGGAGTACTCCGTGCCCATCCGCGTCACGCCCGGCAAACTGCGCGGGTTCTAGGGCCTGTCTGCACCCCGTCATGCTGAGGTTTCGAAGCATCCCCGCGCGAAGCGCAGCGGCGGCACGCGGGACCGGCTTCGCCGGGGGATGCTTCGCTGCCTCAGCATGACGGAGCGTTGCAAACACGGCCTAACCGACTTCGTCGCCGGTCTCCGTGTCGCGGATGACCGCCTCGCCAGTGCCGGTGTCGTAGACCGCATAGGTGGACGCGATGTCGCCGCGCGTTGGGTGCCAGCCCATGATCGCGCCGGGGTTGAGTTCCAGCGAGGCGCCCGGTTCCCGGTGGTTCCGGTACTCGTGGTCGTGGCCGTAGCAGACGAGGTCGAATTGCCCCGAGGCGGCGACGAGGCTGCCCACGTCGGCGAAGTGGTGGACGAAGATGCGTTTGCCGCCGAGCTCCAGGGTCGCCGACTCGCCGCGCACCCGCACGTTCGGTCGCCGCGGGTTCATCGCCTTGGCGGTGATGCGGTAGCGATCCCCGTCGTTGTTCCCGAAGACGATGGTGATCTCGCCCGCCGGGAATCCCTCGACCAGCTCATCGATGATGAACGGGGAGCAAAGATCGCCGCAGCAGATTAGCGCCTCCGCTCCGGCCGCCGAAAGACGTTCCAGCGCCATTCGCAGTCGCGGCAAGTGGTCGTGGATGTCCGAGATCACACCGATCAGCATGCAGTCGTTCCCTACGAATTCACCGTCTCGACGAACTCGCGTGGTGAGATGATCGGGATCCCCTCGTACTCCCCAAGCCGCAAGAGGTGCTTGCGGTCGCCGGTGACGATGAAATCGGCCTTGCCGGCGACCGCGCATTCGAGCACGCGGTTGTCCGACTCCTTGGCGGTGATGACGGCGAGGCGAAAGGTGGGGTCGCCGAACTCCGACCAAACGATGATGTTTCGTTCGATTCGCAGAACCTCTTCCTCGGCAAGTCCAAAGCCCCTCAAGGTACGGAGCACCTGATCAACCAACGCCCGAGAGATTACCGACTGGACGACCTTGTCCTCAATGGCTCGTAACGCTATTCCAGGAATCGACTCGGATTTGAGTGTCGCCGAAACCCAGACATTGGCATCGACGACGACACGTTGCATCTAGGCTTCGTCCTCTAGCGAATCCATGAACTCTTCGACAAACGCTTCGATATCGTCCTCGGGGCGCAGGCCAAGCGATGCCGCGATCTTAGCCCCTTCCTCTTGCACCTGTCGCCATTGCCGATTGGATCGGACGTACTGCCGCACCGCGGCACGGATGAGCACGTCGGTCGGGCGATTCGTTTCCGCCGAGGCCGCTTCGATCTCCGCGATCAGCTCCTTCGGCAACGAAAGACTCGTTTGGGTTGCAACCATGGCGCGGACCTTTCGTCGTGTCCGGGCGCGTTCTCGCCCGCGAAACGAGTATTGACCCTTGTTGTGTGACCGTCAAGTCGGCACTAATCAGCATCATGTCGGCCCCTACGAGCGGACGGAATCAATGAACTCCCGCGGTGAGATGATGGGGATGCCCTCGTACTGGCCGAGGCGGAGCAGGTGCTTGCGGTCGCCCGTCACGATGTAGTCCACGCCCCCGGCGACCGCGCATTCGAGCACGCGGTTGTCCGATGCCTTGGCGGTGATGACAGCGAGGCGAAAGGTGGGTTCGATACGTGTCGACCTCCGAAAGACGACACTCTCCATAGCCTGAAATCGCTCATCTGAGAGCCGAAGCCGCTTGAGCGTACGAAGCACCTGATCCAGCAGGGCGCGGGAGATAACCGACTCGACTTCTGCTGATCTCACCATCTGAACGACATGGCCTGGTATGGATTCGGGTTTGAGCGCCGCCGAGACCCAGACATTGGCATCCAAGACGACACGCGGCATCTATGCCTCGTCCTCAAGTGAGTCCATGAACTCCTCGACGAATGCCTCGATGTCGTCCTCGGGGCGCAGGCCAAGCGATGCCGCGATCTTAGCCCCTTCCTGCTGCACCTCTCGCCACTGCCGGTCAGTTCGCATGAACTGCCGCACCGCCGCCCGGATCAAGACCTCCTTCGAAAGGTTCGCTTCCTCCGCGGCAGCTTCGATCTCTTCGACTAACTCTTTCGGCAACGCGATACTCGATGCGACCGCAACCATGACGCGCCATCCTTTCGCGGTTCGGCGGGCCGATGCCCACCGACGATGCGAGTATTGACGCCTGGAATGCCGTCGTCAAGCCGTGGCCGCCGCTGCCCCGCCCAGCACCCGCAGCACGTTCCCGCCCAGGATTGCGTCCAGCTCCCGCGCGGTCGCGATGCCGTCCAGGCCGTGCCGGAGGTAGTCGAGCGACTGGCGGTAGGTGCAGTTGCGCTCGACGTTCGGCATGTCGGAACCCCAGGCGAGGCGATCTGGGCCGGCGAGGTCGTAGAGGCGTTGCAGGACGGGGCGCAGCTCGGCGTAGGGGTACTCGTGCTCACGTCCCCAATGGATCGGATAGAGGACCTCGACTGTCATCTGTTCGCGCGTCAGCAGCCGCGCGATGGGATCGGGGAGGTTGCCGGTCAGGTAGTCGGGGGCGATGCCATGGGTGAGGACGCAGGGAACGTCGGGGTAGCGGTTGCCCCAGCGGTTGAGGCGGTCGATCTCCGAGAGATACGCCGGCGCGGTCGGCATCGGCACCCCCTGCAGCTCCCAAAACACGGGGATGCCGAGCGAGCGCACCGTCTCCCAATAAGGGTCGAACCGGGGATCGTCGAAACCGTAACGGTAATGGCAGGCGATCAGGCCCCGGTTGGCGTAATAGACACCTCGCAAGCCAAGCTCGCGCACCGCGTGGGTGAGCCGCGCCCGTTCTGCCTCGGTCTCAGCCTCCGCCTCGACTACGTCGGCGAGACCGATGAATTTGCCGGGAAACTGATTGACGGCCGCCGCGAAGTCGTCGTTGAGCCGGCCGTAGAGGCGGGCGTTCTGGAGGACGGCGACGTCGACCCCGGCGCGGACCATCGACTGAAGCAGAAAGGCCGGCGGGCAGACGATCTCCTGGAGGCTGGGGGGGAGAAAGGATCGGTAGTAGGTCGCGCCGTGCCAATCCCACTCGAAGCGACCGTAGCGACCGACGCGGAAGTTGACCTCTTTCAGCCCCTCGATGCCTTCGAGGCGGCCGTCGATCAGCGCGTCGGCAGCTTCCGGCACCACCTCGTGGTCGCGCAGGCGGCGCACCGGTTCGCCATGGGTGGCGATATAGAGTTGGAGGTAGCGGCGATGTTCCGCCTCGCTGGCAAAGCCGCGGGCCTCGGCGAGCGGTGGAAAGATATGCGCGTGCGCGTCGACGACGACCAATTGAGCCCCCTTCGAACGTTGCCGCGTCCGGACTGGCGGCCTGGCCCGTATGCGTGCGTCTTGACAGGCCGCGCGATCATTTGTATGGTTATCCTATCTTTAGGACATGCGGAGGTCAAGCGCGCCGATGATCAGCCGTGAGACGCCCCTGCCTCTCTACTACCAAATCGAGCTTCGGCTCCGCGAAGCCATCGAGCAGGGTCGCTATCGGCTCGGCGATCGCCTGCCGACGGAGGGCGAGTTGCAACAGGCCTACGGGGTCAGCCGGGTCACGGTGCGCACCGCGTTACGGCGGTTGGAAGAGGACGGGCTGATCTCGACGCAGCGGGGGCGCGGCACCTACGTCACCACGCAGGCCCACCCCGAGGATCAGATCGAACGCAACCCATCACGCCTTCTCTCCTTCGAGGAGGACGTGCAGCGCCAGGCTGGACCGCCGCGGGTCGAGGTGCTGGCGGTCGAGCACGGCCCCGCGCCACAGCGCATGGCCGCCGTGCTCGAACTCGGTCCCGGCGAGGAAGTAACCAGGGTCCGGCGGCTGGGTTGGGTCGGGGACGCGCCACTCTGGCTGGAGTCGCGCTACTTCCACCCGAGCGTCGGTGAGGCGTTGGCCGAGCGGGACCTGGAGAGCGCGTCGGTGACGGCGCTGTTGGAGACAGTCGCCGGACGGCACGTCACCAGCAGTCGCCTGCGGATCAGCGCCGCCGCCGCCACCTCCGACCAGGCCAAACTCCTGGGGCTGCACGCCGGCGACCCGGTGCTGATCAACGAGTTCGCGGTCTACGCCGAGGGGCGAGCGGTCGAAGCGGCCCGCGCGATCTTCCGCGCCGATCGCTACGCCTTTACGGTTGAGGTCCTCTCCACTGAGGCATCGGTCGATCTGGCGCTGCGTGCCTCGGGCGAGGGCACGGGCGCCTTGAGTCTGATACGTCAGGAGGTTTCGGCATAACCTGATTCGCCCGTGACCGGCTCAAGGAGGGGTTCGAGGTTCGAGGTTTGCTGTTCGTCGTTCGATGCAGGGTGCATTGGCAGCACAGGCCGTTCCGCGCAATCACGATAAGGAGTCGAGAGTGAGCGATCTACGCGATCTCGTTTCCCAGGCTGGCACAAGCAAATTGACGCGGCGCCAATTGGTCAATCGCGCCGCCGGCGCCGGAGCGGCGGCCGTGGTCGCCGGCGTTGGCGGCGGCTCGCGCGCCGCGGCGCAAGACCGTGAGCCGGCAACCGTCGAGATCTGGACGTGGCGTGATCAGGACGTGGCGGTCTGGGAGGCGGCAGCCGCGGCGCTGCAGGAG
The DNA here is from genome assembly GCA_050696075.1 of Thermomicrobiales bacterium. Taxonomy (GTDB): domain Bacteria; phylum Chloroflexota; class Chloroflexia; order Thermomicrobiales; family UBA6265; genus JBOGUF01. The sequence continues at coordinate 9,063 of JBOGUF010000049.1, forward strand.
ACCTGGCCGGGCCTGGCGGTCGATGTCCAGGTGAGCGACGCCACCGAGTTCGAGACGATGGTTGCCACCGCCATGCAGGGCGGCCAGGGACCAGACATCATCACCACGCGCGCCGGCGGGGCCTACTTCGAGCCGTACGCCGAAGCCAACATGTACGTGCCCATTACCGATCTGGTGCCCGACCTGGCGAACATCCCCGAGGGGACGATCTCCCAAATGAGCTACAACGGCGAGGTGCTCGCCGTGCCCTTCGCCAGCCAGGTCTGGCTCTTCTACTACAACAAGGCGATCTTCGCCGAGCACGGCCTGCAACCGCCGGCGACCTGGGCCGACTTGATTGGGATCCTCGAAACGCTGCGCGAAACCGACGTCGCCCCGCTCTTCGTCCCAACCCGCGAGGGCTGGGTCCTCTCCGGCTGGGTTGACTGCATCGGCGCTACGTACCTGGGCGACGAGTACGCTGGGCAGTTGATCGCGGGCGAAAAGACCTTCACCGACGAGCGCTTCGTCAGCCTCCTCACCCGGATCAAAGACTTGCAGCCCTATTTCCAGGAAGGCTACGTCGGCAACAACGTGCCCGACATGGACGCCGCGTTCCAGTCGGGCCGGGCGGCGATGATCATCTACGGCGGTTGGGCGGCCCGGACCTACACCGAGCAAACGCCGGACCTCGAGTTCGACTTCTTCATCGCCCCGCCGGACGAGGCGGGCGGGCAGCAGTACAGTTACGTCTTCGCCGACGGCGGCTACGCGATCAACGCGGCGTCTGAGCGGCAGGAAGCGTCGCTGGAACTCGTCAAGTACTCGGCCACCGTCGCCTACGGCCAATCGTTTGCCGACCTGACCGGTGAGATGTCGTCGATTCCGGGCGTCGTAGCCACGGAGGACAACGTCCACCTGCAGCGGCAACTCGAATACGCCGAGATGCAGCTCTCGAATCTCTTCCGCATCCGCTCGCCGATGGATCAGGGCGACCCGAGCATGTCGAACCTGCTGCACCCCCTGATGCAAGGCATCCTCGGCGACCAGATCTCACCCGAGGACGCCGCCGCGCAACTCCAGGAAGGCCTGGAGCAATGGTACGAGCCCTTCCAGGACGCGTAGCGGGACGTTCGGCGGGGCACTGTGCATGCGCCCCGCCAGACGCGAACCGTGTAGGGGCGCAGCAAGCAGCGCTTGCGTGCCGCGGGCACGCATCGCCCACCGGGCGATAACGGGAGAACAGTTTTCGGCCGGTGGCCGAAGCGCGTCTTCGACGCGCGGGCGCGGCAAGCAGCGCCCCTACACGGTGGTTGACGAAGTTAGCGACGCGATGCCGAATGGGCGTTCTAGGTATCGAGAGGTGCAATGATCCGCACACTCCGGCCGCGGCGACCTTTCGCTGGTGACCTTGGCGCACCACGCGCCAGCACGCGGCAGCAGACGGTGGGATTGCGGCAGCACACCTACTTGCTGATGCTCTTGCCAGGCCTGGCGATGTACCTGGTCTTCATCATCTGGCCGTTTATCAACAGCATTCGGATCGGCTTCTACGACTGGAGTGGGCTAGGGCCGATGGACGACTTCGTCGGCTTCGGCAACTACCGCAAGATCTTCACGCAGTCGCCGCTCGACCGCCAATTCAACAACGCGCTGGAGAACACCGCGCTCGTCTTCGTTCTCAGCACGGTGATGTCCACCTTCGTCGGGTTGATGTTCGCGCTGATTCTCAGCCGCAAGATCCGGGGGGCCCGCACCTACCAAGCGCTCTACTTCATGCCCAACACCCTGTCGGTCGTCGTCGTCGGCTTTCTCTGGAACCTGCTGCTCAACCCGCAGTTCGGCGCGGTCAACGCGGTGCTGCGCGGGGTGGGGCTCGACTCGCTGGCGCGGCCCTGGCTGGGCGACGCCGACCTGGCCCTGCCCTCGATCGTCGCGGTCAGCGCCTGGGCGAACCTCGGCTTCCCGCTGCTGATCTTCCTCGCCGCCATCCTCGGCATCCCGTCCGACCTGATGGAGGCGGCGCGGCTCGACGGCGCGAACGAGTTGCGGGTGATCGCCTCGATCGTGCTGCCGCTCCTCTGGCCGACGATGATCACCCTGATTGCCCTCAACTTCATCGCGTCGATCAATTCCTTCGAGCTGATCTTCGCCATGGAGGGGGCGGACGGTGGACCCTTCTTCGCCACCGACGTGCTCGGCACCCTCTTTTATCGCATGGCCTTTGGTGGAGCCGGGGGGACGTACGCCGGGGCAGGGTTGGGCGCGGCGGCCGCGCTCGCCACGCTGATGCTGCTGATCGTGCTGCCGGTCTCGGCCCTGGTCATCATCTTCCAGCGGAGGTCGTCCCATGAGTATTAGGTCGACGAGCCTCGGCGGGACGCCTCGGCGGCCCCGGTTCAGCCTCCGGCTCGTCGCCGCCGGCTTGATCCAGCTCCTCCTGCTGGCCTATGCCGCCATCGTCCTCTATCCGATCCTGATCATGCTCATCTCGTCGCTGAAGACGACCGGTGAGATCTTCCAGAGTCCGCTCAACCTGATCCCGGAGACGTTGCGCTTCGGCAACTACTCCCAGGCGTGGAACCAAGCCAACTTCGGGGTCTACTTCCGCAACAGCCTCTTCGTGGGCGTCGTCTCGGTCTTCGTCATCCTCTTCTTCGGGTCGATGGCCGCCTACGTGCTCGCCCGCTACCCCTTTCGGGGCAACCGGGTGATCTATCTCCTCTTCCTGGCCGGCTTCATGATTCCGACGCGCCTGGCAATCGTGCCCCTCTTCATCATGATGCGGGATTTGCGGCTGCTCGACACGCTCTGGTCGCTGATCTGCGTCTACGTCGCCGGCGGGATGCCCTTCACCATCTTCCTCCTGGTCAGCTTCTTCCGGCACATCCCGCGGGATCTGGAAGACGCGGCGGTGATCGACGGCGCGGGGCCGTTCCAGATCTACTACCAGATCATGCTGCCGCTGATCCGGCCGGCCCTAGCCACGGTCGGCCTCTTCCACTTTCTCAACGTCTGGAACGACTTCTTCTTCCCGCTCATCTTCATCCGTTCGGAAGAGCTGCGGACGATCCCGCTCGGCATCAGCACCTTCTTCGGTGAATACTCGAACGATTGGTCGCTCCTCTTCGCCGGCCTCAGCATCTCGATCGTGCCGGTGATCGTCGTCTACGTTCTCGCCTCCAAGCAGTTCATTTCCGGCCTGACCGCGGGCGCGATCAAATGACGTTGGCGACCGCCATCGACCGGATCATGCGCGCCGGGATCGACGATGGGGTCTTTCCGGGCGGCGTCGTGTTGGTGTGCTGCCACGGCGAGGTCGTGCTGCACCGCGCCTACGGCCATGCGCTGCTGCACGCGGACGCCCAAACGCGCGTCGCCCACCCGATCCCGACCGCGCTCGACACCGTCTACGACCTCGCCTCGGTCACGAAAGTCTTCACCGCGACCGGCGTCATGAACCTGGTCGAGGCAGGCTGCTTGCGCCTGGATGATACGGTGGCGACCCACCTCCCGGCGTTCGCCGCGAACGGCAAGGAGACGATCACGGTCCGCCAATTGCTGACGCACACGGCCGGCCTGCCCTATGTCCGGCTCTGGGAGGTCGCCGGTTCCCCGGACGATCGGATCGCGCACGCGCTGGCGGTGACGCCGGAAGCGCCGCCGGGAACGACCTCCACCTACCACGACACGAACTTCATCGTCCTCGGTCGGTTGATCGAAGAGGTAACGGGACGCCGACTGGACCGGGCGCTCGGCGAGCGCGTCCTCGACCCGTTGGCACTCACGCGGACCGGCTTTAGGGTCTGTTTGCCCACCTCCGTCATGCTGAGTCCGCGGGCGAAGCATCCCCGCGCGAAGCGCACCGCTCTCACGATGGGACCGGCTTCGCCGGGGGATGCTTCGATACCTCAGCATGACGATGTGCAAACGCGGACCGTGCCGTCAGCGACGCGGCGCCACACCATCGCGGCGACCGAGGACGCCGCGCACGTGGGCCGGGGCATGGTCCGCGGCGAAGTGCATGACGAGAACGCGTGGGCACTCGGGGGGGTCGCGGGCCACGCGGGGCTCTTTGGCACGGCCGGCAACCTCGGTATCTTCGGACAGGTATTCCTCGATCACGGATGTTCCGATCCGGGATTATCCGATAGCGTCAGATTGGTATCGGCCGCGGCCGTCGCCGAGATGACTCGCAACCAGATCGGCGCCTTGGGCGGCCGCGGGCTGGGCTGGCAACTCGACGAGCCGTCGCACATGGGGCGCCTGGCATCGCCCGAAACCTTCGGCCACACCGGGTTCACCGGCACGTCGCTCGTGATCGACCCACACCGCCGGGTCGTGATGGTCATGTTGACCAACCGCGTTCACCCGACCCGAACCGGGCCGGACGTCTACGCGATTCGGCGGGCGGTGGCCGACGCCATCGCGGACGCGATAAATCACCGAGCATACAAGGAGCACGAATGCTAACCGGACTGGACGTCGTACTGAAGCAGGGCTTGCCGGAGTTGGCTGGCAAGCGGGTCGGACTCATCACCAACCACACTGGAACGGACCGCGGCTTTCGGCTGGCGGCCGATCTGCTGCACGCGGCCGAGGGCTTCGAGCTGGTCGCGCTTTTCGGCCCGGAGCACGGCCTCCTCGGCGAGGCCCAGGCCGGGGCCAAGGTCGAGGGCGCGGTTGATCAGCGCACCGGCGTGCCGGTCTACAGTCTCTACGGAGAGACCGAGGCGCCGACACCAGCGATGCTGGCCGGAATCGACGTCCTGGTCTTCGACATGCTCGACATCGGCGCCCGCTTTACCACCTACATCTCGACCATGGCCAACAGCCAGGAGGCCGCGGCGGCGGCCGGCCTCGGCTTCGTCGTGCTCGACCGGCCGAATCCCGCCAACGGGCGCGACGTCGCCGGGAACATGCTCGACCCCGCATTCACCTCTTTCGTCGGCATCCATCCGATGCCGATTCGTCATGGCCTGACCGTGGGCGAGCTGGCGGCGCTGATCGCGGCCGAGCGCGGCTGGCCCGCTCCGACCGTCGTGCCGATGCGGGGCTGGCGGCGGGAGTGGTGGTACGACGAGACCGGGTTGCCGTGGGTTCAGCCGTCGCCGAACTTGCCGACCCTCGACTCGCTGATCGTCTACCTCGGCACCTGCCTGATCGAAGGGACCAACCTCTCCGAAGGGCGCGGCACCACCCGACCGTTCGAGTACGTCGGCGCGCCCTGGCTCGACCCCTTCGCCCTGGCGGAAGCACTCGACGCCCGCGATTTGCCCGGCGTCGCCTACCGCCCCGCCTACTTCACGCCGACCTTTTCCAAGCACGCGGGCATCGCCTGCGGCGGCATCCAGGTTCACATCCTCGACCGGAACGCCATGCGCCCGGTCGAGCTCGGCATCCACCTGATCGACGTCGCGCGCGGCCGCGACCCCGCGTCGTTTGCCTGGCGCCAATACGCCGACGACGGTTACCCCATCGACCGCCTGCTCGGCAGCGACCGTCCCCGTCGCGCCTTCGACGACGGCGCCACCGCCGCCGAGGTGATGGCGACCTGGGCCGAGGAATCCCGCCAGTTCGAGGAACGCCGTCGACCGTATTTGTTGTACTGAATCCGCGCTGAACGAACCGTGTAGGGGCGCTGCTTGCCGCGCCCGCGGGCTGAAGGCACGCATCGCGGGGTTCGCCGCGGGTCGATAACCGTTGAACGGCCGCGTTCGCGGCATGCCGGCCTTCGGCCGACGGGCGCGGCAAGCAGCGCCCCTACAACGTCAGTCGCCGGGACAGCGACAAGCCCGCGGCCGAAGCAACGTCGGCGTCAATCGTGAACAATGTTTGAAACGGGTGGGCATCGGCAATGAGAACGGGCCTTGAAGTACTTCTCGCCAGCGGACTATCCCAAATCGCCGGCCAACGTGCCGGCCTCATCACCAACCACACCGGCCTCGACCGAACCCTGCGACGGAATGTGGATCTCTTGCGAGACCATAGCGACGTCACGCTCGTCGCACTCTTCAGCCCCGAGCACGGGTTATGGGGAGAGATTCAAGCCGGGGTCCACGTCGACGGCCAGACCGACGCCCGAACGGGTCTGCCTGTCTACAGCCTGTATGGGGAGACTCATCAACCGACACCGGCGATGCTGCACGGTCTCGACTTGCTGATCTTCGACATCCAGGATTTGGGCGTGCGCTTCGCCACCCGGCTCTCGATCATGGTCGGGGCGCAGGAAGCCGCCGCGCGGGCGGACATCGCCTTCCTCGTCCTCGACCGGCCCAACCCGATCTCCGGTCTTCACGTCGAAGGCCCCCTGCTCGATCCAGCCTTTACCTCGCTCGTTGGCTGCCATCCGATCCCGCTCCGGCACGGGATGACCCTGGGCGAGCTTGCCCGCCTGGTTGCCGCCGAGCGCGGCTGGCCGGCGCCCAGCGTCGTCCCGATGGAAGGCTGGCAGCGCGGCCACTGGTTCGACCAGACCGGCTTTCCCTGGGCGCCGCCTTCCCCCAACCTGCCGACACTCGACTCCCTCACGGTCTACCCCGGCGCCTGCCTGATCGAGGGCACCAATCTCTCCGAGGGGCGCGGCGCCACCCGCCCCTTCGAGTACGCCGGCGCGCCTTGGATCGATCCTTTCGCTCTCGCCGCGGAGCTGACGCGGCGGCGGATTCCAGGCGTCGCCTTCCGCCCCGCGTACTTCACGCCGGTTTTCTCCAAACACGCCGGAACGGTTTGCGGCGGCGTGCAGATCCACGTCATCGACCGCGACGCCGCCCGCCCGGTGGCGATGGGCGTCCATCTGCTGCACGCGCTGCACCACCTGAGCGACGGCGCACTCGAATGGCGCGTCCGCGCGGACGGGCGCTACGCGATCGACCTGCTCTATGGCAGCGACCGGCTACGAATAGCCATCGCTCGCGGGGCGGTCATCACGGACGTGCTGGCCGAGGCGGACGAGCAGGCATTCGCCTTCGGGGACCGACGGAGCGGACTTCTGCTCTACGCGTAGGCGTCGAATCAGCGCCCAGCCGCCAACCCTTCCACTCGCGGATCAGTTCCGCTCACGAGCACGCCGGTGCGCGGGTCGCGCGCGATGACCTGGGCCGCGCCACCGCCCTGCCACGGTCCCAAGCATCGCACCCGATGGCCACGGGCTTCGAGACCCGCGACGACGTCATCGCCGATTCGGTCCTCCACCTGGAGCTCGAAGGCGTCGGCGATCGTGCTCGGATCGGCGCCTGGCCAGTTCCGCCAGCGGGGGGCGTCGATCGCCGCCTGGACATCGAGGCCACCGTCGATCAGGGCGGTGATCACTTGCAGGTTCCACGGCGGTTGAGCGTCGCCCCCCGGCGTGCCACCGACGAGCACCGGGAGACCGTCCGCATCCGCGATCAGGTAGCAGTTGAGCGTGTGCATTGGCTTCTTGCCGGGCGCGTAGACGTTCGGGTGCCCCGGTTCGAGGCTGAACCCATGACCGACGCGGTTGTTGAGCACGATGCCGGTCTCCTCGACCACCAAGCCGCTGCCGAAGTTGCTGGCGACGGACTGGATCAGCGAGACCATCATCCCGCTTCGATCTGCCACCGCCAGGAAGGTCGTGTCGCCGTCGCGGTATTCCCCGGCCGGCACCATCTCGGCCGCACGCTCGGGGTCGATGCGCGCGTACCGCTCGGCCGCCCATTCCTTCGACAGCAAACGGTCCAGGGGTATTGGCACGAAGGCGGAGTCGCCCGCGTACCGCACGCGATCGGCGTACGCCAACTTCTTCGCTTCGGCCAGGAGGTGGATACCGGCTGCCGTAAATGGCCCGATCGCGGCCAGATCCACATACTCGGCGATGTTGAGCATCTCCAACAGGAGCAGTCCCTGGGTCGGCAGGCCGGTCTGCAAGACCGTGTAGCCGCGGTAAGTGGTCCGCAAGGGCGCCGCGATTACCGTTTCATGATCGGCCAGGTCGTCCACGGCGAGCGCGCCGCCGTTTGCCGCCATGAACGCGGCGATGCGGCGCGCGATCTCGCCGCGGTAGAAGGCGTCCCGCCCGCCGGCGGCAAGCTGGCGCAACGTCCAGGCAAGTTCCGGCTGGCGCAGGACGGCCCCGGCGAACGGCATCGGGCCGCCCGGCAGGAAAACGGCCGCCGAGGATGGGAAGCGCGTCAGTAGGTCGCGACTCTCCGCGATGGCCCGCGCCCCGCCGACTGTCAGCGGGAAGCCGTCGTTAGCATAGGCAATCGCCCGTTCCGCCAGCAGGGCAAACGGTCGCGTGCCGAAACGCTCCAGGAGCGCGAAGTAGGCGTCGACCATGCCCGGCACGCCGACCGAGAGCGGTCCCCGGTGGGGCATCACGCGCCCGCCGGCGTCGCCGCGGGCGCGCATCAGGTCGATGCTCGCGCCGCGCGGGGCGATGCCGCTGCCATGGATCGCCAGCGATTGGCCGCCATTCAGACCCGGCGCGTGGACGATGGCGAAGAGGTCGCCGCCGAGTCCACACATCTCCGGCATGACGACGGCGGCGACCAACCCGGCGGCGACAGCCGCGTCGACCGCGTTGCCGCCGCGCTCCAGGATGGCAACACCGGCTTGAGTTACCAGCGGATGGGCGGCGGCGACCATGCCACCCTCGGCGAAGACCGGCGCGTCGCGGCGACGCGGCCAGCGCATCTCGATCTGTTGTTCACCTGGGAAACCGAGTGGCAAGAGTGCATCTCCACGGGGAAGCCGGTTGACAGGTCCCACTGCCATTTGTATGGTTATCCTATCTTTAGGACATTCCCAGGTCAATCGCGCGGCTGTCGTTACCGTTTCATCCGATAGGAGGTTCTGGCATGACCCGGATCAGCGAGGCGACGCTCAATCGCCGGACATTCTTTACCGGCTCCCTGGCCGCCGGCGCGGCGGCAACGATCGGCGCCAGCGCGACGAGCGCGGCGCCCGCCGCGCAGGACGGCGGCGGCGAGTTGATCTACGCTCAGAACATGCCGATCACCACCCCCGACCCGGTCAATCCGCAGACCTACCCGGCCGCCTACGAAGCGAACTACACGATCTACCGCAACCTCGTCACCTTCGACCGCGACCTCGCCATCGTGCCCGACCTCGCCGAGTCGTGGGAACGCTCCGAGGACGGCCTGACCTGGACCTTCACCCTGCGCCAGGGCGTCACCTTCCACGACGGCACGCCCTTCAACGCCCAGGCGGTGGCGGCCCACATCGCCCGCATCCAGGATCCCGAAACCGCCTCGCCCAACGCCAACCTCTGGGCCCACGTCACCGGCGTCGAGGTGGTCGACGACGCCACGATCCAGCTCATCACCGAGCAACCCTTTGGCGCGATGCTCAACTACCTCGCCCACGGCTCCGGCGGGATTGAAAGCCCGACCGCGGTCGAGCAGTACGGCGCCGAGTACGCCCAGCATCCGACCGGGACCGGACCGTACCAGGTCGAATCCTTCAGCCCCGGCACGGAGTTGGTGCTGACCCGCTTCGACGACTTCTACGGCGGTCCGCCACCGCTCGACAAGATCACGATGCGGGCCGTGCCGGAGGTCGGCTCCCGCGTCCTGCTGCTCGATGCCGGGGAGGCGCACGTCGCCAACGACATCCCGCCGGAGGAAGCGGACCGCCTCGCCAGCGGCGACGCGACGCGGTTGCTGCGCCAGGCCGGACTGCGCACCTTCTGGATGGAGTTCAATCTCAACCGGGAAATCTTCCAGGACGTCAACGTGCGCCGGGCGCTCAACCACGCGGTCAACACCCAGAGCATCGTCGACAACCTCTTCCTCGGCTACGCCACCGCCCTCGACTCTCCCGCCGCGCCCTCGATCCAGGGCCACGCGGCGGCCGGCGCGTACGCCTACGACCCCGAGCTGGCGACGCGGATGCTGACCGAGGCAGGTTGGACCCCCGGCGACGACGGCATCCTGCACAAAGACGGCGTGCCGATGAGCTTCACCATCAACACCGCCGAAGGGGAGTACCCGAAGGACATCCAGGTGGTCGAAGCGGTCCAGGCGGATCTGCGGGCGGTCGGCTGCGACGTCGAGATCTGGAAGGTCGAGGCGGCGGCGCGGTGGGACTACCTGCGCCTGCCGATCGCCGAGGCCGAGTACGACATGGTCCTGTTCGGCTTCAACCCGTCGAACGGCGACCTCGGCTACCATCTCAACTCCCTTTTCCGGACCAACACCGACCAGAGCGCGGCGCCGGACGTCTGGAACCTGATGTGGTACAGCAACCCGGAAGTCGACAAGCTCCTCACCGAAGCCGACCGCACCGTCGACGAGGCGGCCCGCGCCGATCTCCTCGGTCAGACCCAGCAACTGATCTGGGACGACGCCCCGATGATCTGGCTCTACGCCCCCGATCTCCTCGTCGGCACGACCAAGGACGTGACCGACGTCTACATCTGGCCGACCATCTTCACCGTCGTCCGCGACGCGACGCTGGGTTAGACAAGCATTGCTGACGGCTGACGGCTGACGGCTGACGGCTGACGGCTGACGGCTGACGGCTGACGGCTGATAGCTGATGGCCTCCTACCTTCTCCGCCGCATCCTCCTTGCCGTCCCCACGATTTGGGTGGCGGTGACGCTGGTCTTCGTCATCTTCCGGCTGGTGCCGGGAGATCCGGCGCGGCTGGCGGCGGGCGAAACGGCGACCGAGGAGGTGGTCGAGCAAATCCGGCGCGAGATGGGGCTGGATCGGTCGCTGCCGCGCCAATACCTGACCTACGTGGGCGATCTGGCCCACGGCGACGTCGGCACGTCGCGGGTGTATCAACGGGGCGCGCTGGATCAGATCTGGGACCGGTTGCCGGCGACGTTGCTGCTGGGCGCGGCGGCGATGGGCATCGCGCTCGTCGTCGGGTTGGCGGCGGGCATCCTGGCCGCGGTCCGGCCTTACTCGTGGCTGGACCACCTGAGCATGGTTGCCGCTGTCAGCGGCATCTCGTTGCCCAGCTTCTGGTTGGGGTTGATGCTGATTATGCTCTTCGCCGTCTCGTTCGACTGGCTGCCGGTGGCCGGATTCGACGGACCGGCCTCGATCGTGCTGCCGGCCGTCACCCTGGCCGCCCACCAGATGGCGGTGATCGCCCGCATGACCCGATCGAGCATGCTCGGCATCCTCGGCCAGGACTACGTCCGTACGGCGCGGGCGAAGGGGCTCAAGGAGCGCGTCGTCACGCTGCGCCATGCCTTCCGCAACGCGCTGATCCCGACCGTCACCGTTGCCGGGTTGCAACTCGGCTATCTGCTCGGCGGCTCGCTCGTCGTGGAGACGGTCTTCGCCTGGCCGGGGCTGGGCCGGCTGATGATCGACTCGATCCAACTGCGAGATTACACCATGATCCAGGCGGTCGTCCTTGTCTATGCCGTCCTGATGCTGGCGGTCAATTTGGTCGTCGACGCGCTCTACGCGGTGCTCGACCCGCGGGTGCGCTATGGCTGACGTCGGGCGGCGAGGCGGCGAGGCGGCAAGGCGGCAAGGGGCGTCGGATCTGGAGCGGGCGGCGACTGCTTCCCGTCAGCGGCGGGTGGCGGTGCGGCGGTTTTTGCGGCATCGGGCGGCGGTGGTGGGGGCTGGGATTGTCTTTGCGTTTGTGGTGTTCGCGGTCGGCGCGGCGGTCTGGACGCCGTACGACTCGGCGACGCCGGTGCTCGAACTGCGGCTGGGGCGGCCGTCGCTCGATCACCCATTTGGGACGGACGACGTCGGCCGGGACATTCTGACCCGGCTCGCCGTCGGCGCCCGCTATTCGTTGCTGATGGGCGTGGCCGCGGTCGGGATCGCGGCCGGCATCGGCGTGCCAGCGGGGTTGGTCGCGGGGTACAAGGGCGGGTGGTGGGATGCCGGGGCGATGCGGGCCGTCGACGTGCTGATGACGCTGCCGAGCATCGTGCTCGCGGTCGCCATCGTCAGCGTGCTGGGCGCGGGGGTGGGCAGCGTCATCCTCGCCGTCGGGGTGACTTCGATCCCAGGGTTCGCGCGGCTGGCGCGGGCGGTCGCGCTGACGTTGCGGGAGCAGGACTTCGTGGCGGCGGCGCGGGTGGTTGGCGCGAGCGACCGGCGCATCCTGGGCGTTCATCTGTTGCCGAACGCGCTGCCGCCACTGATCGTGCAGGCTTCGCTCGGCGTCGGCGGCACGATTCTGATCGCCTCCGCGCTCGGTTTCCTCGGCTTGGGTGTCCAGCCGCCGACCCCGGAATGGGGCGCCATGCTCAGCCGCGGCCGGACCTACATTTCGTCCGCCCCGCATTTGGTGTTGTGTCCGGGGGTGGCGATTGCGGTGCTGGTGTTGGGGTTCAACTTACTCGGCGATGGACTGCGGGACGCGCTTGATCCGCGGCTGCGCGGGATGACAGAGTGATGCCATTAGGTTAGCGCCTCGTTGAGAAGGTCACCAGCGCATTGTCTCTTCGCACTGATTGACATTTGTGACATATTGACCGCACGTACTCCTGATGGCACACTTCGATGTCACAAAGGAGGTGGCGCGTGCCTGACCGTGATGTTTTCGATCGCACCGTGAGACCAGGTTGGCAGACGGCGGCTCGCCGGATGATTGGTGCGGCCGATGATCCAGATGCCCTGGTATCGGTCATTCGTGCGCTTGCAAACGAAGCCAAGAAGGTGGGATGTCCTGGTTTTGACCAGATTGTCGGCATCGTGGTCGATGTGCTTCATCAGCCCGACTATCGAGCCGCACGGCAGCTTGCAAATCAGCGACTGGATCGAATTCGCCGCGAACAAGCCAGCGGTGTCGCCGAACAGGCAGTCAACGCCGCTAAGGGTCTTCTCGTCGACCGTGCGCCCTTTGCCTGGAGTTTGGGTAGGGTGGACGATGAGGCGAGGATTGACGTTGCGTCTCAGATTCTCGCAACGCTGGCAGATTATTGGATGTGTCCAACGAGACTGCTTGTAGAAATCATCGAACAGGGACAAGTGTCTTTCCAGGAGGTTAGAGCGAGGAGGGAGCGTGCGATGAAGATGCTGGTTTCCGCGCTTGAAACCCGGCGCTTGGCGGAACAATTGCTCGCCGATCCGAGCGGTGCTTTAGTCAAGAGACCTCAAATCTCACGAGCGAAGCTGACCCAGGCAGAAATCCTCGTCACCGCCCTTACTGAGTAGGGACTTGCATGACCCGCCAATCAGTTCCCACCTACCATTTTGAGTTTCGCGGCGGCCTTTCCGGACGCGGTGAAGTGACTCGAACTGGCTCCCTGATTGACAGTGGAACGACGCGTCTCATGCGCTATTGGCTTGACGACTTTCCGCTTGCGGCTAGCTCGGGCCGGATGATGCCTGCGGCAGCCGCGGACTTGATTGATGTTGCAACCGCAATCTATATTGCAGATCGGCTTGCGCTACGCGAAGTCGTGGATGATCCGCGCATGCCGCAGGATCGGTGGCATCGACGCCTACATATTGTTGTCCCAGTTCGAGATCCTCGCCGTTGGACTCGAACCGAGGTTATCGCGTACCTAGAGGATTTGCTCGCCTTCCTCACCGATGATGCATGGACGATCGAATTCGTCCGCCGTTCAGTTGATGCTCGCCGGTCCGAGATACAAATTCCTTTAGTGACGCGCCATTCCGACATGCCCGCAACCATTCTGCAGAGTGGCGGTCTTGATTCCTTCGCTGGACTGGTTGAACTCCTGAGCCGCGGAGAGTCGACTGTGGTGACGCCTGTCACGGTCGTCACTAATCATCGCGTCCGGCGAATGCTCTGAGACATCATCCGTACGATTCGCCGGGACCGCGTGGCTTCAGAACCCGAACTCGTTCCGGCCATGTTACGCGTTGGACTCTCGGGTGTTGGCCGTTCCAGGGATGATCAGGATCCCAGTCAGCGCGCGAGGGGATTGCTTTTTCTCGCTGCTGGCGTGGCCAGCTTGGCATTGGCAGACGCTAACCGACTCTACGTCTGTGAAAACGGTGTTGGCGCTATAAGCCTGCCGATGACTTCGGACCATTGGGGTGCCCGCGCGACCAAGTCGATGCACCCGAAGACCCTCTTGAAGTTTGCCGACCTTGCATCGCTCATGCTGGAACAGTCCATTTCAATAGTAAATCTTGGTTTGCTCTCGACCAAAGGCGAACTTGTGGGGCGAATTAAGCAGGAGCGCCATGTACAGGCGGCAGGCAGCACGGAGTCCTGTGACCAGGCAATCTACTTGCGTACTGGGGAAGCATGCGGAAAATGCACATCTTGCATAATGCGTCGAGTGGCACTCAACTCCGCGGGGATGGAAGCATCCGTGGACGGCGTGGCTGTCAGTTATCTCACTGACTGGCTCGATCCAGAGTCACGATGGGACGGAGAGAACGCGTTTCAAATCGTCGCGATGCGTGTTCAGGTCGAACGACTGCGCCCGGCAGTCGAGGGCGAGAGGGGATTCGCGGGGCTCGATCAGGCATTCCCAGCGCTCTTTGAGGTCGTGGCATTGGCCACGGCCCTAGGGCTCAGCGAAGAAGGCCTCGAGGGCCAAATCTTCCGGCTCTACCAAAGCCATGTGCGTGAATTCGACGCATTCGTGGGTAAGATCAATCGTCCCGGCTGGGGACTGCACGCCGACGTCACCGCGCTTATCCAACCGGCCACAGCTATCGCTGCCGGCTGACGCGGCATGAAGTTCATGCCACGAAGAGAGAGGACCGTGGACAAGCATGTCCTAAACTCGATCGACCCAATAACGATCGGCGAGCGGCTTGCGGAAGCGCGGCGGGCGCGCGGCCTTACGCAGCAGCAGGCGGCGGATGCGCTCGGCGTGGCGCGGACGACGATCACCGCGATGGAGAAGGGGGTTCGCCGGCCGCGCGCGGTCGAGTTGGTGACGCTCGCGCGGCTCTACGGGCGGCCCGTGGGCGAGTTGGTGCGACCGGTGCCGCAAGCGCCGCGACCGAACTTCGTCGTGCAGTTCCGGGCCGCGCGCGGTTCCGAGGAAGGAAGCGCTGACCCCGACGTCCAGCGATTCGAGGATCTCTGCCGCTGGTACGTCGACTTGGAGGAATTGCTGGGCGCGCCGCTGCCGCGCCGTTACCCAGGTGTCTACGACGTGTCGGGAACGCCGCCGGAACGAGCCGCCGAGGAGGTGGCGGCGTCGGAGCGCAATCGGCTCGGACTCGGGGACGGCCCAGTCGGCGACCTGTGGGGCATGCTCGAAACGGACGTCGGGCTTCGTGTCTTTGTCCTTCCGATGGCCAACCGCCGGATCGCCGGGATGTTCCTCTTCACGGAGGAGTACGGTGGATGCGTCGCCGTCAATGCCAACCATCCGGAAGCGCGGCGGCGGTGGAGCGCTGTCCACGAGTACGCCCACTTTCTGGCCAATCGCTTCAAGCCGGAAATCACGATCCTCAACCTGTATAAGCGGGTACCGGAGAGCGAGCGATTCGCCGACGCCTTCGCGCGCATCTTCCTCATGCCCGCGGCCGGTCTCAGCCGCAGGTTCGAGGCGATCCGCCGGGCGAAGAACCAGCCGATCACGCCCGCCGACGTGCTGGCGCTCAGCCACCTCTACCGCGTGTCGTTTCAGGCGATGACGTGGCGACTCGAAGAGTTGAAGCTGCTGCCTGCCGGGACGTGGGACCGGCTGCGCGAATTCGGCTTTCAGCCAACCAAGGCGCTCGAACTGATGCATCTGCCGGGCCACGAAGCAGCATTGCCAAATCTCCCGCATCGCTACGTGGCGCTCGCCGTGCAGGCGCACGAAGCGGGTCATCTCAGCGAGGGCCAACTCGCTGAACGCCTTGGCACCGATCGGGTGGGGGCGCGGCAGTATGTCCGCGATCTGACCACGGAGCCGCACCCGTTCGAAGGCGGGGAGTGGCGGCAGGTGCCGCTGGATCTGACGGCGGCTCTAGTTGGCCTGTCGTAGGGACGCCGCTCGATGCCGCGACTGACGCTCACGTTCCTCGACGCCTGCGCCGTCGTCAACCTGTACGCGACGCGGTGGATGGAATCGATCCTCACCAGCGTTGGCAACCCGGTCGCGATCGCGGATGTGGTGGAACAGGAGGCCCAGTTCGTCTACCGCGGCGGGACCGGTGACGATGCCAGGGAGCGAGAGCCGGTCGAATTGCAGCCACTCGTGGCGAGCGGTCTGCTCAGCGTCATCTCGACCACGGACGAGGAGGAACTGCTTACGTTCATCGATCTGACGCGGGAGATCGATGAGGGTGAGGCCATGACGGTGGCGCTGGCGATCCATCGCGGCTGCATTGTCGTGACCGACGACCGGAAGGCCTCCCGCGTGCTGGAACGCCGCGGTGTGCCACGGCGCTCGACATTAGACGTCGTCAAGGCATGGAGTGAGCGCGACGCGGTACAGCCAGATACGCTCCGTGGCGTCCTCACGGACCTCCGCCAACGCGGCAGGTACGAACCCGCGCGGTCGCATCCCCTACGAAGCTGGTGGGGCGATGCCTTGGATGTGCCTTAGGTTTCAACGCGCATCGATCGCGGCCAGCACCTCGTCCTTGAAGGCGAACAACGCCGGTTGGCCGCCGGTGTGGATGAAGACGACGGTGCTCTCTTGGCCGACGAGGCCTTGGCGGGCGTGGTCGATGAGGCCGGCCATGGCTTTGCCGGTGTAGATCGGGTCGAGGAGGAGTCCCTCCGTGCGGGCGGCGAGTTTGATGGCGTCCATGCCGGCCGGGGAGGGGAGACCGTAGGCTTCACCGACGTAGGCGTCGTGGCTCTCGACATCTGATTCGGTGAGCGGGACCTCCCAGCCGAGCGCCTGGGCGGCGGCGCGGGCGCCGGCGAGGGCGCCGGGAACCCGGTCGTCGCCGTAGCGCTGACTGATGGCGACGACGCGGTAGTCCTTGCCGAGCAGCGCCTGGCCCAGGATCAGCCCGGCGTGCCCCTTGTTGCCGGAGCTCATGTAGAAATGGGTCGGGGCGACGCCCAGGGTGGCCATCTGCTCGACGATCTCGATCGTGCAGAGGAGGTAGGCGAGCGCGGAGCCGAGGGCGAACGAGGGGTTATGGTTCATCACGTACGGTCTGCGGCCGAGGGCGCGCTGTTCGAGGGCGACGTCCTCCAGCGCCCGGTCCATCTCGGTCGGGTCGTCGGTGGCGAGGAAACGGACGTCCGCCCCGAGGATACGGTCGACCAACAGATTCCCCTGCCAGTCCCAGTCGCGGTCCTGGCGCAAGACGAGGATCGGTTGCATGCCGAGGATGTTGGCGGCGGCGGTCGTCTGCCGGGCCGAGTTCGACTGCGCCTCGAGGCCGGCGATGAAGACGTCGGCCTCCTGCGCCACGGCGTCGGCCATGCGGAACTCGAGGTTGCGCGTCTTGTTCCCGCCGAAGGCAAGCCCGGTCAGGTCGTCCCGCTTGACGAAGAGGCGACCGACGCCGATCGCCGCGGCCAGGCGCGGCGCTTCGTGCAGCGGCGTCGGCGTCAGCGCCAGCGAGACGCGGGGCAAGCGCGCGACGCGCTCCCGAATCTCGGCAATGGTGACCGGCGACGTAAGCGTTTCGTGTCCAACCCCCATCGCCATGGAACCCTTCCCCTCGTAGCCGCGCGGTGTGCCACGGATCGTTCTTGTCCGGTTATCCTATCATTAAGACAAGTTTTCGTGGCACGACAATGAGTATAGGCCGAGTGGGCGGCTTGACACGCGTGCGTGGGCCGCCTTAGAATGCGAACGAAATAGAACATCTGTTCTATTTTGAGTGCGTCCGACGAGAGAGGAGGTGAGGGAAATGGTCACGCCCCAACCGAGACGGCCCGCGCGTCGCGCCGTCTACCGCTGGGAATGTCCCTGTCAGGAGCCGCCGTTCCTGCTGGCGACCTACGAGCCGAACGGCCGGATCAACATCAAAGTCCGCGACCGCTACTGGCACATCTTCGGCCAGGTCCGCACGATCTGCCCCAAGTGCGGCGCCGAACACGTCCTCGACCTGAGCGACGACGACGAGCCAACCCCCGCCCGGCGCGTCGCCATTCGTTGACCTCCCCCTGAGCTCGGAAGAGCCCCCCAGCGCCGAAGCGCCTCCGCCCAACGCCATGAATAGTCCGGTCGAGCAGGCATCGCTCGCCGGTATCGCGCGTGGATGGCGCGCTGGAGGCCGGTTCCCATGTCCCTCCCCACGACGCCCGATCGCCCGGGCACAAGCCATCGCGATCGCCCCCAGATCCGCCTGCTCACCACCGGCGGGTCCTGGGCGCTGCCGGTGGCGAACCCGGCGGAGACGATCCCGCCGGCGCTCGCACGCCGCCTGTCGACCGCCGCCATGGCCGCGCAAGAGGGGGATCGCGCGGCGCGCGACGCCCTCTTCGCCGCTATTTGGCCGAAAATCGAACGACAGACGCGGCAATACGCGCGCGGACGCTGGGGCGCGCTCGCCGGCCGGGCCTGGGAGCAAGCCGACGTCACGCAGGAGGCCTACCTCGTCTTCGCCGAACTGCTGGCCGACTGGCCGCGGCAGACCTCCTTCCCCACCTACCTCCTCGGCCAGTTCGGCTGGCGCTTGCGCGCCGCCATGCGCCGGCTCAACGGGTCGTCACCGCGGACCGTCCGGTTCGACGGCCGTCTCCTGCTGTCCGACGACTCGGCGGAAGCACAACGGGCGCGGTCCCTCGTCGGAACATTGGCGACCGACCTCGACCCGGTCGATGGCCGGATCTTGCTCCTCTACGTGCTGAACGGCGAATCGATCGGCGCGATCGCCCACCGTCTCCAGGTCAACCGGCGGTCCGTCCGCCGGCGCTGGCTGGCGCTCGCCGCCACGTTGCGGCAATCCCTGACCGAGGGCGACGTCGCCGAGACTCGGCACGAGCCGGGGCGGCGGCGAAGAGGGTGGCGGGCCGATTGGCATCGACCCGCCGGGGAGAAAGGGGGATGAGGGAGTAGAACGGGATGAGCGTTGGTATGGTCGGCACATCCGCCTGGTCCGTGTTGAGCGCCGAATGGCGGCGGCCTGCCGACGGAATCCATCATGCGCGATGCGATGCACGACCGCATCGGCAGAGATGCCTATTTGATGACGCAGGGCGAGGGGCGCCGTAGGTAATCCTCTGGGACATGAGACGACGCGCCATGCCGGGTATGCTTGGGCGTCGACGCTCGTGACGAAGGAGGGGGTTCCGTGCAGTCATCGCCACCGCCGCTCGATGCGCTGTCCCAGGAGTACGTCGCGCTCGCGTACGGCATCGAGCGGCGCGTGCCGGGCTACGTCGACGCCTACTTCGGTCCGCCCGAGGTCAAGGCGGCGACGCTGGCCGGCGACTCGTCGGAAGCCCAAGCGCTGGTCGAGCGGGCACATGCCCTGGCGGCGCGGGTCGCGACCGGCGACTACATGGGGGAGCGTACGCGCTATCTGGCCGCCCAGGTGCGGGCGATGCTCGCTACCTGCCGCCGTTTGGCCGGCGAGGAGTTGAGCTACCTCGACGAGGTGCGGGACTGCTTCGACGTCGAGCCGGCGCGCACGCCGGAGACGGCCTTCAACGACGCCATCGCCGAGCTCGACGAACTACTGCCGGGCGACGGGGAGGTCCACACCCGCATGATCGCCTGGCGCGCGACCTACGAGGTCAGCCCGGAGACCGCGCGGACGATGATCGACGTCATCGCCGACGAGACGCGACGGCGCACCGCCGCCTTCGTCGATTTGCCCGCCGGCGAGGCGGTTGCGTTCGCCTTCGTCGCGGGTCAACCGTGGAGCGGCTACAACTGGTATCTGGGCAACGCCCGCTCCCGCGTCGAGATCAATACCGACAATCCGATCCGCGCCCACGAGCTGCCCGGCCTGATCGCCCACGAGGCCTACCCCGGCCATCACACCGAGCACGCCTTGAAAGAGCATCTCCTCTATCAGGAGCGCGGCTACGGCGAGCACGCGATCCAGCTCATCAACACGCCGGAGTGTGTCATCTCGGAAGGGATCGCCACCCTGGCCGAGTCGGTGATCTTCACGCCGGAGGATCTTGCCGCCTGGCTGGCCGAGACGGTCTACCCGGCCGCCGGCGTGAGCGGCGACCCGGCGCGGGAGGCGGCGATCCAGCGCGCCCAACGCGCGCTGCGCCCCGTCTCCGCCAACGCGGCACTGCTGCTGCACCACGAGGGCGCGACGGAGGACGAGGTCGTCGCCTACCTGATGCGCTACGGGCTGCGCCCCGAACAGGAAGCGCGTCACAGCCTCGGCTTCATCCGCGACCCGCTCTGGCGCGCCTACATCTTCACTTACCACACCGGCCGCGACCTCCTCGGCCGCTGGCTCGAGGCCGCCCCGGCCGCCGAGCGCCAGGCCCGCTTCCGCACGCTGCTCAGCGAGCAGATCGCGCCGTCGCGGGTCCGCGATTGGATGGCAGCGGACGCGAACGATTGACGATCGCGTTACAATTGCGGTATCACGAACAGCAAGTCGAGCAAATGGGGATGGAGTGAACCATGGCGATGACCAATGAGGAAATCCTGCAGGAGGCGGCTCGACTGCGCGCCGCTCGCCGGCTCAGGACCGTCAAGCAGTGCGAAGTGTGCGGTACGTCGTTTGAAGGTATCCGACAGCGTCGGTATTGCTCGGATCGATGCCGGGTGGCGGCATCCCGTCAGCGCCGACAGCTTCAGGAGGCCGAGGTGAGCGACGACTTCGTGGAGCGGGTGCGAAAGAGGACGGATGAGATCATGGCACGGGTCGCCCGGTGGAGTGAGGCCGAGGGAGAGGAGCGCCTGCCCAACGGCGAGCTTGCTGAGGAGGCGGCGGCGGCCCGCGAGCGGGCTCGCGAGACCGTTGAGGGATTTGTCGCGCTCAGCGAACGCATTTCGCGCGGACGGGTCTTTGATGATTCCACGGAACTCGTGCGTCGGGAGCGTGAGGCACGTTCTCGCCATCTCGCCTCGCTGTGAGCGACGTCATCGTCGACACTAGTCTCGCCGTCAAATGGGTCCTCCCCGAGTCACATTCTGACGTGGCATTGGCTTTGGCAGCGCGTTGGCGCCGGGGTCAGCGAACCATCATCGTCCCGGCTTGGTTTGCCTGCGAAGTGGCCAATGTGTTTTTTCAGCGCATCCGGCAACGGAGTATCACGCTGGCGGATGCGCAGGATTTGCTGGTCGAGATCATGGTTGCGGTTCGACCCGTCGACGTCAGTACTGTCGTGGGAAGCCGCGCGCTCGAAATTGCCCATTCACTCGGCCAGCGCGCCAACTACGACGCTTACTATCTCGCCTTGGCCGAGCATCTCGACTGCGAGCTGTGGTCGGCCGACGAGCGATTCTGGCGCGCGGCGCACCCGGTGTTTCCTTGGGCGCGATGGATTGGGGAAGAAACCCTCGGTCATTCCTAGAGCGGTCGTCATAGGCGTCGCGCTTGCTTGACCCTGGCGAAGGCCAACTCGATCGGATTGAGGTCCGGCGAGGAGGTCGGCAGGACGCGTCGCTGGCAGCCGACGGCCTCGATGCGGGCGCAAGCGCGAGCGCTCGTGGGGACGTTGAGGTTGTCGAGCACCACGGTCTGCCCGGGTCGCGGGGTTGGGACCAAGACCTGAGCCACGAAGGTGGCGAGGGCGCGGCATTGTTTCGGCTTGCCATTGAATTCGTCAGACGTCACGCGTCAATCGGCATCGTCTTCGGCGTCATGCGCCCGGTGGCGAGGGCGTAGCCCCAGGCCGAGACATCGGGCGGCTCGTGCCCCAGCGCGCCGAGGATGGTGCCGACGTGCGCGCGGTGCTCGGTGGCGTGGTGCAGCGCCTGGGTGAGGAACACCC
>JBOGUF010000050.1:0-16959 GCA_050696075.1 Thermomicrobiales bacterium
GGGGTCCCCTGACTCCTGACTCCTGACCCCTATTCCGCAATCCACCATTCGGACACGTTCCAGGTGTTCGTGCCGCTGCCGGGGTTCGGCGCGAAGCCGCGCACCCGGTTATGCACCGCGTCGAAGAGGACGCGATTGTAGAGGTAGATGTTGGTGGCCTCCTCGATCACGATCTCTTGGAATTGCGCGTAGAGCGCTCCCCGCTCCTCCCGGTCGCCCGTCTGCAAGGCCCGCGTGAGGATCTGGTCGACCTCCTGGTTGGTGTACTTCAGGAAGTTGGACTCGCTGGTCGAGAGCCAGCGTCCGTTGTAGGTGCTGGGATCGACGCCGTATCCCCAGAAACCGTAGGCAATCTGGTAGGTTCCCTCGTTCGATGCCGCGACGAAGGTCGCCAGGTCAACCGGGGCGATCTCGACCTCGACCCCGATCTCCGCCCACATCGCCTGCGCGAGTTGCACGACTTGCTGCCGCTCGGTATCGCCGGCGATCGACATCAGTTCGATGCGGAGCGACTCGCCGTCCTTCTGGCGCGTGCCCTCGCCGGTCCAGCCGGCCTCGTCGAGCAGTTGGCGGGCGCGTTCCTGGTCGAACGCCATCTTCGGGTCCGGCTCCACGTACGCCCAGCTTGGCCGCGCGATCGGCGACCAATGGGGCTGGACCAGATCGAGCAGCACCGTCTCGGTGATCGCGGCTTTGTCGAGCCCGTAGGTCAGGGCTTGGCGGACCAGGCGGTCGCCGACAACCGGGTCTTGCTGGTTGATCGTGAAGTGGAAGTAGGCATGCGCCAGCGTCTCGCTGACGGTGTAGTCCTCCAACTCCCGCACGATCGGCACGTGCTCGGCGGTCATCACGTAGCGCATGTCGATCTCGCCCGCTTCGAGGTTGGCAAGCAGCGTATCGGAGTTTGGCACGATCCGGTACTCGATACGGTCCAGATACCCGCCCTCACGCCAGTAGTTCTCGTTGCGCTCGACGATGATGGCGTCGCCGGAGCGCCACTCGACGAATCGGTACGGGCCAGTGCCGACCGACGGCGCGCGGTTGAGCTCGGTCGTGTTCAGGTCCTGCCCCTCGAAGATGTGCCTGGGCAGAATGCCGTTCACCCACGTCTCCAAGAAGGCGCCGTGGGGCGCGTTGAGCGTGAAAACGACCGTATGCGGATCGGGCGCGGCGACCGACTCGATGTACTGGAAGTTGAGGCGTCCGGGCGCATTGACACTGGCGTCGGCGATGGCGTTGTAAGTGAAGAGCACGTCCTCCGCGGTGAAGGGCGTGCCGTCGCTCCAGGTGACGTCGGTTCGCAAGGGATAGGTATAGGAGAGCAGGTCGGCGCTGATGCCGCCGTTCTCCGGCGACGGCACCTCGGCCGCCAGCACCGGGATGTGGTTCCCGTCCGGGTCGACGCGTGTCAACGGTTCGTAGACGAAGTTGACTACCTCGTAGCCAACTGTCGTCGCTGTCAGCCACGGGTTGAGATTGTCTGGTTCCTGGATCGACCCGATGATCAGCGTTCCGCCCGGCGCCGGCGTTTCGTCCTGCGCGCGCGCCGCGCCCCGCCCGAGCGGTCCCAACGCGACTATCCCCGCCAGCGCCGGCGCCAACTGCAACGCCCGCCGCCGCGAAATCATGGTCTGCTCCTTTGCCATCTGAAATCTCCTCTCTCTCCTGAATGACTCCACGCTGCATGCCAAAAACCGCGTCGGGATGCTGCTTACCGCGCCGCAACTCCACACCCGTCGTGGCACACCCCCCGTCGTCGTTCGTCGTAGGGGCGGGACCTGCACCCGCCCGCGCGTCGAAGACGCGCATCGGTCGCAGACCGATAACTAGATCTGTACCAACTCCATCGGCAGTGCATTGAACGACTCGTGGCCATTGGCGGTAATCAGCACGTCGTCCTCGTTCTGGAACCCGCCGACGCCGTTGGCGTAGTAGGGCACCTCGAAGGCGATAACCATCCCCGGCTCCAGCTCCCGCTGTTCGGTCGCCGAGATGAACGGCCACTCCTCGATAAAGAGGCTGCCGATCGAGTGCCCCAGGTGCCCCCGCGCGTACGACGGGAGACCGTTGGCGCGAACCGCATTTTGGGCGGCGTGGAAGACGTCGCGGAACCGCCGGCCGGGCCGCAGTTCTGCTTTCCCCGCCGCGAATCCGGCCAGCAGCGCCGCCTGGATGTGCCGTGCCACGTCGCCCGCACGCCCATAAGAAAAGGTGCGCCCGATGTCGGACATGCTCCGCGAGAGGACGACGCCGCTGTCGAACTGGATCAAATCCCCCGATTGAACCCGCCGCAACGGATTGACCTCCGGCCCCCACAAGTAAGGACCGAGATTGACCGTCGATCCGGCCGACTCGAAATCCGGTATGCGCTCGTTCCGCACGGTCCGGCTGATCGCCTCACGAAAGCGCGCCTGGACGTCGATTGCGGTCGTCGAGTCATCAAGGCCGCGCAACGACTCGATGATGCCGATCTCGGTCAGGCGGGTCGCCCGGCGGTGCAGCTCGATCTCGGCCGGGGTTTTGATCGCCCGCACCTCGCGGATCAGGTGCGAGCTATCGACCAGGTGGGTATCGCCGAGCGCGGCTCGGATGCGCTTGATGTCGAGCGCCGGCGCGAACTCCAACTCGATGCCCAGCCGCTTGCCAAGCAGCCCGGCGTCGGCCACGGCCGTCCGCATCAGATCGAGCACCATCGCCTCGTCGTACGTCTCGGCTCGGCGTGCGTCACGCCCGGCGGTGGCCCGCGTAATGATCTGGGCCGGCGTGCCGGCGCTCGCCGGGTCGATCTCGACGCGCTCCATCCAGAGAGGATGTGAGAGCACCCGCGCCGCTGGGTGCAGGCGGTGGATGTCCTCCGCTCGCGAATCGGGCGCAATTACAGTCATCGCTCCGTGCGCCGTGACGACGACCGAGGCCGGACCGGCCCGCCGCCAGATGGTGACGGGAATCCCCGGCGTACCCACCAGGTAGGCGAAGTTCTCGGGTGCGACGACGAGCAGCCCGTCGAACCCACACGCCTGCATCAGCGCCCGCAACCGCCCATGATCAACCAAGCCCACGGGCCCTTCCTTCCGATGGTATGAAGGCGATTTCCGGTCCACAACGAGCGTGGGAGGCAGGCGCCATTGCCCGAGCGCCCATATTCTATGGTTCTCGATCAGGATATGCAATTGCCTTCGGTTGCGGACGTGCCTCGTGCTTCACCCGCCACCCTGCCGGCGTGATACGCTTCGATCCGATACGAAGGAGCATCGCCTATGACACAGCGCGCAACCGTGAGCACGGCCGACTCTCCGATCATCAAAGAGATCGTCGACGAGATCCATTCCGGACTCGGCCAGGTTGTCATCCAGGACGAGGGCGAGGATGTCGCGATCGTGCTGCCGCTCGCAAGGGTTGAACGTGGGCGGGGCCGCCGCATCGACTTCAAACCAACCCCAGAGCAAATCGAGCGAGCTATGTCCGCGGCAGGTGGTTGGCATGGGCTCATCGACGCGGACGAACTCAAGGCCCAGATCAAGGCCGCTCGCGGTTCCAACCGGCCGACGTACAAGCTGTGAGCTATCTGGTCGACACCGATTGGGTTATCGACTTCCTCGATGGTCGGCTGCCCGCGGTCCAGCTCATGGGCGGCTTGTTTCCTCGTGGCGTCGGGATCAGCCTCATAACGTACATGGAGGCAATCGAGGGAGTTCGAGGTGGCTCGGATCCGATGGGAGCCAGTCGAATCCTTCACGACTTTCTTGATGCCGTAACAATCGTTGGATTGTCCGTCGAGAGCGTAGAACGAGCGGCCGACCTACGCATCGCGCTTCGCCACGAGAATCGCCAAATCAACCATCGCGCCCTCGACATCCTCATTGCCGTCACCGCCATCGAGCGCAATCTCATCCTCGTCACCCGCAACATCCGCGACTACAACGACCTACCCGGGCTGCAGCTCTACGACCTCACCGGATAGAACGACTCCCGTCCGGCGGCGGCAGTCCCAATCGCCGCGCCGCCCAGGGCAACGCCACCGCCAATTGCCGTAACTGAATCTCGCGTACGCGCGGCGCCGTCGGTGGGATCGGCAGCGGCGCGCGCCACGCCCAATAGCCGGCGACCTCCACCACCAGACACGGGTCGGCATCCGGCGCCACAACGTCCGGGAGCGGCCCGCCCTCCAGGTGCAGGCTCGGCAGCCAACCGATGAGGTCGATCTCGCCGTTGCCGCGGCAGGCGTGATTCCAATCGACAAGCACCGCGCGCCCATCGACCAGGCAGATGTTGTCGCTACGCACGTCGAGGTGGCAGAAGTCGTCGCCGGCGAGGTCGGCGGCCGCCTCGGCGTCGAGCAGCGCCGGCAAGGCGGCGTCGAGCCAGGCGCGCGAGCAGAGCCCCAGGGTGAGGAATGGCTGTGGCTCCTCCGCGATCCACGCCCACTCGTTGCCGAGCAATGCGAGATCGTCCATGGTGCGCGGATCAGTTGGCGGTACGGTGGCGTGGACCGTCGCGAGCATCTCGATCACCCGCTCCACGTCCTCCGGTCGCCACGGCGGCGGCCAATGCCCGGCGCGCAGGTCCTCGATGACGAGCAGCGGCGGCTCGCCGTCGTCCGCGCCGAATAACTCGGGGAGGTACGGTTCGCGTACCCATCGGTAGACGGCGATCTCGTCGCGCAACCAGCCCGCCGTCATCACGTCGACGGCAATCTTGGCGAAGGCGGTGGTTTCATCCGCGAAATGCACGATCAAGCGTCGAATCTGGGTGTACCCGCCACCGGCCGCCGATTCCACGCCGGCCACCCGCCGCCAGGTCGCGCGCTCGATCCGCTCGATCAGATCCGGCTCGACGATGGTCATGACCCTGCAAACTCCTCCGCGATCAGCAGCCCGAAGGGAATCTCGTCGTAATGCCGGCCGTCAGTCGTTCTTGGACGGCCATACGTTCCCCTCCAACGCATTCCCAAACGTTCGAGACTTTCACGCGGGCGGCCCCGCCGCGGCTTGCACCAGCAATTCCTCGTACATCGGTGCTCCAGATCGATTACGCCCGGATGGAGCACGCGCAGCGGCTCCGTTGTCGAACGGATCCTATGAACTGGACGCGAGCGTGGTTTCCAGCCCGGCCGCGAGGACTCGGATGCGGCCGAGCAGGTCCGCCAGCTGATGTTCAGACGCGTCCGCGAGGAAGGCGGGCCAGTGCAGCAGCCGCGTCCGCAGCTCGGCGGCGTCCATGACGCGCCGGATGTCCCACACCGTCACGTCCTCATCCATGTTCGCGGCCAAGGTCCGCCGATACGCCTCGATCATCTCTCCGCCGGGCACCGTCCCGCCCGAGAAGCTCGCCCGTTGGAGGAAGAAGGACAGGTCCTCGGGGCCACGCCCCGGTCCCACTTCTTGCCAGTCCGCGAGCACCATCCCTCCGCCGTGGTCCGCCAGGATGTTGTCGATGTGGAAATCCCTGTGGCATAGGGTGACCGGGAACGAGGATGGGCCGGTCCCCACCGCGTGGATTCGTCCTAGCATCCCAAGGACCCACCTGTAGCATTCCGGAGTGAGTATGGTCTCGAACCTCCCCTCGGCCCTCAATCGCTCCCAGTAGGTGTACGCTTGCCGGATTTCCCCGTCCTTCAGCGCGTCGACCCTGCGCAGCCACCCGAGGGTCGAGAGTTCGCGCCCCTTACCCCAGAACGCCGAGTGGAATCGCCCCAGTTGTTCGGCCGCCTGGATGTACCGCGTCTCGGTCCACGCCGCCGGCTCGGGAGACGGCTCGTACGCCTCGAGCAGGAGGCAGGCGCCGATGGCTTTGTCGAAGCGGCTGGCAATCACGCTCGGTACCGATATCCGCACTTCGGAGGCGAGGCGCCGATAGAACAGGATCTCGCGGCGCGCGCGCTCCAGCAGGTACGCGGGGCTCTCCGGCCGCGTGACCTTGAGGAATCGGTTGCCCGGCGGGAAACTGAGCCGGTACGCGTACGCCCCCGAGGCGCCGCCGGCCAGCAGGTCGTACCCGAACAGTTGATCGGCGTCGGTTCCTAGCGCAGCGAGGGACTGTGCCAGGACATCGCCGTGAGGGATTTCGTAGGCTTCAGACACAGCCGCTCCTTTCTCAATCCGGGTCTCGTCCGTATGAGCGATACCCGCGGGCGCGCTGGCAACGCCAGCGGCACCGCGCATGACCGACGCCATCGCGGCACCGGAACTGGCCCGAGCAGGCCTGGCGGCCGCATCGACCGGCGAGGAGCGGGGAGCGCGGCGTTACGGGGAGTAGTCGGGATGGGCCGCCGCGAACTCCTCGGCGGTCAGCCCGAAATGGATGAGGTCGAAAAACTGACCGCGCGTGTAGACCATGCGCCGCAGGCAGCCCTCGCGCTGGAACCCCAGCTTCTCGTGCAGCCGGATCGAGGCCTCGTTGAAGCTGTAGACGCCGACCGTGACCTTCTGATACCGTCGCTCTTCGAAGTAGTAGCGCAACACGAGCCGGATTGCTTCGACCGCGTACCCCTTGCCCCGATACTCCTGCCGTACGTTGATCCCGTAGGAGAGCGTGCCGACGCGCGGGTCGCAGTGGTGCGTCGTCAGGTCGCCGACCGCCTCGCCCGCCTCGTTCTCGATCACAAACCGGACGTTGTCTCCTTCCCGCGCCCGCGTCGACTCGGCTTCCGCCCAACGCTTGACCGCCTCCTCCGACCCCGGAAAGGGCACCTCGTAGAGGGCGCGCGCCTGCTCGTCGTCCTGGTTCCAGGCAAAGTAAGTTGGCCAGTCGTCCGGCTCGATCGCCCGCAACCTGACCCGTTCGCCCTGCCAGATGCTGCCGCTGGTGTCGAAGGGCATTGCTCGTTGCGTCCCCTCGCTCACGCCCCACCCCCGCCGTCTCGTCCCTGGTATCTGGCCGCGAAGGCGTCCGGCTCCGGCATGCCGCCGTCGAACGCCTGGCGCACGACCGCCGCGACGTCGAACGGCACGCGCCGAAACTCGAGGCCGAAGCGCCCATTCTCGACGGAGAGCACGGCGCATTCGGCCCAATGGTCGGCCTGGAAGTTGTCCTCGGGTTGATGGCGGTCGAAGGCGAAACCGACGCTGCCCGGATTGACAAAGAGGGCGTCCCCAAAACGCCGCACCTGTTGCAAGTGCGTGTGCCCACCGGTGAAAACGGCCGCGCCCGATTCGCCGAGCAGCCGCCGCGCCTCGTCGTCCGGCGTCGTCGGCAGGATGATGTCGTCGAACGAATCCGGCGACCCGTGGAAGCAAAGCAACAGACGCCCGTCCGGCAACTCGACCTCCACCGTCGGCACAAACGCGGCAACGAACGCCTGGTCCTCCGCCGAAAGTTGTTCCAACTGCCAAGCGCGGATGGCGCGCATCCGCTCCGTCGCCGGCTTTTCCGCCCCGGTCTCCTCACCGGTCAGCAACCAGGCGTCGGCGTTTCCCATTACCACCGGGCAACCCATCTCCCGCAACCGCGCCACTGTTTCCGCCGGCCGCGGTCCTCCTTGGATTGCATCGCCCAAGCAAACCATACGCTCAACGGATCGCCCGCCCAGATCCTCCAACACCGCGTCCAACGCTCCGCAATTGCCATGGATATCCGAGATCAGCGCAATCCGCACCGGAATTCCTCCCCTCACCACGCGGCTGTTAGCAGTTCTGCTTCCGTGCGAACGCATCGGTGACGCAACTGTCTCCGATAGTCGGCCGAAGTTATTGCGTCCGCCTCCCACCTCCTCGTCGTTACACTGTTACACTCCGCTCTTCGTGGCGAACGTGTATCCACTCGACGACGAGGATGGCAATTGCTTGGGACGAATCGATCGACGAAGCGGACGCACCGAGCCGGTCAGCCTTCGCACAAAGCTAGAATCAGCTTGCTGCACCGCCGAAAGCGCAGCTTGACCTCAAGATCATCCTTGTCGCCGAATACGTCCGTATGCGCGCGATTGCCCTTTCTTTCTGGTGCATTCGGGATTGGCGTATGCTCGACCGACTGGCCTTCGATAGACCGGATGTCGCCGACCACCAGCTCTATGACGGCATTGTCTCGTGGATGACGTGCGCGATCGCGGCATTCTTCGGGCGTGGAATACGTGCTCCAGTCTGTCGACCTCCCCGCGCGCGGCGAAGTCGGGTCCGCTTGGTTCTTAAAGCACGACGCCGATATCTGTCCTCGCTTGATGTACTGCTTGTGGACCCGCATGTAGACGGTCGCGGAGTCTGGAATCGACTCGACCGGCCACGGCTCGCTCAATCGGCGAGCCATGCGGCAAGCCAACGGTTCGGCTTGATAATCGGGAAGCTCCCCTTCTGCTTCGATCCCCACGTGCCGTCGTCGCCATAGAAGCGAACTTCCGCGTCCTCGTCGGCAGGGACCGTCATCAAGAGTTCGTGTCCCGCGGTGCGGATTTCCAGGTCGATGCTTCCCCGGTCTCCGGGCGACACGAAGATATCCTCGACCCGCGTGCCATGCTCCTCCCACGCCGCCGCGGCGATTCGCACCAGCAATTCGACCGCGCGGCGCCACGTGTCCTCGGCGTATCCCATCGCCCCGGCGTTGTCCCAGTCGTCTTCCAAGTCAAGGATCGTGCGGGACCGCTCAACCTCGGTGGCCACCTGCGCAAGCGCCCGTGGCACTTGGACCCCATGGATGTCAATCGGCGAGGCGGACGCTGCGTCGCCGCCGTGCAGTTCCGTCATGGGCGGGACATGCTCAGTGCGTTTGATAACCATGGCCTTGGGTGCATCCTCGGTGACGTTATCACGGATTTGGATCAGACGCGTGCATCGTCCGCTCGCGATCGTTCGCTCCTAAGAATACGCATCCAGCGCCGTTGTGACATTTCTCTCGAACATGCCCGATGGTCTGTACTGTTGCCCCGCCGTCTTCACTTGCGACCCATAATCTCGTATACGTTCCCATCCGGCCCGACGTATTGGTTCCAGACCGTTTCGCCCTCGCGCTGCACCGGTCCGATAAAGCGGATGCCCGCCGCCGCCATCCGGGCGCGTGTGGCGGCAAAATCCTCGACCCAGAACGCGACTACGGAACCACATCGGCCCCATCAGGTATTCCAGCATCCACCGCGGATCATACCCCGCCGCCCGCGGGAACTCGTCGAAGGTCAACGCCGCGGCCAGATCGTCATCCGATACCGTCATGCTCAAACTCTCCGCGCCAGCTGCAACACGGCGACGTGGTTCCGCACCAACTGCCCGTCGAACTCCCGGTCGATCAACGCCGCCACGCCGTCAAACAGCGCCTGCCGCGCCGGTTCCGGTAGCGCGATGTGGCCGGAAAAGGTCCGCAGCAGGTCGAGGTAGCGCGCGGTCGGGTAAATCTCGGCCCACGGATAGTGCCGCACCGCCACCTCCTCGCCCAGGCCGGTCGCCAGGAACGCGGGGTCAACCGTGGTCGGCAGGTCAGCCGGCGAACGTGGGCGCCCGGCCTCCTCCGGCATGTACCGCCGGTAGAGCTCCTGCACGGCGTCGTAGAAGCCGCCCTCGCCCGGCAATTGCACGTGCGCTAGCCAGAAGACTGCCACGCACCCACCCGGCCGTAGCGCCTCGATCGTCTTCCAATACCGCACCGCCGGATCGACCCAGGCGAACGATGTGGCCGCGACGACGAGATCGAACGCCGCCGACTCGAGCGCCCATTCCTCGAAGCTGGCGACGCGGACTTCGACGGAGGGAAAGGCGGCGAGGTTGTGGCGCGCAACTGCCGCCAGGTTAGCTCCCGGCTCCAGGCAAAGCAGGCGATAGCCCCGTCGCGCGAACGGCAGCGTCGCCTTCCCCGTGCCGCAGCCAATCTCCAGGATGCGGCCTCCGTCCGGGATCGCCGAGAACCGGACGAGGTCGTCGATCAGATCGGCGGGGTAGACCGGCCGGACCTCATCATAGAGTTCGGCCGAGCGATCAAACGTGGCGCCGAGTTGCTCCCGATCCCGAACCACTACTCTCCTCCGCCGCACGCCTCGCGGTTCTTAGAACCCTCTTAGGTTCCTCCCCGACCATGGGTAGCAGGTTGCGGATCGAATCGCGTCGCCGTGCGGAGCGGGACGCCACGAAACGACCAGATGGTCGCGGGGGAGGTATTCCAACATGAGCATAGCCGAGATATCGCGGTTCGTCCTTCGTCACAAGCTGGCTGTCGTCCTGTTCTGGGTGATCGTCACCGTCGCCGCCGTCGGGGCGGCTGGGCCGGCGTCCGGCGCGCTCTCTGAGCGCTTCGACTTGCCCGGCAGCGAGAGCACGGAGGTCAACGTTGCCCTCGCCGAGCAGTACGGCACCGGCGGCTTCGCCTCGCCGCTCGTGGCTGTCGTCACCCTGCCCGAGGGCACGACCGTCGACTCGCCCGGCGTCACGGACGAGTTGACGGCGGCGTTTGATCAGGTCGCCGAGGCCGTGCCCCAGGCGCGTATCGTCTCCTACGCATCGACCGGCAACGACGACTTCGTCGGAGAAGACGGCCGCACGACCTTCGGCCTGATCTACACCAGCGACTTTGGGATGGACGAATCGCCCGACGTCGACGTTGTGAAGTCCGCCCTGGCGGACGCCACCGTCGCCGGGGTCCCCTTCCGCTTCACTGGCGCCGGTGAGCTGGCAGCCGTCACCGAAGGCGAGGAAGGGGACGACGGCGTCCTGATCGAGACGCTGGTCGGCGCCGGCGGCGCGCTACTCGTCCTCCTCTGGGTCTACGGGTCGTTCCTGGCAATCCTGCCGGTCGTCATGGCCGGGATCGCGATTCTGACCTCCTTCTTGCTGACCTGGGGGCTGACGACCGTCACCGACGTCTCGTTCATCGTCCAGTTCCTGATCGCGCTCGTCGGACTCGGCATCGCGATCGACTATTCGTTGCTGCTCGTCACGCGCTGGCGCGAGGAACGCGCGGCAGGGCATGACAACGAAACCGCCGTCCAGCGGGCGATGGAGACCGCCGGCCACGCGGTCATCTTCAGCGGCACCACGGTTGGCATCAGCTTGCTGGCGCTGGTCGCCCTGCCGGTGCCTTTCCTGCGCAGCGTCGGCCTCGGCGGCATGCTCATCCCGCTCGTCAGCGTCGCCGTCGCCATCACTCTGCTGCCGGTGCTGCTCGCCACGGCCGGGCCGCGGCTCGACTGGCCGCGGTTCCGCAAGGGCGATCAGGTCAGCCACATCTGGGAGCGCTGGGCGCGGTTCATCGTCCATCATCGCGGCCTAGCGGTCATTGCCGGCGTCGCAATCATCGCCGCGCTGGTCATCCCGGCCTTCTCGCTGCAACTCGGCTCCGGCAGCGGCTGGACTCTGGCTACCACGGGCGAAGCGGCCGACACCCGCCGGGTGCTCGACGACGCCGGCGTCAGCCAAGGCGTGCTGACGCCATATGAAGTCCTCGTCGAGGGGAGCGATCCGGCCGCCGCCGCGGCCGCTTTAGGGGATGTGGCCGGCATCGACGGCGTCACCGCGCCCGACGGGGCCAACTGGCGACAAGGGGAGACAGCGGTCGTCCTCGCCTTCCCCGCCGCCGACGGCAGCACCAGCGACGGTCGCGACCTCCTCGAACGGGCGCGCGATACCGCCCACGATCTGCCCGGCCAGGTCCGCATCGGCGGCGCGACCGCGGGCGACGCCGACTTCATCGACGCCGTCTACGGCAACTTCCCGCTGATGCTCGCCCTGATCGTGGTTGTGACGTTCGTCCTACTCGTGCGGGCGTTCCGCTCGATCTTGCTGCCGCTGAAAGCGGTCATCCTCAACTGCGTCTCGGTCGGCGCCGCCTATGGGGTACTCGTCCTGGTCTGGCAGGAAGGGTTCGGGTCGGATCTGCTCTTCGGGATCGAGTCGGTCGACGCGGTTTCGAGCTGGTTGCCGCTGATGGTCTTCGCCTTCCTCTTCGGCCTCTCGATGGACTATGAGGTCTTCATCCTGGCCCGGATGCGCGAGGAATACGACAAGACCGGTTCGACGGCGGCCGCCGTGGTGCGCGGCATGAGCCACACCGCCCGCCTGGTGACCACCGCCGCGGTCATCCTCTTCCTCGCCTTCGTCTCGATGGCCGCCGTGCCCGAGACCGACGTCAAGATCATGGCGACCGCGATGGCCGCCGGCATCCTGCTCGACGCGACGATCGTGCGCGGCCTGCTCGTCCCGGCGACGGTCGCCCTGATGGGGCGTTGGAACTGGTGGCTGCCCTCATGGCTCGACCGTTTCGTGCCGAAGCCAGCGACCGTTGCCGAGCAGAGTCCGGCCACCGTCTCCAGCCACGCCGGCTAACGCCACGGCACGGCAAGCGTTCTACGTGATGCATTCGGCGGCGCGGGTATGCACTTGGGGGATAACCCACCCCTCGATTCCGCGGCCTCCTGGATACCCGCGCCGCCGGCTCTGGCCAATAATGGAGACCAAGCTAAACCGCGGCCGGCCGGCCACGGAGCGACGTCGAGTCAGAAGGTGAGCGACCCCGCATGGTGAACGATCAGCAGATGCAGAATGAGCACGGAAGTAGATGGACGCAACTGACTATCTTCGCCGCGACGGCCATTTTTGTGGGAGCTGCCTATCTCCTCTCGGACACGATCCGCGCCGAAGCGGCCAAAGCCGCGGAGATGCTCACGCGGGGCGATCTGGAGAGTCTGCGCGACTATATTCGCTCCTTCGGGAACTGGGCGCCGGTCGTTTCGATCCTCCTCATGGTCTTCCAGGCATTGGCCGCGCCGATCCCCGGATTCGTCGTCGTCTTTGCGAACGGGTTGGCCTTCGGCCTCTTCTGGGGCTGGGTGTTCAGCCTCGCCGGACAAGTCCTGGCGGCCGCGCTGTGCTTCTGGATTGCGCGCACCCTCGGCCGCGGGCCGACCTCGGCCATCGTTGGCCGATTGGGGGTAGAATCGGCAGACCGCTGGTTCGCCCGCTGGGGCGCCCATGCCGTCCTCGTCACCCGGATCGTGCCAGGCATGGCCTTTGATGCGGTCTCTTACGCGGCCGGTCTGACCAAGATGGGATTTTTGCGGTTCATCGGCGCCACGGCGATCGGCACGGCCCCCACCACCCTGCTCTATGCCTATCTGGGTGAGCGGGCGCCGGAGGTGGGCTGGCTGCTTCTCGCCGTCAGCGGCGTCGTCACGGCGGCCGTCGCGATCTCCGTCATCTCCCGGCGCCGGCGGGTCGCGGAGGCGGACGGCGCCGATCACACGGCGCAAGTCGCGGCCTCGACGCCTTACCCAATGCCCCCCGCGGTGGACCGGCTGCCGGTGCGGTGGGCGAAGACCAGCGTCCAGGTCACCGGGCGGCTGCTGGACGAATCGGGGTGGGTTCGCCTCGCCGTCGTCTCCCTTTTCGGGCTCCTCGCCTATCTCGTCATCGGTCAGATCGTGGAGCCGGGCTTCACCGACTATTGGGGCTACCTGCTCGTCCAGATCACCGTGATCACCGTGGCGGTCATCTGGCTCAGTCACCTCGTCGTCCCCAACGGGGGCTTCTCGTGGATCACGTATCTGATTGTGATCGTGGCCGTTTATCTCGATACCTTTGGCAATGCCGCGGGCATGTACGCCCGCTACGACCCGTACGACAAGATCGTCCACGCCGCCGGGACAGCCGCCCTGGCTGCCGCCTCGTACGACATCCTGGCCGCCCTGCACCGGCGCGGCAAGATTGACTGGCCACCCGCTCAGCGCGCCCGCGCCGCGGTCGCCGCCGCGATGCTGCTGGCGAGCGGCTGGGAGGTTTATGAGTTCGCCGCCGACCAGTTCTTCGAAACCTACCGCCACGCCGGCATGGCCGACACGGTCGGCGACCTGATCGCCGACGTGATCGGCGGGGTTGCCATGAGCCTGCTCCTCTGGCACCGCGAGACTCGCATTGCCGCGCGGAAGACTGCGCCGTTGGCGGTGGGTGAGCATTTGGCCCATCCGCCGGGGAGCGTGGCGAAGCGGTGATCCCGTCGCGCCACGGTTGCCACGGGCAGCCACCGGGCATCTTGAGCCCTTGTCCAATCTCCAGGTTCTATGTAGAATCCTACATAGAAGAAAGGGGGCATTGCATGGTGCATGTCGATACGGCTGACCTGATCTCGATTTCCGAGGCCAACAAGCTTGGCATCTCCGGTCTTGTGCGGGAAGCCGAAGCGGGTCGAGAACAAATCGTTCTGCGCAATAACAGGCCAGTTGCCGCCGTCGTGAGCATTGAGCGGCTCGAACAGCTTCAGGAGATCGAGGACGATCTGCTCGACGCGTCGCTGGCCACGGCCCGCATGTTGACAACAGGAGCGCGGCGGTACTCTCTGGATGAAGTTCTAGCCCAGCTCGGATTTACGCGAGAGCAGCTCCGCGATGTCAATGAGTAGCAGCGTCCATGCCGGTTCGCGTTGAGTTCATTCAAGAGGCTGTCGCCGACCTCGTTCGGTACGCTGAAACAGGAAATCTCCCGCTCTTCCTTAAGAAGCTGCTCCGGTTGGAGGAGATCGGCAAGGATGCCGGCATGCCTCTTGGCCGCGGTCTAGCCGGTTGGCGCAAGATTGTCGTCGGAGACAGGAACTGGCGAATCATCTTCACGGTGAACCACGATGAGACGGTTGCCACCGTCTCGGTCATCGGGGACCGCGAGGACGCGGGGTGTTACCAGGAGGCCCACCGGCGCATCCAAGCGCTTGGCGAAGGTCACTCAGCATCTGTCAGCCTCGCGGCTGCAATGTTCCAGCTCGCCGAAATGCAACGGGCAGCCAAGAGGAAACGATCGAAGCGATGAAACCCGGCACCCGCATCCTTCTGGTTGAAGATGACCGCTCGATCTCGCGGCTGCTCCAGCTCGAGTTGGAACACCGCGGGTTCACGGTGGAGACGGTCTTCGACGGGCCGTCGGCGCTGCCGGCGATCGACGCCTTCGCGCCGCAAGTGGTCGTGCTCGACATCCTCCTACCCGGTATGGACGGCGAACGGGTACTGCAACTGATTCGGCAGCGCGGCATCACGACCCCGGTCGTGATGCTGACCGCCCGCGACCTGCCGCGCGACAAGATCCGCAACCTCGACACCGGCGCCGACGATTATTTGACCAAACCGTTCGACACCGAGGAGTTGCTGGCGCGGCTGCGCGCCGTGCTGCGCCGCATCGAGCCGGAGGAGATCCTGCGCGTTGCCGATCTGGAGGTCAACACCACCGCGCACGAGGTCCGGCGCGGATCGCGGCGCATCGACCTGACCGCCCGCGAGTACGACCTGCTCGAATTCCTGGCCCGCAACGCCCGCCGCGTTCTCCCCCGCGACCTTATCCTCGACCGGGTCTGGCGGGAGACGCCCGAAGCCGACCCGAACGTGGTCGACGTCTACCTTGGCTATCTGCGCAAGAAGATCGACCTCCCCGGCGAGCCCCGCCTGATCCAGACCGTGCGCGGCGTGGGCTTCACCCTGCGGGAGGGATAGCGCCGTGCTCCCCATCCGCTGGCGCCTGACGATCTTCTACGCCGTGACGATCATGGTCATCGCGGGGTTGCTCTTCGCCAGTTTCACCATCGCCGCGATCATGTCCGTACGTTCGAACGTCGAAGACCCGACCCGCAATCGGGCGCGCGAAGCCGCCCTGATGATCGAGTCCGGCGTCATCCTCGACGACCAGGCGATCGCGCACCTCAGCACGGACGGCGTCTTCCTCATCGTGCGCGACGGCGACGGCCGCGTGTTGGCCCAAACCAGCACGGTCGCCGGCGAGCTTGCCGGCGCCGATACCGACATCTGGCGGCAAGCCCTGGAGTCCGGCGAGAGCACGGGCGGCGGCGTTGGCTTTATGTCCGTCAACGACGAACGGGATGCCTACCTCTACGCCGTCCCGGCCAATCCGCCCGGCTCGCCGACCCAGGTTGTTGTGGCCGGCAAGTCGCACGAGGACGTGCCCGACACCCTCTTCTACCTCTCGCTGGCCACGGTCGGAGCCGGCGGCGTCGTCGGCTTCCTCGCCATCGTCGGGTCGTACTTCCTGGCCCGCACCGCGTTTGCGCCGGTCAACGCCATCGTCCGTGCCGCCCGCGCGATCACCGATGGCGACCTTTCGCAACGCTTGCCCGTCAAACGGCCGCGAGACGAGCTCGGCCGACTGGCGACCACCTTCAACGACCTGCTGGCTCGCCTCGAAGTGGCGTTTCGGCAGCGCGACGAGACCCTGGCGCAGCAGCGCCGCTTTGCCGCCGACGCCAGCCACGAGCTACGCACTCCGCTAACCTCGATTCAAGGCTATGCCCGCATGCTCCGCCAATGGGGGCTGGACGACCCGGCGACGGCGCGCGAGAGCGTCGAGGCGATCGAGCGGGAGGCGGCGCGCATGACCGAGTTGGTCGAAAGCCTGCTCAGGCTGGCCCGCGGCGATGAAGGCGCCCCGCTCGACCCGGCCCCGCACGACCTGGGCGACGTCGCCGCCGCCGCGGTCGAGGCGACTCGCGCGGCCGGCGGCGGCAAGGTCGGCGTCCTCTACCAGCCGCCGCTCGCGCCCGTCGTCGCCACCTTCGATCGCGACCGCGTCCGCCAGGCGACCGGCATCCTGCTCGACAACGCGGTGAAATACACCCCGGAGGGCGGGACCGTCACCGTCGCCGTCCGCGCTAACGGCCAGGCGGTGGAACTCGCGGTCGCCGACAACGGTGTTGGCATCGCCGCGGAGCATCTGCCCCACATCTTCGACCGCTTCTATCGCATCGACGAAGCTCGTGCAACTGGCGGCGCCGGCCTCGGCCTCGCTATCGCCCGCCAAATCGCCGAGCAGCACGGCGGCACGATCGAGGTCGCCAGCGAGGTCGGCCGGGGATCGACCTTCATGTTGAAAATTCCGGTCGACCCCAACCACCCCCGTTCTGGTGCAACTGGCCCCGCGTGGAACGAACCCGTGTAGGGGCGCAGCAAGCGGTCATCGAAAGGTAGGGGTGCCATCGTGATCCAACACTTGCTCTGCCCCCTCGGCCTCCGCCCAGAGCCAGGCGGCGGTCAGCCAGGGCAGCGCGCGCTCGACGAGCGCGGTG
>JBOGUF010000051.1:0-11986 GCA_050696075.1 Thermomicrobiales bacterium
CCGCGGCGCTGGCCGGCGCTGGCCGCGACGCCGGCCAGCGTTTGGCTGCGGTCGGCGAGCAATCGACGGCAGCCATGGCGACGACCGCCCAGCAGATGCGAGGTGGTCTCGATCAGGGCCTGGCCGATCTCTCCGGATTGCTCGGCCAGGGGCAAGCGACCTTCCGAGCGAGCAGCGCGACGGCGGTCGGCCAGTCCCGCTCCGCCATGGCGCGGGCGGCAGAACAGGCGACGATGTCCGCCCTGGATCCGCGCAAGCTGGTCGGAGACCTACTGAGTTTCATTGGCCCATTGTGGTCCGCGGTTGCCCCGTTCTTTCAGGCCATGGGGGACCAGTTCGTCTGGACCCTCAAACAGGTGGCGAATTTTTACAAGGGGTTCGTTTGGGGAGAGACCGCCTTCGCGGATCTGTGGGGCGCCGACGTGATCGCCTTCATCGGCGATCTGGTCGCCGGCTTCCTCGTCTGGGGCGACATCCGCGACATCATCAAGCACTTTGGGACGTTTTTCATCGATCTGTTCAGCGGCAAGGGGATCCGTTGGCTGGCCCTGATTCTCGGGATCGTGGCCATCATCTCCCTCTACCCCGTGGCGGGCGATATCTTCAAGGTGATCGTCAAGGGCATCATGAAGTTCTTCGTGAAAGAGGCGGCACAGAAGCTCGCGAAGGAGATCACGGAGCGGCTCCTCAAAGTCTTCACGCAGGCGGAGATCGATCGCCTGGTCAAGGAGCTCGGCGAAGAACTCGTCGCCGAGTTGGTTGAGGAGGTCGGTGAGAAGGCGCTCAAGGAGTTGGTGGACACCTTCGGCGAGGCCGGGGTGAAGCAACTCGTCAAGACATTCTCGGTCGACGGTCTCAAGGATCTGATCGGCATGTTCCCGGCCAAGGACCTGAAAAAGCTGGTCGATGCCTTCCCGCTCAATACGCTGAAGGATCTGGTCGATCGGTTCCTGGTCAAGGGGCTCAAGGAGCTTGTCGACAAGATTGGCGTGCAGTTACTCAAGGATCTCGTCGATCGACTCCTCGATGCCCTGCAGCCGCTCGTCGAGAAGTTCACCGCCGCCGGCCTGAAAACGTTGCTCGACACGTTCACGGTCCAGGAACTCAAGGACATCGTCGACGGGTTTGGCGCGCGAGGACTCAAGGAACTAGTCGACGCCTTCTCAGCCAAGGGTGTCAAAGAACTGGTGGGAACCTTCAAGGTCGACGGTTTGCAGAAGCTGGTGGTTGCCTTTCCACTCGATAAGCTGAAGGAACTCGTCCAGAAGGTTCTCCTCAAAGACCTCAAGACCCTAATGGACGAAGTGGACGCCCAAGGACTGAAGAATCTGGTCGATGGCCTTGGGATGGACGCGCTCGGGAAGCTCATTCAGGAACTCGGGGCCGACGTGATCGCGCGGCTCGTCCGCGGCATGGATGCCAGTACGTTCCACACGGTGAGCTTCATCGACTCGATTCCGAGAGTCGGGGGGATTGACGATTTCGTCGCCCTCGTCAGGCGGGACGGACCAGACGCGATGATCAAGTATGGAGCCGACGCGCTGCAAAAAGTCGGCAAAGCCGACCTGGAGACCTTCGCCGGCATCGTTGCCGCGACGATCTCGCCGGAGAAGCTGAAGAAGAAGTGGAAGCACGCCAAGGACTTTGGGATCCCCGGCACGTTCAAGGACAAGGATCTCGTGGCCCACCAGCAATTCAGGGACGCCCTCAACAAGGTGGTCGCCAACCCGGACTTCGTCTATGTCGGTCCGTACAGCGACTTCCCCCACGCGGCCCACTTCTTCCAGGGCGATCTGATCGTGATCGTCGAGTTGGCAGGCGACTTCATCTCCGGTTGGGGCAATGCAGGTAATAAACTGGCGGGCATTCGTGTCACGGCGCCACCAAAGGTGGGCGCCAAGAACTTCCGCGTGAGGTAAGCATGGGCGCATTTGTCAGTCTGGCGTTCGGGTGGGAGGGATCGCTTGAAGATAGCGCGGCCCTGGACCGCGCGCTGGACCGCGCGGGTCTACGGCTGCGCCATGCTGACCAGCCAGCAGAGGGGATGCGCGAGACGGAGTGGGCGATGTCGTATGCCGGCGAGGATCTTCCCTTGACCTGCCGGTGCTATCAGGACGCCGGATGGGTCGCCACGACGCTGGACATAGCCGAGGAGTTGTTCGAAGCAACCGGCGACCGAGCCGGTCGCGCGGACCTCGTGCAGGCGTTTGTTGACTTGGGGGCCGAACTCATGCGGCACCTTCACCTCCGCTACGTCTTTCTCGATGAGGAGGCGGAGGCCGAGATCGCGCCGTGGCAGTACCGAGCCGACGTCCTGTTCGGGATCACGCTGGTCGCTGACGGCGTCCCAGGTCTGGCGGAGGCGATGCGGCGATCCGACGTCCAACGCGTCGAGCGATTCGACGGAGGCGTCGTGCTCTACCGCCGCCTCGACCCGGTGCCTCACTATGAGCCGCCGAATTGAACGGGGCGATTCGGCAGCCCAGACCCTCTTGACCAAGAAGAACACATGTTCTATTCTGCCGGTATGGCACGAGCAACGTACACCGAGACGACCTGCAAGTCCGCGCTGAATCGCGTCTCCGGGATGCCGTTCAAGTGGTCGCTCAACCCGTATCGCGGTTGCGTGCATAGTTGCCACTACTGCTATGCTCGCGCCACCCACGCTTACTTCGGGATGAACGCGGACGAGGACTTCGAGACGAAGATCGTCGTCAAGACGAACTTCGCCGAGGTGCTCAGACGCGAGCTGGCGCGGCCGTCATGGACTGGGGAGTACGTCGCCATCGGCACGGCGACCGACGCCTACCAGCCGGCCGAGGGGCGCTTCCGCATCACGCGCCGGTCGCTGGAGGCGCTGCTGGCGTACCGGAACCCGATCGGCGTCGTCACGAAGTCGACGCTGATCGTGCGCGACGCCGACGTGCTGATGGAATTAGCACGGGTGGCGAAAGTACGGGTCTGTTTCACCGTGACGACGCTCGATGCCGACCTTTGGCGGCTGGTGGAGCCGGGAACGCCGCCGCCAGCGAAGCGCCTCGTCGTCCTGCGTCGTCTGGCCGAGGCCGGCGTGCCCTGCGGCGTGCTGATGGCGCCCGTCTTGCCGGGCATCACCGATGCAATGGAGTCAATCGATGCCGTCGCCGCCGCAGCGATTGACCACGGAGCGACCTTCTTCGTGACGAGCGCGCTCCGGCTGGCGCCGCTGGTGAAAGAGCATTTCCTCCGTTTTGTCGAGGCCGAGATGCCGGCGATGCTCCCACGATACCAGCGCGGCTACGCCGGCACGAATGCACCCGCCGCGTACGTCGAGAAGCTTGCGGCGCGAGTGGAGGAAGTCCGGGCGCGGTACGACTTCGGCGAGGATTCGATGCGCCGGCGATATCCCGGTGACGCGAAGACGGTGGAATCGGATTCCGGACGGCCACGGTTCACTTCACCCGAACAATTGACGTTAGCTATGTGATGACGAGGATGCGGTTGCTATTGACCGCCGTCGCCGGCGTCGCCTGCGCTCGCAACAGAGCGTGGCCGCGACGTGTTGTGTGGCAAACGAGGACGCGGTAGACTCCCGCTGTCACCAGTCATCTGTTTCGGGGTCGCTCGCCGTCGGCTCGGGTGCGGTGTTGTTGGCGCCAGCCCGGCGACGTGCCCTGAGCTTCGCGCCGCCACGAGAAGATACGATGGACGTCTTTGCGCTCCGCAATCAGGTCGTCGACGACTACGCCGTCTATGTCCGCAGCTTCTTGCGCATCGCCGATCCTGAGATCATGGGTTTCGTCGAGCGGCGACTCGACGACGGCCGGCTCTGGCCGGACCCGCTCATCCAGCTCAATCCGTCGTTTGCGCCGGGCGGCACGATCGACGAACTCGTCGGGCAGGGCGTCCTCCATCCTGAATGCGGGCGCATTTTCCGGCGGGGCAAGAGCGAAACGGGCGCGCGGACAGGGGAACAGCTCCTGTTGCATCGCCACCAGCGCGATGCCATCGACGTCGCCCAGAGCGGCGCCTCCTATGTGCTGACGACCGGCACTGGCTCGGGGAAGAGTCTCGCCTACTTCGTGCCCATCGTCGACCACGTGCTGCGCCAGGGTTCGCGGCGGGGGATCAAGGCGATCGTCGTTTACCCGATGAATGCGCTGGTCAACTCGCAAGAGCGGGAGTTGCGCAACTATCTGCGGCATGGCTACGGACCTGGACATGAGCCGGTGACCTTCGCGAGCTACACCGGCCAGACCGAGGAGGACGAACGACTCGCCACCGCCGCCAACGCCCCCGACATTCTGCTCACGAACTACGTCATGCTCGAGCTGCTGATGACGCGGACCGACCCCGTCGATCGCCGCATCGTCGAGCAGGCCGAGGGGATGGTCGAGTTTCTCGTCCTCGACGAGATGCATACCTATCGTGGGCGGCAGGGCGCGGACGTGGCGATGCTCGTCCGACGGGTCCGCGAGCGCCTCGGTTCCCCGACCATGCGCCGCGTCGGCACCAGCGCGACGGTGGCCGGCAAAGGGAGCCGCGAGGAGCGGCAGGCCGAGGTGGCAAAGGTCGCGACGAAGCTGTTTGGCGTGCCGGTCGAGCCGGAGCACGTCATCCCCGAGACGCTGCGCGCGGCGATCGAGCGGCCGGCTCCGTCGCCCGAGGAGCTGCGGGCGGCGGTGCTGAATGAGACACCCTACTCCGAATCACCCGATCACGCCCGGTTCGTCGCCGATCCGCTGGCGGCCTGGGTGGAACAGAACCTTGGTCTGCGACAAGACGAGCAGGGCCGGCTCGAGCGACAGGAGCCGCTGACCCTTCGCCAGGGCGCCGAGCGCCTCCATGCGGAGACCGAGGTTCCGCTGGAACGCTGCGAGGGCCGCCTGAAGGAGGTACTGCTGGCCGGCTACCGCACGACCGATCCGGCCACCGCCCGGCGCGTCTTCGCGTTCCGGCTCCATCAGTTCATCAGCCGC
The DNA here is from genome assembly GCA_050696075.1 of Thermomicrobiales bacterium. Classification (GTDB taxonomy): domain Bacteria; phylum Chloroflexota; class Chloroflexia; order Thermomicrobiales; family UBA6265; genus JBOGUF01. The sequence continues at coordinate 4,959 of JBOGUF010000051.1, forward strand.
GGCGACACGGTCTACAGCACGCTGGAGACCGGCTCGGAGCGCCACTTCTCGATGGAGGGGCAGATCTACGTCGCCGGCGACCGCGATCGTCGCTTCTACCCGCTCGCCTTTTGCCGCGAGTGCGGCCAGGACTATTTCGTCGTCGATTGGGATCAGCAGGACGGGCAGCTCGAACCGCGCCGCCTGAGCGACACGGCCTCGGACGAGGAGCGCGAGCGCCAGGCCGGTTTCCTTTGGTTCGACACGTCGGGCGAATATTGCCTGGAGCCGGATCACTTGCCGGACGGCTGGTTCGACACCAGGAAGGATGGGACGCCCTCGTTGCCGAAGCGCAACCGGGCGCGCGCCCCGCGGCCGGTCGCCGTCGGACTCGACGGCGCGATCACCCCGATCGAGGGCGACGGCCCAGCGGCGACCTGGTTCGTGCGGGCGCCGCTGGCCTTTTGCCCCGCCTGCGGACACGTCTGGGCCAGCACCGGGCGTAGCGACTTTCCGAAGTTGGCCGAGCTGGCGACCGAGGGACGCAGCACCGCTACCACGATCCTGTCGCTGGCCGTGGTGCGGGCGCTGCGTGATGCGGCGTCCTTACCGGAGGGCGCCCGCAAGCTGCTCAGCTTCACCGACAACCGGCAGGACGCCGCGCTCCAGGCGGGTCACTTCAACGACTTCGTGCAGACGAGCATGGTCCGCGGCGCGGTGCTGGCGGCGGTGCGGGCGGGCGGCCCCGACGGACTCCAGCACGACACGATCGCCGAGCAGGTGATGCGCCAGCTCAACCTACCGTTTGCCGAGTATGCCTCCAACCCCGAGGTGGTGCCTGCGATGCGCATCGCCACCGATCGCGCCCTGCGCGAGGTGCTCGGCTACCGGGTGTTTCACGATCTGCGGCGGGGATGGCGGGTCAACGCGCCGAACCTCGAACAGACGGGATTGCTCCGGATCGATTACCTCGGCCTGGGCGACTATTGCGCGATGGAGGAGTACTGGCAGGGGGCGCATCCGGTGTTGGCGGCCGCCGCGCCGCCAACCCGGCAGGCGGTCTGCCAGACGGTGCTCGACTGGTTCCGGCGGGAGCTGGCGATCAAGACGACCTACCTCGACCCGATGCACCAGGACCGGATTCAGCAGAACTCGAACAGCACCCTCACCGGCGCCTGGGCGCTAGACCTCGACGAGCAGTTGGATCCGGCCACGTATGGGGTGATCGCGCCGAGCCGCCGCCGGCCGTTCGAGACCTACGTGACGCTGACGCCGATGAGCCGGATCGGGCAATACCTGGCGAAGCCGAAAACGTGGAATGGGGCGTTCGATCAGCGTCTGCCCAAGGACGACCGGCACGAGCTGGCCACGGCGCTCGTCCAAATCCTGGTGCGGGGGGGCTACTTGGAGGCGGTCGGCACGGACCGGCACGGGGCGGACCATTTTCAACTCAAGCCCGAGACGCTGGGCTGGCTACCGGGGGACGGCATAGCGCCGGACGATCCGACGCGCGGTGAGCGCACCGCCGAGGCGGAGCGGCAGGTCAACGCGTTCTTCCAGGACTTCTACACCGCCGTGGCCAACGGGCTGGGGCGACGCGATACGGACGACAGTAGCCGCGCACTTAATCTGACCGGGTATGAGGCCCGCGAGCACACCGCCCAGGTGCCAGATGAGCTGCGCAAGGAGCGCGAGGATCGGTTCCGGGACGGCGACTTGGAGGTGCTCTACTGCTCGCCGACGATGGAGCTGGGCGTCGACATCGCCGACCTCAACGCTGTGCATCTGCGCAACGTGCCGCCGACGCCGGCCAACTACGCCCAGCGGAGCGGGCGGGCCGGACGGTCGGGCCAGCCGGCGCTGGTGCTGACCTACTGCACCTCGATGAGTCCGCACGACCAATACTTCTTCCGGCGGCGCCGGGACATGGTCGGCGGGTCGGTCAACCCGCCGCGGATCGACCTTGCCAACGAGGAGTTGATCGCCTCGCATATGCGGGCGGTCTGGCTGCGCGAAACGGGCCAGAACCTGGGGCGGACGCTGAAGACGGTTCTCGACCTCGGCAAGATCGATGAGGGGTTGCCGCTCCTCGATGAGGTCAGCCATGGGTTGCAGAACCCGCACGCTCGCGACCGAGCGCTCGCGCGTGGCCGCCGCCTGCTTGATCACCTGGCCGACGACCTCGCCGGGCAGACCTGGTTCAAGCCTGGCTGGGTCGAGCAGTTGCTCGACTCCGCGCCCAGGCAACTCGACGAGGCGTGCGAGCGCTGGCGGCAGCTCTACCTCTCCGCCGTGCGCCAGCAGCAGGAACAGCACCGGATCATGGAGGACCACAGCGTCAGCCCGGAGCGGCACAAGGTTGCCCAGCGGTTGCGGTACGAGGCCGAGGCTCAACTGACGCTCCTGCGCGACGAGGGGGCGTTCACGAGCGACTTTTACAGCTACCGCTACGTCGCCAGCGAGGGGTTTCTGCCCGGCTACAACTTCCCCCGCCTGCCGCTGACCGCGTACTTGCCGGCGAGCCGCGGCCCGAAGCGGCGGCTCGACCGGGACGAATACGTCTCGCGGGGCCGCTTCATCGCCATCTCGGAGTTTGGGCCGCGCAACCACATCTACTACGAAGGAAGCCGCTACCAGATCGAGAAGGTGATCCTGCCGCCGCGCGATGCGGAGACCGACGCGATCACGCTTACCGCCAAGTTCTGCACGAGGTGCGGCTACGGCCATCTGCCGCCCGACCACCTGGCCGAGCGGTGCCGGCAGTGCGAAAAACTGCTGGACGCGGGCGCGCGCTACTTCCCGAACCTCTTCCGCATGCAAAACGTGACGACGAGACGGATCGACCGCATCACTTCGGACGAGGAGGAGCGACTGCGGCTCGGCTACGAATTGATGGTGGCCTACCGGTTTGCGGAGCGGGAGGGCGGACTCGATTTCCGCCGCGCCGCGTTGGTTGACGGCGCTGAGACGATCGCCGAGGTGACCTACGCGCCGACCGCGACGATCTGGCGGCTCAACCTTGGCTGGAAACGGCGCAAGGACAAGGAAATAGCGGGGTTCCTGATCGACCCGATCAGCGGCGAGTGGGCGCGCGGAGAGCACGAACGCTCGGCCGGCGAGGACGAGATCGCGCCGGTGACTGGCGCCGCCGCGACGCCACGGGCCAGCCTCCGCGTCGTGCCCTTCGTCGAGGATCGCCGCAACGCTCTGCTGCTGACATGGTGCAGCGGCTTGTCGGAACCGGCCAGCGTCACGCTGCTGACCGCGCTGAAACGCGGGATCGAGGCGCACTATCAGCTCGAACAGAGCGAATTGGGCGTCGAGTTGCTGCCCGAGAGCGATGATCGGGTGCGGATGCTCTTCTACGAAGCGGCGGAGGGGGGCGCGGGCGTGCTGTCGCGGCTCGTCGAGGAGGCGGAGAGCTTCGAGATGGTGGCGCGGGCCGCGCTGGCGGTCTGCCACATCGACCCGGAGACCGGGGCCGACCGTGGGGCCGAAGAGCGTGAGGAACCGTGCGAGGCGGCCTGCTACGACTGCCTGCTCAGCTACACCAACCAGCCGTGGCATTCCGTCCTTGACCGGTCGCTGCTGCCCGAAATGCTGGCGCCCTTGCGCGTCGCGCGGCTGGAGGCGGGCGCCGGCCGTCGTCCGCGCGCGGAGCAGCGCGAGCATCTACTGGCCGCCTGCGAGTCGGAGCTAGAGCGCGACTTCGTGCGCTTCCTGGATGAAGAGGGGTACCGGCTGCCGGATCGCGCGCAGCACCGGCTGTCCGACTTCGGCACGCGGCCCGACTTCTACGTCGAGAAAGACCTTGCCTGCATCTACGTCGACGGTCCGTACCACGAGTTCCCGGCACGGCGGGCGCGCGACGCCGAGGTCACGAGCAGCCTGGAGGACGGCGGCTACGTGGTCGTGCGGTTGACCAGCCGCGACCGCTGGCGCGATGAGATCGCGCGGTGGCCGTGGATCTTCGGCGACGGGAAGGGTGGGCGCTAGGTGGCGACGCGGTTCGATCAGGCCAGCTACGAGATCGGTTCGCTCGTCCGCGCCCGCGACCGGGAGTGGGTGGTGCTGCCGTCGGACGACGCGGCGGTGGTGATGCTGCGGCCGCTCGGGGGGACCGACGCCGATGCATGCGGCATCATCCGCGCGGCCGAGCCGATCGAGCCGGCGACGTTTGCGCCGCCCGATCCGGCGATGCTCGGCGACTCGACGAGCGCCCGGCTGCTGCGCGACGCGGTGCGGCTCGCCTTTCGGGCCGGCGCCGGGCCGTTCCGCTCGTTCGGGCGAATCGCGGTCGAGCCGCGACCGTATCAGCTGATACCGCTGATGATGGCGCTGCGGTTGGATCCGGTGCGGCTGTTGATCGCCGACGACGTCGGGATCGGCAAGACGATCGAGGCGGCGCTGATCGCGCGGGAGCTGCTCGACCGGGGCGAGATCAACCGGCTGGCGGTGATCTGCCCGCCGCACCTCTGCGACCAATGGCAGGCCGAGCTGGCGAGCAAGTTCCACATCGAGGCCGTCGTCGTGCGGCCCGGCACGGTGACCCGCCTCGAACGGCCACTATCGCTCGACCAATCGGTCTTCGACGCCTACCCCTTCGTTGTCGTCTCGGTCGACTACATCAAGGCCGACCGGCGGCGCGCCGACTTCGTGCGGGCCTGCCCGGAGTTCGTGATCGTCGACGAGGCGCACACCTGCGCCGCCGCGGCGACCGCCAGCGGCGCCCAACACCAACGGCACCAGTTGGTGCGCGATCTGGCGCGGGACGAGACGCGGCACCTGATGCTGGCGACGGCCACCCCGCACAGCGGGGTCGAGTCCGCCTTCCGGTCGCTGTTGGAACTGCTCGACCCGGTCTTCGCCGATCTGCCGGAAGACCAGCAACTGAGCGCCGACCACCCGCTGCGGCAACGGCTCGCCAACCATCTGGTGCAACGGCGGCGAGCCGACATCCGCGCCTACCTCGACGACGAGACGACCTTTCCGGTGCGGGCGACGCGCGAAGAGACCTACCGGATGAGCGCCGAGTACGCGGCCTTCTTCGATCAGGTGCGCGACTACGCCGTCGGGCTGATCCGCGGCGCCGAGGGGCAGACCCGCTTCCGGCAACGCGTCTGCTGGTGGGCCGCGCTGGCATTGCTGCGCTGCGTCAGCAGCAGCCCGGCGGCGGCCGAATTGACGTTGCGGACCCGGGCCGGCGGGGTCGATCTCGACGACGCGGCGACGACCGACGTCGCGTTGCTTGACGAGTTGGGCGAGCGGGCGGTGCTCGACCTCGACGCCTCGGACGCTGTCGATGGCGACGACGTCGTGCCCGGCGCGGACACCGTCGACGCGGACGACGACGCCCGCGACCGCCGCAAGCTCCACGAGCTGGCCCGCCAGGCGGCGCGGTTGACCGGCGCCAAGGACAACAAGCTGCTGCTCGCGGTCGAGACGACCCGCCGGCTCGTGGACGACGAGTTCCGGCCCGTCGTCTACTGCCGCTACATCGCCACCGCCGAGTACGTCGCGGCGGAGCTGGCGAAGCGCCTCAAGGGGGTTGAGGTGGCGGCGGTCACGGGGCGGCTGCCGGCCGAGGAGCGGGCGGTGCGGGTCGAGGCGCTGGCCGCGTTCGAACGGCGGGTGCTGGTGGCGACCGACTGCCTCTCCGAGGGGATCAACCTGCAAGAGCACTTCGACGCCGTCGTCCACTACGACCTGTCGTGGAACCCGACGCGCCACGAGCAGCGGGAGGGGCGGGTCGACCGCTTTAGGCAGCACGCGCCGGAGGTGCGGGCGGTTCTCTTCTACGGGGAGGACAACCCGATCGACGGCGCGATCATGCGGGTGCTGCTGCGCAAGGCGGAAGCGATTCGCAAACGGCTCGGCATCACCGTGCCGGTCCCGGTCGAGATCGCGACCGTGATGGAAGCGGTTTTCGACGCGATCTTCCATGGGCGCGGCGACTCGCGGCAGCTCACGTTGGGGCTGGACGGTGGTTCGGCGCGGGCCGATGAGGCGCTGCAGGAGATCGACGTGCAGTGGGAGCGGGCCGAGGAGCGGGAGTCGCGGACGATCTTCGCCCAGCGCGCGATCTACCCGGAACAGGTGCGCCGCGAGCTGACCGAGACGCAACGCGCCCTTGGCGACGCCCGCGACGTGGCGCGGCTGACCCGCGACGCCGCCCACCGCCTCGGCACGCCGCTGGGGAACGGGAAGCATCCGACGCTGGCGGTGCAGGGGTTCCCGGTGGTGCTGCGCTCGCGACTCGGACTCGACAAGGCGACGCGGGTCGGTTTCGAGCTGCCGCTGCCGGAGGGGGTGCTGCATCTGTCGCGGACGCACCCGACGACGGAGGCGCTTTGCGGCTACCTGCTCGACACCGCGCTTGACCCGGGCCTGATGCCGCCGGGGCAGCCTCCTCCCGCGGCCCGCTGCGGCGCGATCCGCACCGACGCGGTGGCGCGGCGGACGACGCTGGCGCTCCTGCGGTTGAGGGTGCATCTGGACGTCACCAGACCGGATGGAACGCGGGTGCTGCTGGCGGAGGAGTGCGTGACGGCGGCCTGGCGGAGACGCGGGGCGGAGGCGGAGTGGCTCGACCCGGCGGAGGCCGACGCGCTGCTCGATGCGGCGCCGCGCGGCCACGCCGAGGTCGGTCAGCGGCAACTCTGGGTCAGTCAGGCGCTTGACGACTATCAGAGCCAGGGCGCGGCGATCGCGGCGCTGGCCGAGCGGCGGGCCGGCGAGGTGCATGATGCCCACCGGCGGGTGCGGGCCGCGGCGGGGGTGCGGGCGCGCGAGCATCAGGTGGCGGTGCGGCCGATTCTGCCGGCCGACTTGCTCGGGATTTACGTCTTCATGCCCGCCGCGCCGGGTTGAGATGGTGGGTTGAGATGGTGGGTTGGGGCCGCGGGGTTGGGGCCAGCAGCGGGGTATTGCCACCGGGGGAGGTCCAGCGGGGTTGGGGCCAGCAGCGGGGTAGGGCCAGCGGGGGAGGTCCAGCGGGGTAGGGCCACCGGGTTGAAACCCGGTGCTGAACCTACGAAGCCCTTCCAGGG
>JBOGUF010000052.1:0-33695 GCA_050696075.1 Thermomicrobiales bacterium
CTAAGCGGCACATCTGGTGAGGGTGCGGGCCTGGGCAGCGCCTCACCTCGCCCGGGACGATATCCCGTCATCCCTATCCCGGCTGGCACCACCGGTCACACGGATGGCTTCCGTCAGAAGTGCCCCGGCCGACCCCTGATCCCGGACGGCCGGGTGACGCGGCTGATCCCCGCACCGCCACCCCATCCCCCCCACATCGCGTCCAAACGCCTCCCTCCCTTTCCAAGCTGGACGAACGCCTCGCGCCCCCCCTTGCCGGTTAGACGCGCCTCGTGCTCCCCCCAGAATTGGGGGGCTGGGGGGGCCGTCCCGAAAAAAAGCAACCCCCCTCGATTGAAAGCTACCCCCTGCGCCCGCTCACCCCCAACCCGCGGCCCCTCCCCTGCTATACTCCCTCGAAATCGGCGCGGCCGGAGAACGTGGGGTGCGCCCTCGGACCGCGAAACAGCCCAATCCGACCGCCGCTCGGTCGACTCCCCACCCCAAACGTCGCCGGGGCGGACCGTCGTACTCACCCAAGCCAGGGAGTCAGCCAGCCGGCCAGCTAGAAGGGACGCGAGCCAGCGTGAAACTCACCGTAGAGCGGATGCCCGAGAGCCAGGTCCTCCTCGACATCGCCGCCGACGAGGACGAGTTCAACAAGGCGATGGATCGGGCCTTCCGCAAGGTCTCCCAGCAGATCGCCGTCCCCGGCTTCCGCCCGGGCAAAGCCCCCCGCGGCATGGTCGAGCGCCTCTACGGGCGCGAAGTCATCCTCCACGAAGCCAACCACGAGCTGATGGACAAGCTTTACCGCGAGGCCCTCCAGCAAGAAGAACTCGTTCCCGTCGGCGAACCCGACAACATCGAGATCGTCGAGGAAGAACCCCTCAACTTCAAAGTCACCGTTCCCGTCTACCCCGCCGTCGACCCCGGCGACTACCAGAGCGTCCGCGTCGAACCGGCCGACGCCGCCATGGACGAGAGCAAGGTCGAGGACGTCCTCGAGCGCATCCGCAAGAGTCAGAGCCCCTGGGTCGATCCCGATCCCGCCCGCCCGCCGCGGGAAGGCGACCAGATCACCATCGACCTCGAGGTCAAGGAGGGCGACGAGGAGTTCGACCAGCCGGTTGAGGACGCCACCTTCGTCCTCGGCGAAAGCAACCTCTTCGACGAGCTGCGCGCCGAGGTCGAGCAGCTCAACGTCGCCGAGTCGGCCACCTTCGAGATCACCTTCGCCGAGGACGACGAGAAGGTCAGCGACCGCGTCCGCGGCAAGACCCTGACCTACACTGTCACTCTCAAGGGCCTCAAGGAGCGCCAACTCGTCGAACTGGACGACGCCCTCGCCAAGGAAGCCGCCGACGTCGAGACGATCGCGGAACTGCGCGCCGACATCCGCACCGACGTCCACCGCGCCCGCACCGAGGAAGCCCGCTCCGAGGTGCTCAACCAAATCATCAACGCCATGGCCGAAAGCGCCACCTTCGAGCTCCCCCCGGTCATGGTCGAGGACGCGCTGACCGAGGAAGTGAGCGGTCTGCGCCAGCGTCTCGCCCAACAGCGCACCAGCCTCGAGGAATACCTCCGCCTTCAGAATCAAACCGAGGAGGAGCTCAAGGAGGAGCTACGGCCCAACACCATCCGCCGCCTGCGCAACTCTCTCCTCTTGCGCGAGATCGCCAAGCGCGAGGAGATCAACATCTCCGACGAGGACGTCGATAGCGAGATCGACTCCCTCACCTCCGGCGCCGACAACGCCGACCGCCTGCGCGAGCTCTACCAGCAGGGCTACTTCCGCGGCATGCTCCGCAACGACCTCTACGACCGCCGCCTCACCGACCGCATCATCGCCCTCGCCACCGACGGCCAGGGCGCCGTCCTCAACGGCTGGGTCGCGCCGGAACAGGATGGTAAGGACGCCGAGAGCCTGCCGTCCCGAGAAACCGAGGGATCGGAGAGAGGGGACGGCGCGGGCGGCGAGGAGACCGAGGACGCCGCCGTTTCGGTCGAGGACGTTGCTCAGGAACCGGACGTCGAACAGGCCGCATCCGTCGGCCACGAGGAAGAACAAGCAGCCGTCGAGGCCACCGCCGAGAAGGAAGAAGCTAGTCGCTAGCAGCGAGCAGCTAGGAGCGATCACCCAATGGAAATTCCACGCATCGAAAACCTGATCCCAATGGTCGTCGAGAGCACCAACCGCGGCGAGCGGGCCTTCGACATCTACTCCCGGCTGCTGAAGGACCGGATCATCTTCATCGGCACCCCGATCGACGACCAGATCTCCAACCTGGTCATCGCCCAGTTGCTCTTCTTGGCGCACGAAGACCCCGAGCAGGACATCCGGCTCTACATCAATTCGCCGGGCGGCGTCGTCTATTCCGGGCTGGCTATCTATGATACGATGCAGATGATCAAACCCGATGTGGCGACCTTCTGCATGGGCATGGGCGCCAGCATGGCGGCGGTGCTCCTGGCTGGAGGAGCGCACGGGAAACGGTTCGCGCTCCCGAACGCTCGCATCTTGATCCACCAGGGGTCGGGCGGCTTCCGCGGCAACGTCCCGGACATCGAGATCATGGCCCGCGAGACGATCAATATCACGACCAAGCTGACCGAAATCCTGGCGCTCCACTCCGGTCAGCCGTTCGAAAAGGTGAAGCACGACACCGAGCGTGACTACTACATGACCGCCCAAGAAGCTCGGGACTACGGGATCGTTGACGAGGTGCTTGAGCCGGTCCATCAGATCGGCGCCGCGGCCGGCGTCAGCGCCAACGGAAAGGACAAGTAAGGACCGAGTGCCGAGTGCCCAGTGCCCAGCCTTCATGGCAGAGCCGCGTCAAATCCCCGCGTGACTTGACGAGAAGAACTGGGCACTGGGCACTCGGTACTGGGCACTGAAGCTATGAACAGCACGCGAGGTGGGCGGGTGCATTACCGGTGTTCCTTCTGCAATAAAGGGCAGGAAGAGGTGCGACGCCTCATCGCCGGCCCCAATCAGGTCTACATCTGCGACGAATGCGTCCAGCTCTGCCGCGAGATCATCGAGGAAGAAGAGCCGGCCCCTCCCAAGGCCCAACCGGCGCTCACTCGCATTCCCACCCCGCGCAAGCTCTACGAACAACTCAACCAGTACGTCGTCGGCCAGGATCGCGCCAAGAAGATCCTCTCCGTCGCCGTCTACAACCACTACAAGCGGATCAACGCCGGCTTGGAAGCCGAGGACGACGTCGAGCTCCAAAAGAGCAACATCCTCCTCGTCGGCCCCACTGGCTGCGGCAAGACCCTGTTGGCCCAAACACTCGCAAAACTCCTCGACGTTCCCTTCTCCATCGCCGACGCCACGGCCCTGACCGAGGCCGGCTACGTCGGCGAGGACGTCGAAAACATCCTGCTGCGCCTGATCCAAGCCGCCGGCGACGTCGCCCGCGCCCAGAACGGCATCATCTACATCGACGAGATCGACAAGATCGCCCGCAAAGCCGACAACCCAAGCATCACCCGCGACGTCTCCGGCGAGGGCGTGCAGCAGGCTCTCCTCAAGATCATCGAAGGCACCATCGCCAACGTCCCGCCCCAGTCCGGCCGCAAGCACCCGCATCAGGAATACATCCAGATCGACACCCGCAACATCCTCTTCATCTGCGGCGGCGCCTTCGAAGGGCTGGACGAGATCGTCGCCAAACGGATCGGTAAGCAGAACCTGATGGGCTTCGGCGAGATGGAGAAGGAGGAGATCGAGAACCCCCTCCACTTCCTGACCCACGACGACCTCCTCAAGTACGGCCTCATCCCCGAGTTCGTCGGCCGCCTCCCCGTCTCCGTCGCCCTCGACCCCCTCACCCGCGAGGAGTTGGTCCGCATCCTGACCGAGCCGCGCAACGCCGTCGTCAAGCAGTACCAGAAATTCTTCGCCCTCGACGACGTCGACCTCCTCTTCACCCCCGAGGCGCTGCAAGCGACCGCCAAACAGGCAGAAGAACGAAAGACCGGCGCCCGCGGCTTGCGCACCACCATCGAGGAGATCCTCCTCGACGTCATGTACGAAATCCCCTCCCTCGACAACGTCCGCAAGTGCATCGTCGACGACAACGTCATCATCAACCACTCCCGCCCCTTGCTCATGACCGAACGCGAGCAAGAGATCCAATACGCCGAAACGGCGTGACCGGGACGTTCAGCCTACGACCGCTGACGACCCATGAGGCGGGACTAGGGAGCTGCGCCGACGAGGTGAAATCCGTACCGCGCAAAATGGCGGTCGAAGGCGACGGCTCGGTTGATGTCGAGACGCTCCATCACGGCGAAACTCGTTGCATCCGTCAGCGTGAAGCCTTTATCCCGATACCGTGTGATGATCTCGCGCGCCCGGCGCTCATCATCCTCACTGACGCGAATCTTCAAGGGGGGACTCGCGTCGATCCACGAGAGTACACTCGCCGCAAGGTCTCGACCCGAGCGGGCCAGGATTAAGGCATGCGTCTCAACCACAACGAAGTTCGTCGTCACGAGATGGATCTGAGCGCGGCCAAGTCGCTCGAAGAGCGCGACCGCTTCATCATGATGGCTGTCTCGAATCACGGAGAGTCCGACATAGGCCCCCGTGTCGACAAAGACGGCATGTTCTCCAGCCGCTTCGTATCCACGCTCATGTGCCATCGCGGTCGCCGTATGCCTCCGCAAGGTACTTGTATTTATTCTCGGAGACATCGGTCGGGCCGTCATCGTCGATCAGTCCCACGATGTTCCAAAGGGGATCATCGAGGCTGAACGGTTTCGACGCGGCAATCGCCGCTCTGTCCGCATCCTCCGCGGCCACCTGCACCTGATGATCGCTAAGGGAGCGCAGATAGCGCAGCGCTTCCGCGGCTGTCGCCTCGTCCAACGACCCGACGAGGTGATAGAGCTCTTCTTTGACAGACATCGACGTTCTCCCGACGCGTCGGGTATTCCCGACGGGTAGTCTACCGCGTTCTGTCGGCGCAGGGACTCTTCGTCACCCGATCCCAGGGCAATCGCATCAAAATCGTTTGTTCCACAGCACTGCCGTCGTCGTTTCGGATGCGGATCGGCCTGTTCGGCTCCTCCTGAACAGCCGCGCCGGGGCGGGGGCCGGCTCGGGTCGGTCTCGCGCGGGTTAGCGTCGGCGAAGGGCGCCCGCGGCGGCTTCAATCGATATGCGATTGCCCTGCCCAGTGCCGCCGTCGCCCTCGTCGCAGTGGTCCTCTGCCTGCCAGCGGCGGATGATCGCCAGATCGTGGTCGACCGCGGCCTGCTCCTCCGGCGTCAGCTCTGGTTCCTGCTCTCGCGAAAGAAACCAGATCAGGTAGTCGTGGACAACCGCCGCCTGGGTGTCGTCCAGGCCGTCGATCATCTGGTGCAGCGTCTCTCGAACGTCCATCGGCGCCGTCCTCGAGTACATGAATCGGCCCGGCTCACGCACCGAGACCGACAACCTGGAACCCGTACTGCGCGAAATGGCGGTCGAAGGTGAACGCCTGGCCAATGGCCAGCCGCTCCATCACCGCGAAGCTTGTCGCGTCGGTGTACGAGAAGCGCTTGTCGTCATAGCGCCGAAGGATTTCGAGCGCTCGTCGCTCATCTTCCTCATTGACCCGCACGATGACGGTAGCAGCGCTCAAAAGATCCTCGACTAAGGCGAGCGCAAGTCGCGGATCATGGCGTCTGAGCGCTAAGGCATGCGTCTCGGCGATGATGAAGTTGGTGCTGACAAACTGCCATCGTTCGGCGACAGATTGAGCTTGTACGGTCTTTGCGCGCTGGTGATGCTTGTCACGCCGCGAGGCCATCCCGAGGAAGGCTGAGGTGTCGACAAAGACGATCGGGCTGCGGCCCGGGCCCGAGACGCTCACTCTTCGTGCAGATCCGCGTAGGCATCAGCCAGGTACTTGTCATGATTCTCCGCGAGATCCGACGGTCCATCCTTGATCATGCCGACGATCTCCCACAGGGGATCATCCGCGGACGTCGAACGCGCGACGGCGCGCAGTTCCTCGGGCGTGGCAATGTCTCGTGCTCCGCTCACGCGGCGTGGATCACCCGCACCCACCGGTTCGTTCAACATCTTGACGAGCACAACCAATGCGGCCTCGGCGCGTTCATCATCGAGCGCATCGACGATCTGATGAAGCTGCTCCTTAACCGTCATGACGCGTCTCCTTCCACCAATGACCAGCGAAGAGTCTAGCGTGTGGATATCGGGCGCCTGGTCACCGCGTCACGTCGTCTCTCCGCGGAAAGAGGCGGTGACGATTGCTCTAGGATGGCGAGGCCTGTAACTCGCGCGTGGATGCACTCGCGGCGCCAGTCGCGGCTTTGTCCGTCAGATCGGCGCCAAGGGTCGCCTGGGCCGGAATCGCCGTCGCGGGACGGCCGAGGATGGCGCGAATAACGGCTGGATCGAACTTCAAACGACGGTCTGCCGTCACCAAACCGCATTGTTCCTGCTCGACGTCGGTGAGTTCCGTGTAGCAAAAGCCCTGGATCGTCGGGCAATCGAGGATTGCGTTGATGACCGCCGAGAACCGATCGAGGAAGTCGTCCGGATCGGCGGCTTGTCGTAGTAGCCCGTCCGGGTTGCCGGCATCCGGGACGTAGTCGATCCCGCCACATTCGGTCAGCATCACGGGCTCTCCTGCATTCTCGACGCCGGTCAGCGCGATCGGGCGGTAATATGGCTGCACCTCGCGCATCGACCGCGCGACCGCGTCCGCTGATCCGTACCGGGCGCGAATAGTCTCGGGGTCGAGCGCGTAGTCGTGGACACCCCAGATGTCGCTTGCGAAGTGTTCCCAACCGTCGTTGCCGATCACCGGCCGCGTCGGGTCGAGCGCATGCGTCAGGTGGTAGATCGACGACACGTAGTGCCGGTGCATCGGGTCGCCTTCCAGGTTCGGCACGCCCCAACTCTCGTTGAACGGCACCCAAGTGACAATGCACGGGTGGCTGTAGTCGCGCCGTACGACCTCGAACCACTCGCGGGTCAGGCGTTCGACCGCGGTCGCGGAATAAGCGTAGGCGTTCGCCATTTCGCCCCAGACGACGAGACCGATCCGGTCGCACCAGGCCAGGAATCGCGGGTCTTCGACTTTCTGGTGAATGCGCACCCCATTGAAGCCGAGCGCCTTCGCCAGTTCAACGTCGTGCCGGAGGGCGTCGCCGCTCGGCGCCGCCAGGTGCGATTCCGGCCAGTATCCCTGCTCCAACGCCATGCGCAGGTAATAGGGATCGCCGTTGAGCAAGAATCGGCCATGCGAGATACCGACATTGCGCAGCCCGGCGTAGCTCCAGACCCGGTCGATCACGCTTCCCGGACCGTCCGCGTCTTCAAGTGTCAACTCCGCATCGATCAGGTTCGGATGCTCCGGCGACCAGAGGAACCGGCGCCGGCCGGCGGCGACGCTTGGAATCGGCATGGCGATCTGCCGCCGGATCTCGGCGCCCGCGACAACGTAGCCATCGTCGACCAGCACTTTCCCGTGCAACATGAGGCGTACGCGCAGTCGAAGCCGCTGGTTGGTCGCCTGGTTCAGTCGCACGTCGAGCCCCAGCACTCCCTGATCCAGGTCCGGCGTCCAGCGGATCTCGGCGACGTACGTCTCCGGTACCGGCTCCAGCCAGACCGGTTGCCAGATGCCAGTCGTCCGATGGAACCAGATATCAGCCGGCTCGGGTTCCCAGTGCTGCTTGCCGCGCGGCTGGGTTAGATCGGCCGGTTCGTCTTCCGCCCGCACGACGACGACGTGCGCGTCGACGTCGTCGCGGAGCGCCGCGGTAATGTCAGCCGAGAACGGGGTGTGCCCACCCTCGTGCCACACGACGAACTGCCCGTCAACCCACACCTGGGCGCGGTAGTCGACCGCGCCGAAGTGCAACCGCCACCGGCCGCCCACGTTCGCCGCGGGCAGATGAAAACCACGGCGATACCAAACGACGCGATGTGGCGCCGTATCGTGAATGCCGCTCGCCGCCGATTCCGGCGGAAAGGGCACGGTGATGGTTCGATCGAAGACGTCGACCCGCGTCGTCCAGCCGTCGCGCAGGCCAACGTCGGCGTCGTCAAAGGCGAATTGCCACGGCCCGCGGAGGTTGTGCCACTCGTCCCGGACCAATTGCGGACGCGGGTAGTTGCCGTCCCATTGCATCGTCGCTCAACCTCTCTCATCACGCGTGCGTGCGTCGTTCGTCCGCGCGGCCCCATCGGGGACGGGTATGCCGCTCACGGTTGTGGCGTTGCCCGCGGCGTCCCCATCTGCTCAACAGGGGTGCGCCCATAACGGATCTCACAGCCGCCACCGCCGAGGCCCACGGCGGCCAGCATGAGCACGCCTTGATCCGCCGGTTCGGTCAAAAGCGGGGAGCTGTAGTTCGCACAGTCCGGCCCGCCCTGGGGCACCGAGACGGGCGCGGCGACCAGCGACCAGGGGCCAGTCCCACCCTGCCGGTTGACGAAGAGGACGCGGCGACTCTCCGGCGCCACGAGACCGTCGGGTCCAAACACGTCTTGGGAACTCAGCAGCAGCGTGCCTTGGGGTCCTCCCTCTGGGGTCCACGCGAGATAGGGCGTATGGCCCGCGTAGAGGCCGTCGCTCGTCTGCACTCGCTCACCCAAATCGGCCGGATCACCCCAATCGACCCCGTCGGCAGACGATTTGACGTGGACTTCACAGTTGGGTAGTCGGCAAACCTCGAAGCTCATGACGTAGCGCCCGGATGGCAGGCGCACGACCGTAGCCATCCCCGGACGCAAGGCGCCTTCGCGCACGGCGACGTCCACATGCACGTCGCTCCACGTCTCGCCGCCGTCGGTGGACACGACGTGACCCAAGTACTGGCTGTACTCGGCCCGACCCTCGTCGGCGAAGAAGCAGACCAGACGGCCGCTGCTATCAATGCTGAAGTATGGCTCCCATAAGCCGCCTGGCCCCCGCGCACACGAGCTCAGGTAGGTCCACGACTCCCCCTGATCAGTGCTGCGGAAGACCTTGATTTCGTGCCCGACCGTGCCCGCGGCGCCGGCCGATTCCGCCAGGAGGAGTGTTCCCGCCGCCTGATCACCTAAGGTCCTCGGCAGCTCGAACAACGTTGGGCAGCACATCCGGCCGGCGTAGTCCGTGTCGGTGAGCGTCGAGATGTGTGACCACGTGCGACCGTCGTCCGTGCTGCGGTAGATCAGGAGGCGATCCGTATTCTCCACAAAGACGTCGAAGATGGCGATGAGCGTCCCGTTGGCCTGACCGCCGTGGGCGAGACGGATCACACGTGGATACCCCGCGAACTGGCTGGTGTCGCTCGGCCGGTACAGAACGCCGCTCCACTCGGCCTGTCCGGCCCCCGCCGCTTGGCCATGGTAAAGCGAGAGTGACGGCCAACCGGCAAGGCCGATAATCGCCGCGCCAAGGAGCAATGAGATCCCCCCGCGTCCGAGCCCGTGCCCCCGCGGTCCGGGGGGGCAGTTGTGTCCATGTCCCGAAGGAACCATGCGGTTCACCCTTTCGTGCTCGTGCCAAAACCGGTTTTCGAACCCCGGCTGCTGGAAGGCGTCGTCGAGATAGCCGCCGTAAACGGCGAGGTAACTCGCCCGGACCCGGGGCGCGGAAGCGGGCGCCTACGCGCGGTTCAGCCTCGTCCTACCCGCCATAAAATACCCATCGCCGCGCGAGTACGAACTGTCCAATCGTGAACACCAGAATCACGAGCGCCAGGACCCAGGCAATGGCCGAGGCGTAGCCCATTTGGTAGTAATTGAACGCGTGCAGCCACAGGTGGTAGATCACCGTCGTGGTCGACCAGTTCGGCCCTCCACCGACGGAGGTCGCTCCCGCTTCTCTGGTCATCAAATGGATCTGCGCGAACGCTTGGAAGGTGCCGATTACGGCGGTGACGACCATGAAGAACGTTGTCGGCGTCAACAGCGGCCAGGCCACGTGCCTGAACTGCTGCCACAGGTTCGCGCCGTCGATTTGGGCGGCCTCGTAGAGGTGCCGGGGAATCGCTTGCAGCCCCGAGAGGTACAGCATCATGTTGAACCCCAGCCCACCCCAGACCCCCATGATGATCAGCGAGGGTTTTGCCCATTCCTCACTCGCGAGCCACAACGGCGTCGGCAGGTGGAGCACGTTCAAGAGGTAATTGAGCGGTCCGAATGCCGGATTGAATATCCACCGCCACAGCACCGAGATGGCCGCCACCGAGGAGATGACAGGCAGGAAGTAGATCGTCCGCAACAGCCCAACGCCTCGCATGCGTTGATTCATTGACAGCGCCAGCAGGAGGGACAGGGCGATGCCGACCGGGATGCCGAGCATCAAATAGATCGTATTGAAGAACGCTTTCCCGATGACCTCGTCTTCCGTAATCAGTTCCCGGTAATTTTGCAGGCCGACCCATTGCGGCGAGGTGATCAGATCCCATTCGGTGAGGCTGATCACCAGGGAGGCGATGATCGGCCCCGCGAGAAAAAACAGAAAGCCGAGCAACAGCGGCAAAATAAAGAGATAGGCCCACAGCGCCTCGCGACGCTTCATCGTGCTGCGAGGCCACCAGGAGAGCCGATTGATTGGACTCGATGTTGACAACTTGCACCGCCTTCCGCGGATTTCGATCCCCGCTACCAGCGCCGTGCGCTCAGCCCTTCATGCCTGTCAGCGCGATGCCCTCGATAAAGCGACGCTGCATCAGGAAAAAGAGGATGATGATGGGCAGAATGGACAAAACCGCGACAGCCATCATGCGCGGAAAGTCGCTCGTGTACTGGCTCTGGAAGGTCGAGATGAGAACGGGCAGGGTTTGCTTTTCGGGATGGTGCAGGTAGATCAACGGTCCCATGTAGTCGTTCCAGCGCCACATGAAGGCGAAGAGGCCAAGCGTGATGAGCACCGGGCCGCTGAGTGGGAGAACGATCGCGCGATAGATGTGGAAAAACGAAGCGCCGTCGACCTCGGCCGCGTCGATCAAGTCGTCCGGTATGGTGCGGAAGTACTGCCGAAAGAAGAAGGTCTCGAAGGCCGCGCCAAAGAAACTGGGAACGATCAGTGGGCGCAAGGTGTCGATCCAACCCAATTCGCGGAAGAGAATGAACTGTGGGACCAAGAGCACCGCGTCCGGCAGCATCATCGTCGAGAGCGTCACCATAAACAGGACGTTTCGACCAGGGAAATCCAGCTTGGCAAAGGCGAAGCCAGCGAGCGACGAAGCAAAGAGCACGCCGATGGTGCCAAGCACGGCGACGGTTGCGCTGTTGCGAAACCCGGACGCAAGCGGCACGAGATCCCAGATGTCGACATAGTTGCGCCAGACAATGGGATCGGGAATCCACTGAGGCGGAACCTGCATCACGTACTGATTGGCCTTCAGCGAGGTCGAGATCATCCAGGCGAAGGGGAAGAGGGTCGCCACGCTGCCCAAACCGAGGAGGAGGTATGACAAGAGCACCAAGCGCGAGGCCGGGCGTGGGCTGAACCTTCTTGCCAGCCGAGCCGGTCGCCACGCGGTCTCCCGCGGGTCCATCTGGCGTACCGCCATCGTATTCCTCCCCGGCTGGAGAGCAGGGGACGTGTTGCGGTCACGGCCCCCTGCACCAGCCCCGGCGGCCCTCCTTACGAAAGAACCGTTGGGATCTGCTCTTCCTTGGCGAGTGTCTCGGTGAGCTTGCCCGCCGACTCGTTCGCCCAGTCCTCGGCACTCGCCTCGCATGACCAGACCGGGTCCATCCCTTGACCCATCTCATCGATCCACTCGTCATTGGAGGTGTACCAGCCGAGCGTTGGGCGCCCCCATTTTTCGATGGCGTCGACAAAGACCTGGCGATTCACCGGCGCCTTCTCGTAGGCCAAGAACTCTCCCTTGGCCATGCTCATCAAGTTGGGCACGGCTTGACCCAACTGATAGGTCATCCGCTGGCCTTCCTCGCTGGCGGAAAAGAACCGCGCGAGTTCGACCGCGAGCTCGGGATGTCCTGACTCCGCGGAGACCGCGTAGCCCATCGAGCCGACCCAGTTGGCGGGCTGCCCCGTGGTCGGGCTGGCGGGGAACGGCGACACGTCCCACTTGAACGGGAGCGTCCAAAAGGTCGGCTGGTCCCACGGCCCCATGACGAACGAGCCGATCTTCCCCTGCAACCACATGTCCCACGCCCCGATCGAGGCAAGCTCCGACTGGGTTGGAGCGACATGATGCTCACAAGAGAGATTGGCGGCAAACTGGAGCGCTTCGATGAACTTCGGGTCGTCGACGGTGACCTGGGTGCGATCCGCATTGAGGTAGTCGGCGCCGTTGCTCCACACCGCGGCTTCCAGCGGCAAGGCGCCCACTCCGAAGGACTCCGCCGACCCGCCCGAACCAAACTTGGTCATCGCCGCCCAGCCTTCGAGCGCCACGTCCCAGGTCCAGGAGCCATCGATCGGTGGGTGCGGCACGCCGTACTGATCGTAGAGGTCTTGGTTATAGACGTGGACGAAGGGGCCGAGATCCTTCGGCAGAGCATAGAGCTGGCCGCGTCCAATCACCTCGCCGTCATAGCGGTACCGGTCTAGGGCTTGTGGCCAGATATCGGACAAATCCTGCTCGGCGAGGAACTCGTCCATTGACCGCAACACGCCCTTCGGCACCCAGGCGCCAAACCAGTCGGCGGCCATGTAGAAGACGTCGGGGAGATCGCCGGCGGCCGCGAGGGTGGTCAACTTCTGGAGGAACTCCCCGGGTGGAACGAGGAGATAGTCCACCTTGACGTCAGGATTGGCCTCCTCAAAGCTGGCGATGAGCGTCTCGAAGACCTCTTGCTCCGATGGCTGGCCCCAGCCCATGAACTGAATGGTCGTGGCGTCGGCGCGATTGGGCGCCGCTGCCCGCGTGCCCGTACCGCGTACGAATGGACCGATGGCCGAGGTGGCAAGCCCGAGGGCCGCGGAGCCTGTCACCATCTGTCGGCGCGTCACACGGCGGCAATCATCGACAGTAGGCACGCACGCCGTGCCAGATGAGATGGTCGTTGCTCGATCCTTGCGTGTCATGTCATCCCTCTCCGCTGCGAGTCGAACCCTGGTCACCTCGACGGGGCACGACCGAGATCGGCATGG
Source organism: Thermomicrobiales bacterium (assembly GCA_050696075.1). GTDB lineage: Bacteria > Chloroflexota > Chloroflexia > Thermomicrobiales > UBA6265 > JBOGUF01. Next base: position 13,080 of record JBOGUF010000052.1, read on the forward strand.
AGCGATGCGAGTGAGGCCGATCACCTCCCTTCTTGTTGGTAGGCAATCCGGAGAATGAGGTCTTCCGGGTAGTTGCCGAACTTGCGTCCGAAGAGATTGAGACCGTTGACGTGCCGTGCATCGGGCTTGACGCCCAGGCGCACCGTCACCCCCGTGCGTGCTTCAAGGTCCAAATCCGCCAGCGTGACCTCGGAGATTTGGATCCCATCGACGAATGTGCCAACGCGACTCACCTCCCACCGCTTGTGCAGGCCGAACTGCGAGTCCGTGTCGAGCCACCACGCCGGGGTCAAGGCCCCGCGACTGCCTCCAAAGTCGCTGGGGCTGGTCCACATGCCCACCTCGACGCCGTTGATCCAAAGGGTGATGTCCGACGGACAGTTTTCGTTGTGCGTTGGCGCCTCCGAGCAGACCTCCATGCGCACCTGCACACCGGTCGGATCGGCGCTTGGCGGCACCCGGTAGGGAAAGCGATACTCGACGTAGCCATGGCGAAACCACAAGATCTGGGCGGCGACCCGCTCCGGCTCGAGAAAGCAAGTCGGGTCGTCGATGATCCCGATCAATGCCGTCTCCGTCGCGATGCCGCAGGTCGGCGCCACGTCGACGTCGAGGTACGCGCCAATCGGCATGGCGACCTCGACCATGCGGTCACCTCCTTGCTCCAGCGACGGCAAGATGATCTTGATCTGGTCGTAGGTTCGCGAGCAGACTTTTTGCAAGCCCCGGCTGGCCGGCACCAGGCGCGCGTGGATGAGTTGCGCCTCCTCCAACGCCTTGACGTGCATCGCGGCGGTGACCGGCGGCACGCCCAAGGAAGCCGCGATCTGATTGACGGAATAAGTCTCGGCGCCAAGCATCCGCAGAATACGCAGCCGCCAATCCGACGCGAGCGCCTTCAGCGCGGTCAGCGTCTGCTCGCTGTCGACGCTGGCGTCGACGGTCAGGACCTTGCCGTGATCCGTCATGGGCCGACACAGTTCCTTGCATACCCCGGTCTGACAACGATACGCGAGCGGCAGTTCTACGTAGGTTTTTCTAGTTCGAATGATGATTCTATAGCACACTCAACAAGCGGTGTCAATTCCCGTCCTGTGCGACCGGCCTCGCGTCTACGGTAGGATGCCGCTCAGCGAATCGACCGCGGCGTCGGCTCCGCGATGGGTATGGGATGAACGGCGGAAAGGCGCGGCGAGTGGCAGGCTTGCAAGCAATGTGGGGAACGCCGGCGGGGCGGGGGTTCGTCCTGCTGGCGATCATGTCGGTAGCGTTCGGCCTGTCGATGTCGCTCCAAGAGTCGATCGTCACCAACTATTTCGAAGACGAGCTCGGGCTGAAAGGGCCACAGTTCGGCTACATCACCGCCATCCGCGAGGTGCCCGGCTTCCTCCTCATTTTCATCACCGCGCTCTTTTACCGGATGTCGTTGCAGCGGTTGACCGCGCTTTCGTTGGTGATCCTCGCCGTCGGCATGGTCCTCTTTGCAACCGCAAGCTCGTTTTGGACCGTCGCCCCCTGGGTCATCCTGACCTCGGTCGGCTACCACACGGTGTTGCAGACGCACGCCGCGCTCGGCATGACGCTGACGGTCGAGGCGCGCAGCGGCCGTATCCTCGGCACGATGGGGGCGATTCGCGGCGGCGGCTCGCTGGCGGCGCTGGCGCTGGCGCTGGTCGCCTTCCACTACGACTGGTTGTCGTTCGACGGCGCCTACTACCTGGCGGCCTGCTGCGCCCTCGTCGCGGCGGCAGCGATCTTCTGGTTTCCGCACCTGCACGACGGGGAGGCGCGGGCGATCGCGCCGAAACGCGAGCCGATCGTTTTGCGCCGCGAGTACAAGTTCTACTACCTCCTCAACATCCTCGACGGCGCCCGCCAGCAGATTCTCTTCTCCTTCGGTCTTTGGGTGTTGGTCGATCAGTTCGATCTCGGCGTCTCGCAGATCAGTGCGTTGCTCCTCTCGGTGACGACGCTGACGATCCTGACGAGCCAGCGCATCGGGCATCTGGTCGACGTCCACGGGGAGCGGCGGATGCTCTCGCTGGTCAACATCGGCTATGTCGTCGCCTTGCTCGGCTACGCGGTCGCGGGCAACGTCTGGGTGGCGGCGTTCTGCTATCTGATCTACTACTTCATCTTCCCGCTCTCCTCGATCGGGGCGGCGACCTACCTGCGGAAGGTCGCCGTGTACGAGGACATCGCGCCGTCGCTGGCGATGGGACTCACGCTGCAACACCTCTCGGCGATCGTGGTGCCAGCGACGACCGGGGTGATCCTCAACTACGTCAGCTATCGGATCCCCTTCCTGATTGCCGTCGGGTTCGCCCTTGTCACCTTTTTCGTGACGCGGCGGCTCGACCCGGCGACCCAGAAGTCGCCGCGCCGGATCGCGCAGGAAGAGGGCGGCAAGGAGTTCGCGGGTGTCGCGGCGGGGTGAGCGCATGGAGGCGGTGGCGTGGGCGCGGGCGGTGATGACCGACCCGTCGACCGTCTTCTTGGACACCGAGACGACGGGGCTGGGCGGCCCGGCGGAGGTGATCGACCTCGCGCTGGTGGCGGGGGATGGGACGGTGCTGCTCGACACGCTGGTCCGGCCCAAGCGACCGATCCCGGCCGCGGCAACGCGCATTCACGGGCTCGTCGACGACCACGTGCGGGACGCCCCCGATTGGTGTATCGTCCATGCCCGGCTCAGCGCCGCGTTAGCCGGCCGCCGGGTCGTGGTCTACAACGCCCCGTTCGATTGGGGCATCATCGCCGGCTGTTGCGAGAGCGATGGTCTCGCCCTCCCTGCCGGCCCGTGGGAGTGCGCCATGCGCGCCTACGCCCGCTACCGTGCCGAACCGGGCGGCTGGGGTGGCAGCCCTCGTTGGCACAAGCTCACCGATGCCTGCCACGCCTTCGGCATCCCACCCGGCGGCCATCGGGCCTTGGCCGACGCCCTCGCCTGCCGCGCCGTTGTCGCCGGGATGGCGACCTCCCCTTACAATCGTTCCTAACGCCGAACGCCGAACGCCTACGGAGACACCCATGCAGCCATTCATCCTCGACCCCCAACAGGAACACGCACCCGACCTGATCGGCGCGGTGATTTGCGAAGAGGTGAAGGCGAACGGGCGACGGCTTTTTCACAAGGGCCACCGGCTGACGCGAGAAGACCTAGCGGCACTGCCGGCTATCGGCCGCTCAATCCACGCGGTGCGGCTCGACGCGGACGACGTCCACGAGGACGAGGCGGGGATGCGCCTGGCAACGGCGGTGGCCGGGCAGGGGGTCTTCCCAAAGGGACCGGTGCAAAGCCGGGTGAATCTGGTGGCGCAGCGCAAGGGATTACTCCGGGTCGATGCCGGCGCGGTGAAGGCGCTGAACCGCATCGAAGGGGTGGCGGTCTTCACCTTGCCGGATCGACTGACCGTCGTACCGGGGAAAATCGTGGCCGGGGCAAAGATTACCCCGGTGGCGATCCCACGGGCGACGCTCCAGGAAGCGGAGGCATTGGCGGGGCGGTCGCCGGTGGTCCAGGTGAAGCCGTTTCGGACGCTGCGGGTCGGGGTGGTGACGACCGAGGGTCTGGCGGGGAAGGTTCGCGACCGCTTCCGAGAGACGGTGACGAAGAAGATCGACTGGTACGGCGGGGAGGTGCTCGGCTTCGCCGATTTGCCGAACGACCCAGACCAAGTCGCCCCGACGATCACCGGATTGATCGACGACGGTGGGGCCGATCTGGTGCTGACGGGCGGCGGCAACACGATCGACCCGCTGGATGCGGCGCTGCTCTCGCTGCCGCGGATCGGTGGCGAGATCGTCAAGTTCGGGGCGCCGGCGCATCCCGGCAGCATGTTCTGGCTCGCCTACCGGGGCGAGACGCCGATCTTCAATCTGGCCTCGTGCTCGATGTATTCGAAGGCGACGGTGGCCGATCTGATCCTCCCCTGGATCATGGCCGGCGAACGGGTGACACTAGACGATTTGGCCGCCCTCGGCTACGGCGGACTGCTCGACCGCGACATGGGCTTCCGGTTCCCGCCCTACGACGTCGAGGCGACCGATGAGGAAGACAGCGAGGAGTGAGCGGCGCTGACTGCCGAGTGCGAGCAGCTAGAGTCTAGGAGCTAGGAGCTAGGAGCTAGGAGCTAGGAGCTAGGAGCTAGGAGCTAGGAGCTAGGAGCTAGGAGCTAGCTGCTTAGAACTCGCCGCCCGAGTCGGACGTGTCTTGCGGCAGTTGCGGCGCCTCCGTGCCCGCGGGGAGGTAACCGGGAACGGGGCGGACGGGGGGTAGGTCGGCGGGGAGCGCTTTGCGTAACTCTTCGAAGGCGGCGGTCGCCTGCTCGAACTGCTCCGGCTCAATCTCGTTGCCATGGCGGCGGAAGGTTTTCATGATCTCTTCGGCGGTGCCGTATTGGGTCAAGGGACGGTAGACGTGCCGGGGTTTCGACACCGTCAGGCTGTGGTGACCCGGCACCGTCGAGCGGTCGGGCACCTGCCCCGGCTCCTGCGGCGAGGCGTATGCGCCTGGCGCCGGGGTCTGACCCGGACGACCGGTGGCCACCAGGATCGAGCTCGTCATCTTCTCGCCGGTCGGCTTCGTCTCTTCCATCCTCGCCCCTCATCGTCATTAATAGCCGTCGTTGCTCCTGACTAGTGTGCCGCATCTCGCCGCGCGGCGCACGTCGCACGCCAGACGGAAGGGCCGTGTCTTGCACCCATCACAGGCTGCTCATCGACCGCACATCCTCCTGATCACCTGCCACGACCTCGGCCGCTTCCTCGGCTGCTACGGCGTGCCGACGGTGCGCACGCCATACCTCGACGCGCTGGCGGCGAACGGCGTCCGCTGCGATCAGGCATTCTGCACCGCGCCGCAGTGCAGCCCCAGTCGCGCCGCCCTGGCGACCGGTCGCTACCCGCACGCCAACGGCGTGATGGGCCTGACCCATGCCCGGTTCGCGTGGGATCTGCATCCCGACGAACGGCATGTCGCCCAGATCCTCGGCGCGCATGGCTACGAGACCCATCTCTTCGGCCTGCAACACGTCTCGCCCAATGTGGACCGGCTGGGTTTCCATATGACGTACCGGCGTGCGACCGGCCCCGAGGTCGCCGCCGACGTCGAAGGATTCCTCCGGGCCGCGCGCCCGACGCAACCGCTCTATCTGGAGATCAATCTGGAGGAACCGCACCGCCCATTCGACCACGGCGGCGTCGAGCCGGACAGCGCCGGCGGCGTCACCGTGCCGCCCTATTTGCCCGACACGGCGGCGGCGCGGGAGGAAGTGGCCGCCTTGCAGGGCGCGGTTCACGAGGCGGACCGGGCCATCGGCCGTATTCTGAAAGCATTGGACGCCGCTGGACTGGCCGATAACACGCTGGTCGTCTTTATGCCGGACCATGGAATCGCGATGCCGCGGGCCAAATGCACCCTCTACGATGCCGGTATCGGCGTCGCCTTGATCGTTCGCTGGCCTACCGGCGGCGTTGGCGGCGGCAGAACCGATTCGTCGCTCATCAGCAACGTCGACGTCCTACCGACATTGCTCGACGCGGCCGGTATCGCCGCGCCGGGGAATCTTCATGGCCGGTCGTTCCTGCCCGCGCTTCGCGGTCAGGCGTCTACGCCGCGCGACGCGATCTACGCCGAGAAGACCTACCACAGCTACTACGACCCGATGCGCGCCATCCGCACTAACCGCTACACGTTCATCCGCAACTTCGAGAGCGCGTTCCTGGTCGAGGTCCCCGGCGACGTCCAACTTGGCCCGATCTACCGCACCGAGGCGCACCGCTACGTCTCCGCCACCCATCCACCTGTCGAACTCTACGACCTGGCAACCGATCCGCTGGAACAGACGAATCTCGCCGGCCACGCCGAGGTCGCCCACATCGAACGGGACCTGTCGGCCCGCCTCTGGCGCTGGATGGAGGAGACCGGCGACCCACTGCTCGACGGGCCGGCGCCATCGCCCGCGTACCGGCGGGCGATGGCGGCACGGACGGCGACGTAGGAGCTACCGCAACGTGGTCAACTCGGTGAGCCCCGATTGCTCGATCAGCGGGGCCTGAACCTCGTCATGCGCGCGATTCAGCCCGTCGATCGTGTCCTTAAAGGGACCGACCGCGAGGCGGCGCGGCCGGCTGCCGCGCTCCATCGGAATGAGGGCATAGACCGCGTCCGCGACCTCCCGCGGGTCGAGTTCTGGATCGGGGACCAGGCTCTCCCGCATGTGAGCAATATGCTCCTCGAAGGCGGCGAGGCGCGCCTGGTCTGCATCCGACAGACTTGCCACCATCTCTTCGAAATAGCGCATGGCATTCTCTTGGAGCCGCGTCGGATAGGCGCCCGCCGGTTGGATGATCGTGACCTCGATGCCGAACATCGCCTCTTCATAGGCGAGCGCGTCCGCGGCAGCTTCCGCCGCCAGTTTCGAGGCACAATAGCCGCCGAGCATCGGATCGAGGATGCGGCCGAGCGCGCTCGAGAACTGGATCAGGTAGCCGCTGCCGCGTTCGCGCAGATGCGGCGCGACGGCGCGGAACATGCGCAAGCTCCCATTCACATTGGTCTCGAGATTGGCGTCGAAGGATGCGACCGGCTGCAGCTCCGTCGGCCCCGGAACGACGATGCCGGCGTTGTTGACGAGGATGTCGATTTGCCCGGCGCGCTGGAGCGCCTCGGCGACGCCGCTATCCACCGAAGCCTGGTCGGTGACGTCGATGTCGATGACCTCGATCGCCAGATCTTCGCGTTCCGCCAGCTGTCGAAGCTCCGCGGCTGCCGGTGCGTTCTGGCCTTCTGTTTCGCGCATGGTGGCGACAACGTGCAGACTGTTGCGGGCGAAGGTCTCGGCCATGAGCCGGCCGAAGCCCGAACTGGTGCCGGTGATGAGCACAACGGGTTGCGCGCCGGTCGGTCCGGCCTGTGCCCAACCGGACCTCGTTATGGACAGCGCCGCTATGGCCGCGCCCCCTGTGAGCACGCCGCGGCGGGAAAGGGTCGAGCTGTTTAGGATGGTGCTTACGTTGTTCATGGATTTCACTCCTTTGCGCCAAACGCATGCGTCTAGCGAGTGGTGATTTCGCGGCCGGCGACGTGGACGGCGGCAGCGCCGCATCGCGCCGCGCCGCAACCTCTTTTCGAGCCGGTTAGCCCCGCCGCCTCGCGGATCGCCCAGAGCAACGGGACGTCCGGTTCGACGGCCAGGGTCGTCGGCTGTCCGTTGAGAACCAGCGAAACACTCATGATCGGCGCCTCCTTGTCATGCGGCCGTGCGCGTCGGCTTCCCGGTGATATGTGGCCAGCCAGCATCATTATTGGCCAGTCACATATCAGCCACACAATGAGTCTCATGCACGCGGCCTAGGATGCGCTGATGAAACCCTGGGAAAACGCTGAAAGGGGATGGTGGCGTGCTGGGGGACGGCTAGTCGCTGGGGGTTGGGAGTCGCTTCGCGGCATGTTGCAGCGCGTGGAGCAGGGCGTCGCGGTCACGATCGGACATGCCGCTCGTGGTCGCCGCCTCGAGTTCGGCCCACGTCCGGCGTATCTCCTCGCACAGCTCGACGCCGCGCGGCGTGAGCGAAACGATGACCGCGCGCCGGTCGCGCGCGGATGCCGCGTGGCGCACGATCTGCTAACGCTCGAGGCGAAAGACCATCCGGGCCACGGTGGAGGCGTCCGGGTTCAGCGCCCGGACGAGCTCGGCCTGGGTCCGCGCGTCCTCATCGCTAAGGTGCATGAACACCAGTTCCTGCCCTGGGTAGAGGCCGATCTTGCGTAGCAGCGAGGCGGCGATCGCCTTGTGCGCCTTCGCCAGTTGCACGATGGCATAGCTCACCGGCCCCGCCGCGGCCAACGACGACGGGCTCGCGGGCGTCCGTTTGTCCGAGATCACCTTCGACACGACTAGCCTCAGTCTTGCAATCGTTCAGGCCAAGCAGGACGCTGAACTGTGCAGCTTGTATCACATCGGGCCAATGCGGTCTGGAGGCCGCGCGACGACCAAGCGGAAGACGCCGGCCAGGCGCCGCCGTTCCGATTCGATCGCGAAGCCCATGGATCGGGCCGTCTCGATCGTGCGCCGGTTCAGATGGCACCCGATAAAGCGCTCCTGCACGGGCGAGAGCAGGCGTTCGAGCCACGCCACCGGCGGTACCGGCGACAGGACATGCTCCAGGAGGACGACCCGTCCGTCCGGACGGCAGACGCGCGCCAACTCGCGCAGCGCCGCCACCGGATCGGGCACCGTGCAGAGGGCAAGGCTGATGGCGACGGAGTCGAAGGTGGCGTCCGGGAAGGCCAGCCGCTGGGCGTCCATTTGCGCGAACGCCACCTGTCGCCCGAGCGCCCGTGCCCGCTCTCTGGCAATCGTCATCATCCCATGGGACAGATCGACGGCGACCGCCCGCGTCACGGCGTCCGTGTAGTACGGCAGGTTGAGACCGGTGCCGACCGCGACTTCCAACGTTTCGCCCCGCAACTCGGCCCCGAAGCGCTGCCGGAGATCGCCGAGGACGAGGCGCTCGCCCCGGCCGACCGAGGCGTCGTAGGTGGAGGCGCGTTTGTCGTAGATGTCGCGGATCCGCGGAAGATTCACGTGACGACTCTCCCAAGGTACGACGAAGTCGTCCGGCCAGAAGATTCTAATCAAGACCAACATTCATCGCCCAATGCAATGTTAGGCGACGTCGTATAAGATGCGATTGGGTTTCCAGACAATCGAACCACTGGCCGGTGGTCCCTGTCGACGCTACCTACGTCAGAGCTGCTCCGTCGCGGGCGCTCGACGTGGTGACAGCCGCATTGGGCATCGTGCCGTCGTTGGGGATCGGTCTCTCGCGAGAAGGAGCGTGGGCGATGGATACTCGTGCGCGGTGGCTGACCATCTTGATCGTCGTGCTCTTGCTGGCGGCCGGGGTACCGGCCGGCTGGTCTGCCGCACAAGAGGGTGAGCGAAACGAGCCGTTCGGCGGCACCGGACCGACGACAAACTACGGTGATTCGCGCATCGAAAATGCTGAGTTCTCCGCGGCATTTACGCCGTTGATACAAACGGGGAACACGGGAGACATTCTCTATACCGATTCGCCATCCGCGCCAGGCACGGCTTGCGGTACATATGCCGACGCGTTCCCTCCAATCATGGAGATCGCCGTATGGATGCCGATCGTCTATCCGTCCGGGAACTTCGCGCAGAATGTTGCCGCCGGATTTCAGTATTGGCAGGTCTTGCCCAATAGCGACATCGAGCTCGTTGGACTTACAGAGCTTGCCTTTGGCGTTGCCTCTCCAACGCTGCCGGTGGACTTCGACATCCATACGCTGGTCAACGTACCTGTTGGACCGACCTTCCTCACGATCGTCGACGTGTTTTGGTTCGACGCATTCGGCGAAGTAGATGGCCACTTTGCCTACTTGGTTGACTTCTACGACACGCTTGTCAACGATGGTGGCGGCTGGCAGTCCCTCGGCGTGGCCGATGCCTGCTATTCGCTGTTCGATCCCGTGGCCGCGATCAGCCCGGAGCGGGGTACGGTCAATGCTTCGGTGGGCTATGCGATCGCGTTCTATCCGATCGACGTTCCGGTGACGGTTCGCTGGGATAGCATGACACTCGGGAGCACGAGAACCGATTTCTTCGGAAGCTCGGCCGGCACGTTGCGCGTGCCCGCCGCCCCCATGGGCAATCACACTGTCTCCTTCTTGGCGGGCGAGTGGCAGGCGGCGACCACATTCACCGTCGTTCCACGCATCAAGATCATCCCGGGCGAAGCTTCGCGTGGAGACACGGTCGATGTCTCGCTTCGCGGATATAAGGCGAGGGAGACAGTCCGTATCCGATGGGAACGAGATGGGTCCTGGGTTGAGTTGGCGCGCGTGACGACGTCCGGCACCGGCAGCGCCAATGTCGACGTCGTCGTGCCAGACTGGGCGCCTGTCGGCCAGAACTCAGTGCGCGGCGATTCAACGAACTCGTCAGGCGGTCGTGCGCAGACCAACGCGTTCTCTGTTGACGACGTGCCGCTCCCCGAACCCGGAACACTCCTCCTGGGTTCGATTCGCGGCACGGTCAATAGTCGGGTAACCGCCACCGTGGGCAACTTCCCGCCGAACGAAACCGTGACCGTGACGTTCCGCGGCTTCTATGAAGCCACCGCGAGCGCGATGACGGACGCAACCGGCGCCGCCACGATGAGCTTCAAGGTGCCCGCGTCGCCCAAGGGCTTCCATGGCGTCGAGGCGACCGGCGGCAACGTCGAGGCGACGGCGACATACGAAATCGTGCCGCGAATCAAGCTGACTCCAGGTCAGGCCGCGCGCGGCGATCCCGTCGGGGTGTCGTTGCGCGGATACGGTGCGCGGGAGATAGTCCGCATCCGGTGGCAGCTCGATGGGTCGTTCGAGCAACTGACCACCGTTACGACCTCCGGCTCCGGCAGCGCCAATCTCGACATTACCGTGCCGCTGGCGGCGCCGGATGGCTCGGCGTCGGTACGCGGCGATGGGCCGATTGGCCGCGCCCAGACGAACGCCTTCGTCGTCAGCGGCGGACCGTTCGAACCTGCCGCGGTCGAGGAGTCCTCGCCAACGCCTACGGCGACGCCGGAAGCGGCCGAGACGGCGTCGCCGACCACCGAGCCCACCGCGACGGTCGAACCGACACTAGAGCCGACGGCAACGCCGACCGAGGTACCGCCCGTCGAACCAACCGCGACGACAGAGGCGCCGACCGATCCGCCGGCCGAGGCATCGCCGAGTCCGGAAACGACGGGGGAGACAACATAGTCGTTCTCCTTACCGTCCTTTCGGGAACAGAGCAGAGCAACGGGCAAATCCGATCTATCAAAATATCTCCCATTGACATGATTGCATCGCTAGGATATCCTAGCGATGCAATCATGTATTTGCAATGGTTAGGAGTAACGCGATGAGAGTCGAACCAAGGTATGAATACGGACCCGGCGGGCAACTCATCGTGACGCCAGGCGTTGTGGAACCGCCAGATGATCAGAGAATGCTTAATGCTAGTCAGGTAGCAGAGGAACTAGGGGTCAGCGTTTACAAAGTCAGTCGACTCGTGCGTCATGGGGATCTACATGTCTTTGTGACTGAAAGGGACAGGCGTCAGCGACTCTTCGATCCAGCAGAAATCGAAGCACTCAAGCCCGTTATTCGCCGGATTGGGAATGACTGGCTGCAACCTGACGACGACAATCGCCAAGCACTCGAGGACGTCCACGAACAACTTCGCGCGCGCGGGGTATCGGAAGGCTATGATCTTCAAGCGCTGCTCAATATTGTCGAAGAACATCAGTGGCATTGGAGGTTGGAAAAGCTTCGAGGCAGACCAGTCGCCTACGAAGCTGAACTCCACCGGCCGTATCGTCCGGGGCGTGCGAGTTTTGAGCTGAGATGCCAGGCTTGGACACCTGAGTTAGCACTCGCGCGATCAGTTGCTGAGATGCTTGATGATCGAGGCTGGATCATTCCACGGGAGCAATGGTCTGCGAAGTTTGAAACGCTCGGGCGGCACAGTCACGAGAAACAGACCACTGGTGGTTAGATTTGCCTACATTGACGAGTCAGGCGACACCGGTTTCAAGCGTCTTGGCAAGGGAACCCCCGACTATTTCGTGATCACGCTCCTGCTTGTCGACGATCCCGGTCCCGTCCATGCGGGCATGGATGCGCTGCGCGACGAGCTTAGTTTGTCACGGCGGGAAGAGTTCAAGTTCAGCAAGAACTCCAAGCCACGACGAATACAGATTCTCGAAAACCTTCGGAGATGCGTTATTTCGGTCCGTGCCCTCGTAGTCCACAAGGCGTTGTTGATGGGAAAGCCGGAGTCGCGCAGCCAGGAATTGCTCTTCGGTACGCTCGTGCGCCATGTCTTGGTGCGCAATTGCAATGAGCTGGACGACACCAAGCTTGTCATTGATGAGTATGTTCGCGACAAGCGTCGTCAACGAGAGATGAATGCCGCAATTCGCCAAGCTCTTAACCGCGGACAAGGCAGCAGACGTATCCGAGAGGTCGTTCACCAACCGTCGCATACCGACGTATTGGTGCAAGCAACCGATATGGTCTCGGGCGCGATCTATGCAAGCCGCGCACATGGCAACGAACAGTATCTCAACATAATAAGAACCCGTGTACACGAGATTTGGGATTGGGATGGGGAAGTGCCGGTTACCCCAGTGGAACTGGAGTTAACGTGATGGGGCTCTGCGCTATCCCGGTACTTGTCCGGGCACGCCTCCATCCGGAGACTGTTCGCGCAGAACCCCATCGGGCTTTAGCAGACCAACAGCACGTTAGCGCTGCTATCCGTATGATAGCGTGCCGAGCCGGACATTACTAGATGTTCGGACAACGTAAGAATCGGTTGCGAAGCGGCGCAGTCGGGAGCGCTTCGAGGAGGACCATGACCAACATTGCCGTCATCGGCGCGGGGGGGATGGGGAGCGTTCACGCCCATGCCTGCCACGAGTTACCGGACATAACGGTTGGCTGGGTGGTCGATCAAGACGTGGCGCGGGCGGAGGCGCTGGCGGCCGAGGTCGGCGGGCGGGCGACGGGAGAGGTGCAGGCGGTCTTCGCCGACGCGGCGGTCGACGCCGTCGTCGTCGCGGCGCCGACGCCGCTGCACCGACCGCTGACCGAGCGGGCGGCGGCGCACGGCAAGCACGTCTTCTGCGAGAAGCCGATCGCGCTCACCGTCGACGACGCGCGGGCGATGATTGGGGCGTGCCAGCAGGCGGGCGTTCGCCTCATGGTCGGGCACGTCGTCCGCTTCTTCCCCGAGTACGCGCGGATCAAGGAGCTGCTCGACGACGACGCGATCGGGCAGGTCGGGGTCGTGCGCAGCGCGCGGCTGAACCAGCACCCGCCCGCCGACCGCGCCTGGTTCAAGAGCATGGACGAGAGCGGCGGCCTGGTCGTCGACCTGATGATCCACGAGTTCGACACCCTACGCTGGTACTTCGGTGACGTCGCGCGCGTCTACGCCCACGGCCTCAGCTTCACCGAGCACCAGGCGCTGAGCGACCATGCCGTCGCGCTGTTGCGCTTCGAGAACGGCGTGATTGCCCACGTCGAGGGGAGTTGGGCTCATTCCAGTTTCCGCACCGCAATCGAGATCGCCGGCAGCGAGGGGATCATCGACTACTCGCGGGAGGGGAGCGCGCCGCTGTGGTTGGAACGGTCGGCGCCGGATGAGCAGCAACGCGGCATCATCACCCGGTTTCTGCCGGCGAACCAGGGGCCGTACCACGCCGAGTTGCAGCACTTCGTCGACCGCATCGCCGACGGTCAGCCGTTCCTGACCGAGGGGGAGGACGGCCTGCGGGCGCTGGAAATTGCCATCGCCACCCTCGATTCGATCCGCACGGGACAGCCGGTCCACTTCGCCGCCGGTCACCCGACGCTTCAGGAGGTGGCCCGGTGAAAGTCGGGATGATCAGTTTCGCCCATCAAGGCCACGCAAACAGCTACGCCCGCTGCCTCATGCAGACGTCGGGGGTCGAGATCGCCGCCATCGCCGACGCCGACGAGGCCCGCGGCCGGGAGGCCGTTCGTCGCTACGGCGGCGACTTTTACCAGGACTATCAGGAATTGCTCAGACGCGACGACGTCTCGGCGGTCGTCGTCTGCTCCGCCAACGGGGAGCACCGCGAGATGGTGATCGCCGCCGCCGAGGCGGGCAAGCACGTCCTCTGCGAAAAGCCGATCGCCACCACCCGCGCCGACGCGCTGGCGATGGTCGAGGCGTGCAAACGCGCCGGGGTAATCTTCCAGATCGCCTTCCCGATGCGCTTCAGCCCGCCGGCCGTCGATTTGCGACGGCAGGTGCGGGCCGGCGCGGTGGGGACGCCGCTGTCGGTCGTGGCGACCAACCCCGGCAGCTACCCCGGCGGCTGGTTCGGCGATCCGACACTAGCCGGGGGCGGCGCGGTGATGGACCACACGGTCCACGTCGCGGACATGCTGCGCTGGATATTTGAGGAGGAGATCGTCAGCGTCTACGCCGAGGTGAGCACCCGCCTCCACCCGGACCTGCCGGTCGACGACTGCGGCATGCTGATGCTGAAACTGAGCAATGGGATGCCGGTCAGCCTCGACGCGAGTTGGTCGCGCCCGAAGTCCTGGCCGATCTGGGGCGGGGTGACGATGGAGGTAATCGGCGACCAAGGCGTGCTGATGCTCGATGCGTTCCGCCAAAACCTGATCCACGCCGACGACCGGAACAATCGTTACCGGTTCGTCCCCTGGGGCGAAGGCGGCGACCCCGCGCTGGTCAGCGCCTTCGTCGCGGCCGCCCGCACCAGCACGGAGCCGCCCGTCACCGGCGAAGACGGCCTGCGCGCCCTCGAAGTCGCCCTCTGCGCCTACGAGTCCGCCCAGCGCCACGAACCGGTCGCCTGCCCGGATGGCCTGGTGGGGTGAACGCGCCGGGCGCGAGTTGACGGCGGCCTCCTTAGCGGCGCATCATCATTGTACGAATCACCCGCGCACCGGGAGGCCGCCATGTCTATCCTGACCCAACCACTGACCTATAAGGATCTGGAGCAGTTTCCCGACGATGGGAAACGGTACGAAATCATCGACGGGGAGTTGTACGTGGCCGCCGCGCCCGCGAAATCGCACCAGCGTCTATCTCGCCGCTTGTTGAGGGCCATCGATGGTGCGGCGGAAGCGAGCGGATCGGGTGAAGTCTTCTACGCGCCGGTCGACGTGCGATTCTCCGAGACGAGTCAGGTCCAGCCGGATATCCTCTTCATCCGACGTGAGCAGTCAGCGATCTATCGGGGTAATACGGTCTACGGCCCGCCGGATTTGGTCGTCGAGATCCTCTCGCCCTCTAACCGAGCCTATGATGTCAGTGTGAAGACGCCGCTCTACCAGCGATCAGGAGTGCAGGAACTCCTGATCGCCGATCCGGACACGCCGGCGCTGCGTCTCTTTGCGCTGCGCGAGGGCCGCTACGTCGAGGTCGAGCCGGATGCCGATGGCCGCCTGCATTCTCACGTCGTACCTGGGCTGGTCCTTGACCCGTCGACGCTCTTAGCTGATCTGCATTTGTGAAGGCGGCCCGCGCGCCCTCGACGTCGCCCTCGATTCCTACGAGTCCGCCCAGCGCCACGAACCGGTCGCCTGCCCGGATGGCCTGGTGGGGTGAACGCGCCGGGCGCGAGTTGACGGCAGCCGCCCCGGCGTCGCATGATCCTGCCACACCAACGGCAAGCACCGGGAGGGCGCCATGTCGACCACCGCGGAATTGTTGACCTACAGGGACCTGGAGCAGGTTCCCGACGATGGGCTGCGTTACGAGATTATCGACGGGGAGTTGTACGTGGCCGCCGCGCCCGCGAAATCGCACCAGCGCCTGCTGGGACGTCTGTATCGAGTGATCGACGACGCCGCGGACGTTACAGGCGCGGGCGAGGTCTTTATGGCGCCGGTCGATGTGCGCTTCTCCCTCCACAGTCAGGTCCAGCCGGACCTCCTCTTCATCCGGCGCGAGCGGGCCGGAATCTACCGAGTAAACACCGTCTACGAGCCGCCGGACCTGGTCATCGAAATCCTCTCGCCGTCCAACCGGTCGTACGACGAGAAGATCAAGCGCGGCCTCTACGAACGGATGGGCGTGCCGGAGCTGATGCTGGCCGATCCGGACGCGCCGGCGCTGCGTCTCTTTGCGCTGCGCGAGGGCCGCTACGTCGAGGTCGAGCCGGATGCCGATGGCCGCCTGCATTCCACCATCGTTCCGGGTTTGGTCTTCGACCCGGCGACGTTGCTGGCCAACCTGCACGAGTGAACGTCGTCTCCCTTGCCGCCTTGCCGCCTTGCCGCCTTGCCCGGCATAATAGGGACGCCCTTTCACCCTTGTGGTGTCCACGCGAAGCGATCGGGATTCGCGATTCGGGAACGGCCAACGCGGCTCCGTTCCGTGACTGGTGAACACAATCGCACCCGGCGGCGATGCGGCGGCCAGTGCGAGCGACGGAAAGCGAGGAGTCATGGGCGTTACCGCGCTCGACCAGGCGGCCCCGCGCCACCGACCGCGCCTCAGTTGGCGCATCTTTGGCGGTGCGACCGCGCGTTTCCTCTTCCGCCGTATCCTGAAGGCGCTCTTCACCATTTTCTTCGTCACGACCCTGATCTTCTTCCTCGTTCGCCTCCTCCCCGGCAATCCAGTCGACGCCTTCATCTTTCAGCTGATCGACCAGTACGGCTACTCCTACGATGTCGCCGCCGACCAGGCCCGCGCCCTCTTTGCGATGGACCCCGACCAGCCGCTGCTCCTGCAATATGTCGACTACCTGAAGAACATCGCCCGCGGCAACCTCGGCCAATCGATCCTGTCCGCCGGCGTTCCCGTCACCGAGATTATCTTCGAGTATCTGCCCTGGACCCTCTTCAGCGTCGGCACGGGCCTGCTGATCGCCTTCATCCTCGGTATCGGCCTCGGGATGCTGATGGCCTACCGGCGCAACACCACGCTCGACAACATCCTTTCCGCCTTCGCCTCCCTGACGCACTCCGTCCCGAACTACCTCTTCGGGATCATGCTGATCGTCTTTCTCGGCGTGCGCGTTGCCTTGCTGCCGATTACCGAGATGCGCGGCTCCCTCTCCTCCGGTCAGGAGGTCGAGCTCAGCTTCGCCTTCATCAAGGACGCCTTCTACCACGCCTCACTGCCGATCCTGACTTACGTCGTGACCACGATCGGCGTCTGGATGCTGCTGATGAAGAGCAGCACCATCGCCGCCCTGGAAGAGGACTACGTGACCGCGGCCCGGGCGCGCGGCCTCTCGGAGAAGCGGATCGCCTTCGTCTACGTCGGCCGCAACGCGATCCTACCCCTCTTCACCCAGCTCACCATCGCCATCGGCTTCATCGTCGGCGGCTCCTTCTTGGTCGAGCCGATCTTCCAGTACCAGGGCGTCGGCCTTGTCCTCTTCCGCGCTATCCAGTCGCGCGACTACCCCTTGCTGCAAGGCATTTTCCTGATGATCACCATTTCCGTCGTCCTCGCGAACTTGATCGCCGATTTGCTCTACAGCCGGCTCGATCCGCGCATCCGCACCGCTGGGAGGAACGACTAGACTATGGTCCAAACCGCGACCAACCTCGAACACGCGCCCGTTCCTGACACCCCGGCACTCGTCCAGGTGGGCCAGCCGGTCGGCTGGTGGCGGGTCTTCCTCCGCTTTCTCCGCCGCGACAAGGTCGGTGCCGCCGGATTCGCGATCTTCGGTTTCTTCGTCTTACTCGCCGTCTTCGGGCCGATCTTCACCTCGGGCGTGAAGGTCACCGATGTGACCCAGATCTACAGCCCGCCATCCCTGGATCACATCCTGGGCACCGACCACGCCGGGCATGACGTCTTCGTCCAGGTCGTGCGCGGCGCCCGCAGCGTGATGATCGTCGGCGCGCTCGCGGCGTTGATGTCGACCCTCTTCGCGGTCACCCTCGGCGCCCTCAGCGCGCTCGCCGGCGGCCGGTTCGACTCCGGCGTGCTCCTGATTACCGACGTCGTGCTGACCCTCCCCTACATCGTCCTGCTCGGCGTGCTCGCCGCCTACGTCAAGCTCAACAGCCCGGTCCTGCTCGCCTTCATCATCGCCGCGGTTTCTTGGCCGGTCTTGCTGCGGGCGGTGCGGGCGCAGGTGCTGACGCTCAAGGAGCGGGAGTACGTCGAGGCGGCGCGGGTGCTCGACCTCGGCCTGCCGCACATCCTCTTCCGCGAAGTCCTGCCGAACATGATGAGCTACATCGTGATCAACTTCGTCATCGCCATGACGAACGCGATCTACGGTCAGCTCATCCTCTACTTCTTCGGGCTCGTCCCGCTCACCGGCGACAACTGGGGGCTGATGATCCAGCTCGCTTACACCCGCGGCGCGATCTTCTTCAAGGACAGCCTCTGGTACATCATGTCGCCCATCGTCGCGATCTCGCTCCTCCAACTCTCATTGGTGATGATCTCCCGCTCGCTGGAGGACATCTTCAACCCGCGCTTGCGCGAGGGGGAATGAGTGATGGCTAATGGCTAATGTGAGGGCGAATGGGCATCTGCCGGACGACGTGGTGTTGTCGGTGGAGGACCTGTGGGTCGAGTACCAAACGCCGGCGGGGCGGATGCAAGCGGTGCGCGGGGCGAACTTGCAGGTGCGGTCCGGTGAGTCGGTCGCCTTGATCGGGGAGAGCGGCTCCGGCAAGTCGACCATGGGGCTGGCTCTGCTGCGGCTGCTGGTGCGGACGGCCCGCGTCTCGAAAGGACGGGCCCTCTTTCGCGCCAGCGATGGGCGCGTCCTCGACCTCTTCGCGATGGATCACGACGAGTTGCGGCGCTTCCGCTGGCAGGAATGCGCGATGGTCTTCCAGGCGGCGCTCAACTCGCTCAACCCGGTGCTGAAAGTCGGCGATCACTTCGCCGAGACGGCGCGGGCGCACGGCAAGAAGGATGACCGCCAGACGCGCGAACGCGCCCTCGAACTATTGCGCATGGTCCAACTCGACCCGGATCGCGTCATCGGCTCCTACCCACACGAGCTGAGCGGCGGCATGCGCCAGCGCGTCTCGATCGCGCTCAGCCTGCTGCTCGAACCGCAACTCATCATCCTCGACGAGCCGACGACGGCGCTCGACATCCTGACCCAGCGCGCGATCATCGACGTCATCCGCTCCCTACGCGAACGGATCACCTTCACCATGCTCTTCATCTCGCACGACCTCTCGCTGGCGGCCGAACTGGCCGACCGGGTCGCCACGATGTACGCCGGCGATCTGGTCGAGGTCGGTCCGGTGCGCGATGTCTTCTACCAACCGAAGCACCCGTATACGGTCGGTCTGCTCAACGCGGTGCCGCCGATTGCGGGCGAGGAGTTCACGCCCCTGACCGCGATCCCCGGCAGCCCGCCGAACATGCTCGCCATCCCCTCCGGTTGCCCCTTCCATCCCCGCTGCCCCTACGCGACCGAGATTTGCGCCAAGGAGGTCCCGCCGCTCTACGACGTCGGCCCCGCCCACGGTTCGGCCTGCTTCCACCACGATCAAGTGACGCGCACCCAAGAGGTGTGGGAGGAGGCGGGAACCTCATGACGGGACGCCGCCCATTCGTCGTCGGCGCGGGTCCCTCCCCTACCACGAATGAAGGCGGCTCCGCCAAAGTGAGAAGCATCCGATGACTGCACCCCTGCTCTCCATCGACCACGTCACCCGCGAGTTCGACACCCGCCGGGGGCGGATCAAGGCGGTTGACGACATCTCGTTGACGATCAACCGGGGCGATATCCTCTGCCTCGTCGGGGAGAGCGGCAGCGGCAAGACGACGGTGGCCCGCATGGCCGCCGGCTTGTTGGCGCCGACGTATGGCACGGTGCGCTTCGAAGGGCACGACCTGCACGGCATGGCCAAGGACGATCACAAGGCGTACCGCCGGGCGGTCCAACTCGTCCACCAGGACCCGTATTCCTCGCTCAACCCGGTCCACACGATTGGCGATACGCTCCGCGCGCCGCTGACGCACCACAAGCTGGTCCGCGGGCGGCGTGAAGCGACGCTGCGCGCGGCGGAACTGCTCACCCAGGTCGACTTGACGCCCCCGGAGAACTTCATCAACAAGTACCCGCACCAACTCAGCGGCGGGCAGCGGCAGCGGGTGGCCGTGGCACGGGCGCTGGCGCTCAACCCGCGGTTGATCATCGCCGACGAGGCGGTCTCGATGGTCGACGTCTCGATCCGCGTCAGCATCCTGAACACGATGCTGAAGCTGCGGAACGAGCTGGGGGTCGCCTTCCTCTTCATCACCCACGACCTGGCGGTGGTGAAGTACTTCGGCTGGGACGGGCGCGTCGGGGTGATGTATGTCGGCAAGCTGGTCGAATACGCGCGCACGCCTCAGGTGATCGGCCGGCCTCTGCATCCCTACGCGAAGGCGCTCGCCGCCGCCATCCCCGAGGCCGACCCGGACCTGACGCGAGCCAAGGACAAGCTGCAACTACGCAGCCTCGATATCCCGAACCTGACCAATTTACCGAGTGGCTGTGTCTTCCACCCGCGCTGCCCGTACTTCGTGCCCGGTCTTTGCGATGAGGTCGTGCCGGAGCTGATCGACGTCGGCGACGATCGTGAGGCCGCCTGTCACGTCGTCGCTCGCGAGCGCCTCGGCAAAGAGGCCGCGGCGTGACGAGGGCGGCAAGGCGGCAAGGACGGCAAGGCGGCAAGGACGGCAAGGATGCGATAATAGGGCCGGGCGCAACAAATGGACTGGCTTCTTGGGATTCCGTCGGCTTCCAGCCGACTTCCGTCACTGAGCCCGGACTTCAGTCCAGGGCGGGGTCGATGATCACGACGGGTTTATTCAGCAACCATCGCTCGAACCGACACGTAGTAGTAAGGGAGGTGCGCTACCCGAAAGGCCCATGGTCGCTGTTGCCCATCCCGCGATGGGGCGGGTTGGGGCGTATCCACCACGAAAAGACCAAGGAGGCATCGCATGGCAACCGACCGGAAGATCGACGACATGATCCTCAGCCGCCGTCGCTTGCTCGGCACCGCGGCCGCCGCCGCCGGCGGGGCGGCCTTGGCGGGGGGCGCGCTGCCCACCTTCAGCG
>JBOGUF010000053.1:0-6571 GCA_050696075.1 Thermomicrobiales bacterium
GCCAAGCGGTGGGCTTGTTCTGCAGATTGGACTTGACGCGGCAGTCTTCGATCCCGCCATTTCCAACCACCGCATGTGCAATCCCCGGTTATTGCATACAATCGCCTTCCTGGACCGAGTGCGCCGCGTGGCGCAGGAACAGAGGGGAGAGCACGATGCGCGTCAATCACGCTAAGCGCCGGTTGCAGGCCGGCGAACCGTCGATCGGGACCTGGTTGGCCCTGCCCAGTCCGGAGGCGGCCGAGTTCGTCGGCGCCCTCGGTTTCGACTGGCTGAACATCGACGCCGAGCACAGCCCGGTCGATATCCGCACCCTCAGCCTGATGTTCGGGGCGATCGCGAGCACCGGCACCGCGCCGATGGTCCGCATCCCCTGGAATACGCCGGAGCACTTCAAGCGAGCGCTCGACGCCGGCGCCTGGGGCATCGTCGTGCCAATGGTCAACACCAAGGAGGAGGCCGAGCGCGCGGTGGCAGCGGCCAAGTACCCGCCGATGGGGATCCGCAGCGCCGGCGGCGGCTCCCACGCCCTCCGCTTCCGCACGACTGGCGGAGATTACTACAAGCACGCCAACGACGAGCTGCTTCTCGTGCTCCAGATCGAGCACGAGCAGGGGGTCGAGAACGCGGACGACATCCTGAGCGTGCCGGGTGTCGATGCCTGCTTCATCGGGCCGAACGACATGGCGGCCTCGATGGGGATCGGTCTCGGCGTGCCGCTGGAGAGCGACCATCCGCAACTGGTCGAGGCGATCAAACACGTCCGGGAAACCAGCGTCAAGCACGGCGTCGCCCCCGGCATCCATACGTCCGGCTCGGCCGGGATCAACCAACGACTCGCCGAGGGGTTCCAGTTCCTGGCGCTGGCAAGCGAGCTCCGCTACCTTCTCAGTGGTCTCAAGGACGCGCTCGGCGAGGTGAATTGGACGGCCAGCCCGCGCGAAGAGCGAGAAGCCGCCGCCGCGGGCGCGGGAGCGGTTCGGTACTAGAGGTTAGGCGTTAGGCGTTAGGGGAACGACGACGTAGCCCCTAACGCCTAACGCCTCAGCCCTAACGCCTCGATACGGAGGAAATCGTGCTCAAGGTACTCCTGGCTTCGCCTGAGGGGGAGGCCTACTTCGATCTGTTGAATGAGCTGCCGGACGTCGAGTTCGTGCGCTGCCGGACGACGGCGGAGGCGATGACGCTCTGCGACGAGATTGATGTCTTCTACGGCCGGCCGACCGACGACCTGCTGGCGGCCGCGCCGAGACTGCGCTGGATTCAAGCCTCCAGCGCCGGCGTCGACTTCCTGATGTCCACGCCCAAGCTGGTCGAGAGCGACATTCCGGTCACCAACACGCGCGGCGCGCACGGGCCGTCGATCGCCGAGCACGTCTTCGCGATGCTGCTGACAATGACCCGCGGTATCCCGCAAGCGACGGAGTGGAAGGCGCAGAAGTATTGGGGCCGCGTCGAGGCGTACCGGACGCTGCGCGAGGTCAAGGACTCGACGATCGGCATCGTCGGCTTCGGCGCCATCGGCCGCAACGTCGCCAAGCGGGCGCGGGCCTTCGACATGAACGTGCTCGCCGTCGACGCGCGTCCCGGCCCCGGCGACGATGCGGTGGCCGAGGTGTGGCCGGTCTCGCGGCTGCACGAGATGCTCGGCCAAGCGGACGTGGTCGTCATCTCCGTGCCCTACACCCGCGAGACGCACCACCTGATCGACGCGGCCGCTATCGCGGCAATGCAGCCGGACGCCTATCTGATCGCCGTCTCGCGCGGCGGCATCGTCGACGAGGCCGCGCTCGCCGAGGCGCTGACGGCAGGGCACCTGGCCGGCGCCGGTCTCGACGTCACCGAGACGGAGCCGCTGCCGCCCGATAGCCCGCTCTGGGAGATTCCGAATCTCATCCTGACCCCGCACGCCGCCGGCGCCTCCGGCCCGAAAGAGCGCCGCTGCGTCGAAGTCCTCCGCGCAAACCTGGTCCGCTTCGCGGCTGGCCAGGAGTTGATCAATTTGGTGGACAAGCGCGCGGGGTATTGACGAGGGGTCAGGAGTCGGGGATCAGGAGTCAGGGATGCATTCGCGGCACGCGTTTTGCCGGATGCTGTCCGCTTGTTACCATGACCCGCGGAAATGCCTGACTACACCGAAAGGGGATCCCCATGACACACCACGATGCCGCGATGAAGCCGATCGAGGAACGGTCGCTGACCAGGCGGAACTTGCTGCGATGGACGGCTGGCGCGGCTGGCGGCGTGGCGGCGACCGCATCGGTCGGGCGCGCATACGCGACGCCATCAACGCGCGGCCCGTACCTGCACCTCCGCAACCAGGACGCCGGCGAACTGGTGATCTACAACTGGTACCAGCCCTGGATCGCCGAAGTGGCGCCGATGTTCGAAGAGGAAACCGGGATCACGGTCACGCAACTCGGCACCTACTCCTCTAACCAGGAGTGGTGGGCCAAGCTGAACGCCGGCGAGGAGTTCGACTTCTTCATCCCGACGACCGACTGGGTGCAGCGCGCCGTCGCCGCCGAGTTGATGACCCCGCTCGACCTCGAACAGATCCCGAACGCCGCCAACATCATGGCCGACTACCAGGAGGTCGAGTACTACCGGCGCGACGACGACGTCTACGCCATCCCCTTCTTCCGCCTCAACTACAGCCTGACCTACAACACCGAGACCTTCCCCGAAGCGCCGACCTCCTGGGGCGTCACCTGGAACGAGGAGTACGAGGGGCAAATCACGTTGCAGGACCAGGCGTTCGCCCGCGTCGGCATCACCGCGCTGCTCCTCGACGACGACCCGCTCAATCCGACTAAATGGGACGAGATCACGGAGATGCTGCGCGAGCAGCGGCCGCTCGTGCAGAAGTACTGGGTCGACTACCAGAACGGCATGGAGCTCTTCGTCAATGAAGAGGTCGTCGTCGGCCAACTCACTGACGGCCGCACCCGCAACGCGCAGGATGTCGGCGCGCCGGTCAACTGGACGGTGCCGGAAGAGGGCGCGCTCGTCTTCATCGATACCTTCGGCATCCCGAAGACGAGCAAAAACCCCGAAAACGCCCACACGTTCATCGACTTCCTTCTCCGCCCGGACATCTCCCTGCTCGAGATGCGCGGCATGCGCTACGACACGCTCAACCAGGCTGCCTACGACGAGTTGTCCGAGGAAGAGCGAACGGCATTCGCCACTCCCGAAGGCGCAAACCTGATCCTCGTCCCGGACCTCACGGCCGAAGTTCGCACGCGGATCGACGAGACGTGGAACGAGGTGAAGTTGGCATAACGGCTAACGGCTAACGCCTAACGCCTAAAGGCTCGTCATGACAGACATCGACGTCACGCTTGAAGCGGTCACGAAGCGGTTTGGGCAGCAGACTGCCGTCGATGGGGTCAGCCTGCGGGTGGAGCGTGGAACCTTTTTGACGCTGCTGGGGCCGTCGGGATGCGGCAAGACGACGACGCTGCGGATGATCGGCGGGTTCGAGCACCCAGATAGCGGCGAGGTCTACATCCGCGGCGAAGCGATGGGGCGGCGGCCGCCCTATCAGCGCGATACGTCGATGGTCTTCCAGAACTACGCCCTCTTCCCCCACATGTCGATCGCCGACAACATCGCTTTCGGCCTGCGCGAGCGCAAAACGGAGAAGGCGACGGCAAACAAGCGCGTCGAGGAGATGCTGTCCCTCGTCGAAATGCCCGGCTACGGCGGGCGGCGACCCCGGCAACTCTCCGGCGGGCAACAGCAGCGGGTGGCGCTGGCCCGCTCGCTGATCCTCGAACCAACCGTGTTGCTGCTCGACGAGCCGCTGGGCGCGCTCGATCTCAAGCTGCGGCGGCAGATGCAGATCGAGCTAAAGCGCATCCAGGAGCGAGTCGGGATCACCTTCATCTACGTCACCCACGACCAGGAGGAGGCGCTCACCATGTCCGACCGGATCGCGGTGATGAACCGGGGCCGGGTCGAACAGGAGGGCACGACCGAGGAGATCTTCGAACGCCCCACCACCCGCTTCGTCGCCGACTTTATGGGCGCGGAGAACGTGCTGGACGCCGAAGTTGTCGACACGGACGGCGCGTCGGCCCGGTTGCGCGTCGCGGGCGCGGAGGTGACCGTCGCTGAGCCGGGGTTGCGCGCCAACGAGGGCGCGGCGGTGATGATCCGGCCGGAGACGGTCGCCCTCACCGACGGCGACGCGGCGCTCTGGCGCGGGGTCATCGAGGCGCGCGTCTACAAGGGAAGCTCGATTAGTTACCAGCTCCGGTTGGCGGACGGCACGCCGCTGGTGGCGGAGGTGATGCGCGGCGCGGATCGGCACTTCGTCGAGGGCGACGCGGTCGGCGTCGGGCCGCGGTCGGCGCCGGTCGTGATCCGGGAGTGAGCATGGTCGCCACGACGGCGGCGGCAAGGCGGGGAAGCGGGGAGGCGGCAAGGACGAGGCTGACGGCGGGGTTAACCGTGGGGGTGCCGCTATTGGTGATCCTCTGCTTCGTCGTGCTGCCCTTGATCCTGGTGCTGGTCTACAGCTTCTACTCGCTCAACCCCGATACCGGGCTGATGCAGCGCGACTTCTCGTGGGAGAACTACGAGCGGGTCCTGACGAACGACATCTATCTCAGAGTCTTTTGGCGGACGGCGCAGATCGCGCTGCTCGCGACCGGCATCGCGCTGTTGCTCGCCTACCCCATCGGCTACACCATCGGCGCGGTCGCGCCGCGCGAACAGCAGGGCATCCTCCTACTCCTGATCATCGTACCCTTTTGGACCAGCTACATCGTCCGCACCTACGGCTGGATCGGCATCCTGCAGAACGACGGGTTCTTCGACAGCCTCTTCGGCTGGATTCCAGGGTTGCCGACCGAGGTGCTCTACTCGCGAGCGGCCGTCATCGTCGGCTTCGTCCACGTCTTCCTACCCTTGATGATCCTGCCAATCTACGCCTCGGCCCGCAACCTCGACCGGCGACTGCTGGAGGCCGCCTCCGACCTCGGCTGCACGCCAGCGCGGGCCTTCCTACGGGTGACATTGCCGTTGACGATGCCGGGGGTAGTAGCCGGGGTGATCCTCTTCTTTATCCCGACCTTCGGCTCGTTCGTGACGCCGCAACTGCTGGGCGGGCTCGGCGATCTTATGATGGGGAACGTGATCGCCACCCAGTTCGGCGAGGCGTTCAATTGGCCGCTCGGTTCAGCCCTCTCGATCGTGATGACGCTGGTCGTGATCGCGGCCCTGGCAATCTTCTTCCGCTTCGCCGACATGGAGTCGATCTATGGCTGAGACGAGGGCGGCAAGGCGGCAAGGGCGGCACGAAGCGCGAACTCGGAATGACGGGGTATTCGGCGGCCGCGGGCTGCTGTACGTCTACGCCGGCCTCGTCTACCTCTTTCTCTTCTTGCCGATCATCATCGTCGTCATCGCGTCGTTGACCACGGATGGGCGGACCAGTTTTCCGCCGTCGGGGTTCACCTTCGACTGGTATCAGGAGTTGGCGAAGGATGACGACCTGATCGACGCCTTCCAGACGTCGCTGCTGATCGCGGTAATGGCGGCGGCGATCGCCTCGACGCTGGGGTTGCTCGCGGCCTACGGCTTGAGCCGGTACGCCTTCCGGCTGAAGCGCGGGGCACAGGCGCTCTTCTACCTGCCAATGCTGGTGCCGGGAGTCGTCTCCGGCATCTCGTTGGTGATTTGGTTCAATCGGATCGACCTCGACACCGGGTTTGTGACGATCCTGATCGCCCACGCCGTTCACGCCCTGCCTTACACCCTCACCCTGATCCTGACCAGCTTCTACGGCTTCGACCGGCGGCTGGAGGAGGCGGCGCAGGACCTCGGCGCGAACGAGTGGCGCACCTTCCGCCGCGTCACGCTGCCGCTGGTGCTGCCGGGCGTCATCGGCGGGGCCCTGATCGCGTTCACCCTCTCCTTCGACGAGTTCGTCTTGACCTTCTTCGTCGCCGGCGGCGGAGTCAACACCCTGCCGCTGGAGATCTACTCGCGCATCCGCTTCCTCCTCTCGCCGGTCATCAACTCCGCCGCCGCCGTGGTGATCCTCGTCTCGATCACCCTGATCCTGGGCGGACAAGTCCTGGCAGCGATGCGGCGTGGGGAACGGGCGGCGGCCTGATGAGCTGTCAGCAATCAGCTTTCAGCTGTCAGCAATCAGCCGTCGTCACTGTTGAGGCGTAGCGGCTGCCGGCGGCGCGGGACGAGCAGCAAGGCGAGGACAACGCGGGCGAATGCTCCGGAGACTTTATCTTGCGGGGGTCGCCGCTGGCCAGCACGACTATCAAACTGGCCAACGACCTCGCGCGAACGGTCGGTCATCGTCGGTCATCGCCGCTCCTTTTCCGTCCCTGCTCAGCCATGATACATCGCGGGCTGTCGTGGTCCCAGATGGTCGGCTATCGAGGGTTGGCGTCAATTTTTTGGCAACCGGTTCGTCGTCGGGGCGAGATCCGCGACCGCGCCCATCCGTCGTAGGGGAGGGACCCGCGCCCGCCCCATTGAACGCGGCTCGATACGCCGGTGTACCGGCCGGGTTGCGCTCATGGACGCGACTGTCATGGTG
>JBOGUF010000054.1:0-3999 GCA_050696075.1 Thermomicrobiales bacterium
CTCGCGCTCCACCTTGACAGCGTTCGTTCAACCTTGCTATGCTCCGCGTGTTAGCACTCGGCGACTGAGAGTGCTAACGACGGACGGAGTGACGATCATGGCGCCGCAGCAGGGGACGATTACGGTCCGCGGACATGCCGCCAGCGCGGCGTTGACCGAGCGGCAGCGTGCCGTGTTGCGGCTCATCGTGCAGGAATACGTCGCCGGTGGCCGCCCCGTCGGCTCGAAAACGCTGACCCAGCGCTATTCCGTCGGAGTTTCCTCCGCGACCATCCGCAACGAGATGGCCGAGCTCGAACAGATCGGCCTCGTCGAGCATCTCCACACCTCCGGCGGGCGCGTGCCGACCGTTGACGGCTATCGGTTCTACGTCAGCAACCTGATGGGCGAGGCCGAGCTCTCCTCCGGCGAACAGATCATGATCAGTCACCAATTCCGCCAGGCCGAGGTCCAAATCGACGCCTGGATGGAGTTGGCGGCGAGCGTGCTGGCGGAAACGGCCGGCAACGTCTCGGTCGTCACCGCGCCGCGCACCGTCGTTGCCAAGCTGCGCCACTTCGAGCTCATCTCGTTGCACCCTCGGTCGGCGCTCCTCATCTTGGTGACGGGCGAAAGCCTGGTGCGCCAGGCGATGATCCACCTGCCGGAACCGGCGGAGCAGGACGATCTGAGCCGGCTGGCCGATGCCTTGGTCCCCGAACTGCGCGCGCTGACGGCGGAGGAGTTGGCGGGCAAGGCCGACGGCGCGACCGGCCTGGCGCGGGTCGTCATCGAACAGGTGACGGCGGCGCTGCGGGGTCTCGATGCGGCGGCGCGGACCGAAATCCGCCACTCCGGCCTCGAGTACATCGTCGGCCAGCGCGACTTCGCGGAGGACGACGTGCAGCGGATGCTGGCGCTGCTGCGCGGCGGCGCGTTCCTCAGCGCTGTCTTGCCGCGCCTGGCGGCCCGGCGGGAAGTCCAGGTCTTCATTGGCGACGACACGTTGCCGGACGAACTGCGCCGCTGCGGGGTCGTCGTCGCCACCTATGGCGTCGACGGCGCGGTGACCGGGCTTCTGGGAGTGCTTGGCCCGACCCGGATGTCCTATTGGCGCACCATCTCGTCGGTCCGCTACATGGCGCACCTGATGAGCAATCTCATGTCCGATCTCTACGCCGACGCGTAACGAGTACCGAGTACCGAGTACCGAGTACCGAGTACCGAGTACCGAGCAGCGAGCAGCTACGTCAGTCAGGGGGTGGATCACGGAACCGTGGCTAATCCAAAGCGACAACGACAGGTAACAGAAGAACAGCCGGAGCAGCCGACAGGGAATGGTCCCATCGGGGGCAACGGCGTGGCGCCGGAGGTCGACGAAACCGCGGTGGCGGACGAATTGGTCGGCGACCTCGACTCCGTCATCGCCGAGCGCGATACGTATCTCGACCAACTCCAACGGAGCGTGGCCGAGTTCGCCAATTACCGGCGACGGGTCGATCAGGAGCGGGTGCAGATCAAGGAACTCGCCAGCGCCGGGTTGCTGGCCCAAATCGTGCCGGTGCTGGACGACCTCCAACGGGCGCTCGCCCAGGCCCCGGCCGACCACCGGGAAACCCCGTGGGTGCAAGGCGTCAAGCACATCGAGCGCAAGCTCGCCGGCGTGCTGGAACGGGCCGGCGTCACCGCGATCGACGCGCTCGGGCAACCCTTTGACCCAGCGCACCACGAAGCGGTTGCCCAGGAGCCCGGTTCCACCGGCGCCACCGTAGTTGAGGTTTATCAAACCGGCTACCGGCTTGGCCAAGGCCTGCTGCGACCGGCAATGGTGAAAGTAGGAGACGTGAGTCGTGAGTCGTGAGTAACTGGTCGTCAGTTGTCAGTAGTCAGTGATCGGGAGATGCCACATGCGATGCTTATCGCAAATCTACTAACGACCCACGACTCACGACCCACGACTCACGACTCACGACTGACAAGGAGAACGACATGCCTCGGATGATCGGAATCGACCTGGGTACGACCAACTCGGTGATGGCCACCATCGACGGTGGCGAGCCGGTGGTCATCCCTAACGTGGAGGGCGAGCGCTTGACGCCGTCTGTCGTCGCGGTCACCGGCAGCGGCGAGCGGCTGGTCGGCCGCTTCGCCCGGCGCCAGGCCGTGACCAACCCGGAGAACACCATCTCCTCCATCAAGCGTTTCATGGGTCGCAAGTACAACGACCCCGCCGTCCAGCGCGACAAGGGTCTGGTGCCCTACGAACTGCGTGCTGCCTCGAACGGCGGCGTCGAGGTCAAGATGGGCGACCGCTGGTACAGCCCGCCCGAGATCTCGGCGATGATTATGCAGAAGCTGAAGGCGGACGCTGAGGCGTACCTGGGCGATACGGTCGACCGCGCCGTCGTCACCGTCCCGGCCTACTTCGACAACTCGCAGCGCGAGGCGACCAAGGATGCCGGCAAGATCGCTGGCCTCACCGTCGAGCGGATCATCAACGAGCCGACCGCCTCCGCCCTCGCCTACGGCCTGGAAAAGAAGGGCGAGGAGAAGATCGCCGTCTACGATCTCGGCGGCGGCACCTACGACATCTCGATCCTCGACCTCTCCGAGGGCGTCTTTCAGGTGCTCGCCACCAACGGCGACACCCACCTCGGCGGCGACGACTTCGACCAGGTCGTCATCGACTTCCTGGCCGACGAGTTCAAGAAGCAGGAAGGGATCGACCTGCGCAAGGACCGGATGGCGCTCCAGCGTCTGAAGGAGGCGGCCGAGAAGGCGAAGATCGAGCTTTCGAGCACGCAGCAGACCGATATCAACCTGCCCTTCATCACCGCCGACGCCAGCGGGCCGAAGCACCTCAACGTCACGCTGACCCGCAGCAAGCTCGAGCAGATGGTTAACCACCTGATCGAGAAGACGGTGCCGCCGATGGACGCCGCATTAAAGGACGCCGAGCTGAGCAAGAGTGCGCTCGACGAGGCGATCCTGGTCGGCGGCCAGACGCGGATGCCGGCGGTGCAGCGCAAGGTGCAGTCCTACTTCGGCAAGGAGCCGCACAAGGGGATCAACCCGGACGAGGTCGTCGCGATCGGCGCGGCGATCCAGGGCGGCGTCCTCGGCGGCGAGGTAAAGGACATCCTCCTCCTCGACGTCACCCCGCTGTCGCTTTCGATCGAGACCCTGGGCGGCGTCGCCACTCCCTTGATCGAGCGCAACACGACGATCCCGACCCGCAAGAGCCAGGTCTTCACCACCGCGGCCGACAACCAGCCGCAGGTCGAGATCAACGTCTTGCAGGGGGAGCGGCCGATGGCGGCCGACAACAAGAGCCTCGGCAAGTTCATCCTGGACGGTATCCTGCCCGCCCCGCGCGGCGTGCCGAAGGTCGAAGTGACCTTCGACATCGACGCCAACGGCATCCTCAACGTCACGGCGCGCGACCAGGCGACGGGCAAGGAGCAGAAGATCACGATCACCGGTTCGTCCGGTCTCTCCGACAGCGAAGTTCAGCGGATGGTCAAGGAGGCGGAGGAGCACGCCGAGGAGGACCGGCAGCGCCGCGAGGCGATCGAGATCCGCAACAGCGCCGAGACGATGGTCTTCCAGGCGGAGTCGACCCTCAAGGAGCACGGCGAGCGCATCCCGTCCGAATTGAAGGCCGAGCTCGATACCAAGATCGCCGCGGTCAAGGACGTCCTGGAGAACGACCGCGAGAACATCGAGCGCCTCCGCCCGGCCCATGAGGAGCTGGTCCAGACCCTGACCAAGATCGGCACCTCGATGTACGAAGCCGCCGGCGCCGACCAGGCCGGCACCGGTCCCAACGGCGCCGAGGAAGCCGCACCTGGCGAGCCCACCCCCGAGGACGACGCCACCGTCGAAGGCGAGTTCCGCGAGGTCGGCTCCGAGCGGTAGCGTTCCGACCTGAACTTAGATCGAGGTTAGAGGGGGACGGCTTGCCGTTCCCCTTCTCGTCGTTGCTAAGCGATACGAATGGAATTTGGCGGAGTTATCATC